>NZ_JAGGQR010000109.1:0-15652 GCF_018613205.1 Bacillus sp. ISL-46
TTTTTATCAGATTTTTATCGCAAGGTACCAATTATTACCATTTTATCTCCATAAAAAAATCAACAATAACATTTAATAACATCCAATAATAAAAACCTGAGTCCATTTCAATATCGGACTAAGCAACTAGTGGCGTTTTATTACCTTCAACTTGATCGTACACTTCAGATTTTTTTGCTAAAGTTGGCAGATAGGGAGCCGATTTCTGTTGTCGCTGCTGCTCCTATTCTATTTGCAAATTGAAGGTACTCTTTTATTTGAGATAGTTTAACCGGCATTCCTTTTTCGTGAAAACAATACAACAGGGCTGACATAAATGCATCACCTGCACCGGTCGTATCAATGGCTTTTACTGTCGGAGCAGGAACAAAAACTTTGTGACCATTAATAACAGCACATGCACCTTTGCTCCCCATCGTTATAAACAGATAGGGAATCTTCCATTTAGATATTTTTTCTAATCCAGCCTCTATTGAATTTGTTTCTGTTAAAAAGTTCAACTCATCTTCCGCCAGCTTCACTAGATGTGCATATTTAAGGAAAGAAGAAACAGTTTGACGACAATGCTGCTCATTTACCCAGCGCTTTAGACGAAGATTAGCGTCAAAAGCAATCATATTGCTGAAATCTTTGGCATATTTTAGCGCAGCTTCTGTTGTCTTTTTTGCTTTTTCATGAAAGAGAGTTCCTGATCCAAAATAAAAGATCTTCGCCTGTTCAAAAACTCCCCTTCTTAATTCGTCTTCAGTTAATACTTCATCTGGAGTGTCGTTGACGTAAGTGTGGAAATACCGCTCACCGCTTGCATTAATATGAACATAGACACCGCAAATCTTTTTACTCGGTGAGTGGACAGAAAATGAAGTATTGATATTTTCTTTCCTAAATTCTTGTTCTACAAATTGACTAATTTCATCGGTTCCAAGTTTACATAAATAATAAGCATGGATACCGAGTCGCCTTGTACCGACGGCCACGTTAACAGTAGCGCCGCCTAATAGTTGTTTATATTGGGTATTGGTTTGGTCTATTGAAATAAAATCTACAAATGCTTCTCCAATTGAAATGACTCCTTGTTGATCCAAGATGATCCTCCTTCAAACATTATCTATGATGATTATATGAAAAAACCTCCTCAAATGCATGTTGAGGAGGTTCTATCTGAATTTATTATACAAGTTTATGCTCGTACCACTTTTTCCCTTTGAATCGCCATCCAAAGATGATTCCACGTGCACCCCATTCTACAATCATCGCTACCCATACACCGATAATCCCAAAACCTAAGGTAATACCTAAAATATAACCTAGGACCACCCGTAATAACCACATTGACAGCAAAGAACCAATCGAAGTAAAGTTCGAATCGCCAGCTGCTCTTAGGGCTGATGGCATAATAAAACTCGGTGACCACAAGATTGGCTGGGCAATGGCAGATATCAGGATAAGTGTAAATATGGTTGGAACAATTTCATCAGGTGGGTTGAACAATTTTATCAATAACGGAAACAATGGCAATAATATAAGATCTGCAACAACAAAGAAGATGGAGGAAAGTCCAATCAACGAATAAATGAATTTCCTAGCGTCCTCTATATTCCTACGTCCAACACACTGCCCAACAATCGTAACAATTGCAATGCCGAGTGCATTTGGTCCGATTTGATATAACAAAGCAATGGCATTACCGATAGCATATACCGTCATTGAAAGGGTGCCTAATTGAACAATAAACGTTTGCGTTAACAGTTTTCCACCATTGAAAAATATCTGTTCTGCAGCAAACGGAAGACCAATAAACATCACTTTCTTGAGAATAGACATATCTATTCGGAATGCGCTTTTTATCCGAAAACGGATCGTCTCATTATATTTTAAGACATAAATTAATGAAGCAACCATTCCCAAAACTCGTGCTAGAATCGTTGAAACCACGAGTCCTTCCACACCCATTTTAAAAATCGTAATAAGCAAAACATTTAGAATCGTATTCGTTAAATTCATGATTAATGATAAATTTAAGCAAGGTTTTGTCTCTCCGACACCTCTTAAGGCCCCCGTCACCGCTTGAAAGATCGCGATTAACGGATATGAAAGACAGCTTCCGATGAGATAGATTCTTGCGTTTTGAAACACGTCTGCTTCCGCTTTACCAAATAACATGTTTAGGATTGGTGTATGAAAAATAATTACAAGAGCGCTGATTAGGACTGAAAATATGGTACAGGCAGATATCGCTTGGGTCGCTGTTTTAGACACCATCGCTGAGTTACCGCTGCCTTTATATTGGGCCACAATAACGGTACCACCTGTTGCCACAGCAATAAATACATTGGCCAAGAAAATATTCAATGAATCTACCATACTCACCGCGCTGACTGCAGCTACTCCTGCAGAACTGATCATCGCTGTATTTAATAAACTCATTAAGATTAAAAAGGCCTGGTCTACGAAAAGGGGCAAGATGATTGCAAATATTTTCTTGTAATCTATCGATTCGCCAGTAAAATACTTATCTAATATAGATACCGTTCTATGCCTAATATTCAGTTCTAATTTATTCATTACACGACACTTCTTTAATGGATTTTTGGAAATTCAACGACAATATTTGTAAAATGAACTTTGATTATTATACCACGAATTGGAAGAGAGTATAGTGTTTTAATGTGACTCTCGCCAAGGGCTGTCAGAATCGCAAATTTGCCTTTCTTCTATTATCGCTGCGTTCGAAGTTCAATCCGACGAATTTTTCCTGAATCTGTTTTAGGTAGTGCCTCGATATATTCAATCACCCGTGGATATTTATAAGGTGCTGTTAAATTTTTAACAAAGCCCTGCAATTCCTTTGTTAACTCCATTGAATTGGAAATCCCATCTTTCAATACCACAAATGCTTTGACAATGTTTCCTCTGATTGGGTCCGGTAAAGCGACTACCGCGCACTCTTTCACCGATTTATGTTTCATTAAAGCATCTTCCACTTCAAAAGGTCCAATCGTATAGCCAGAGCTGATGATTACATCATCTTTTCTTCCTTGGAACCAAAAATAGTTATCCTCGTCTTTAAATGCCCGGTCACCCGTTAAAAAGTATTGATTATTATAGGAAGCCGCCGTTGTCTCGGGATTTTTATAATACTGTTTAAATAATGCTGGGAAATCGCTTCTAATCGCAATCGTCCCAACTTCCTTTATAGGAGCAGGTTGGCCATTTTCATCAACCACTTCAATAAATTTTGATAACAGCGGCTGCCCCATTGAGCCTAATTTTTTCTCATCTATATTTAAATTGGCAATCAGTAACGTACTTTCAGTCTGACCGTACCCATCCCGAATCAGGATGTTAAATTGATTTTTAAACACATCGATGACTTCACGATTAAGTGCCTCTCCTGCGGAAACAGCAGTATGTAATGGCGATAGATCGAAGTTTGAAAGGTCATCTAATTTAGCCATCATCCGATATTCAGTAGGTGTGCAGCATAAAACATTTACTTTGTTATTTTGAAGAAGCCGTAAATATTTATGGGGATTGAACCTGCCATGATAGATAAAACCTGTTGCCCCTGAACCCAATATCGATAAAAATGGACTCCAGACCCATTTTTGCCACCCTGGGGAAGCTGTGGCCCAAACCAGATCCTCTTCACTAATATTCAGCCATTTTGAAGCGGCAATTCTTAAATGAGCAAATCCCCATCCATGGCTATGGACAACCCCTTTTGGCTGCCCGGTTGTCCCAGATGTATAAGCTAAAAAAGCATAATCCTCACTCAGTGTTTCTACATCGATAAAGGTTTCTGATTCCTCTTCGATTAACGCTTCTAACGAGAGCCAATTTGGTACTTCTAGACCAAACGCGATTTTATATTGTAAAAACGGTGTTTCCTCGTTAATATTTTCAAATTCTTTTACCAAATCAAAATATGAAATGACGGCTTTAGCTTCAGAATGATTTAAGCGATAAAC
Organism: Bacillus sp. ISL-46; assembly: GCF_018613205.1. NCBI lineage: Bacteria > Bacillati > Bacillota > Bacilli > Caryophanales > Bacillaceae > Bacillus > Bacillus sp. ISL-46. The sequence continues at coordinate 3,972 of NZ_JAGGQR010000109.1, forward strand.
TAAATCCTTTGCCCTAAGCAATTCTGAAGTAGGACTAATGACAAGCCCTGCCTTTAAACATGCTAAGTAGATGACATAAGATTCAATGAGACGAGTGGTCATTACGACAACCCGATCACCTTTCTCTAATCCTAATTTAGTTAACCCATTGGCAAGTTTATTTGCATTCGTGATTAACTGAGCATAAGAGATCGTTTTTGTTTCCCCAAGTTCATTTTCCCATCGCAAGGCAATTTTATCTGAGGCATGCTTTGAGATTTCACTTGCTAAATTAAAGTGTTCTGGTACGATCAATGATTTCAATTCCACTTTAATCAAACTCCAATCTTGATAGTATTAGTGGGTTCCCTATGGAACTCTGCCTGTAAGAAATACCCAAAGATATTAGTATCTGGTATTAAAACAAGCTATTAAATGCAATTCCCTCTTACAATAATATCATTTTAAAAATCATTGTAAATTATTTAGATTTATAACTACTGCCCAATACCAGGATTTATTATCTGGTCATAAACTTTTTCTAGATTCTCTAACAAATAAAAAAGCCAACAAAATATATAGTTGGCTTCGAACAATAAACTTATTCAAATAACGGACTTACTGCTTTTTCATTATGAATCCGATCGATTGCCTCTACAAGCAATGGAGCAACAGATATCGTTTTGATTTTGCTAATGACTTTATCTTCAGGTAACTGAATTGTATTCGTCACCACTAATTCCTTAATTGGTGATGCTTCAATTTTTTCAATCGCCTTGTCTGTAAAAACAGGATGAGTACATCCTGCATAGATCGCTTTAGCCCCATTTTCTGCTAGTGCCTTAGCTGCTAACACAATAGTTTCTCCTGTATCAATTAAATCGTCAATAATAATCACATTTTTTCCTTCTACATTACCAACTACATTAGTGGTTTCGACACCATTTTCCTCAAATCTTCTTTTATCGATCAGAGCAATTGGAGCATGTAATAGGTTGGCCACTTTCCTCGCTCTGCCGATACTGCCGTTATGAGGCGCCACAATAACAATATCTTCCAATCCCTTTTCCTGAAAATACTGTCCAAGGATTGGAACACCATATAGATGTTCAACAGGGATATCAAAGAAACCTTGAATTTGTGATGTGTGGAGGTCCATTGTAAGAATTCTAGTTGCTCCAGTAGTTTCTAAAAGGTTAGCGACTAGTTTTGCCGTAATTGGCTCGCGCGAACGTGCCTTTCTGTCTTGCCGTCCATACCCATAGTATGGAATGACAACATTGATTACTCCAACTGATGCTCTTTTTAAGGCATCAATCATAATGAGGAGTTCCAAAATATTATCATTAACAGGGTAGGAAGTAGATTGAACGATATATACTTCACTGCCTCGAACACTTTCTTCTATATGGATTTGAATCTCTCCATCACTAAAATGAGATACTGAACTTTTGCCTAACTCACAGCCCAATAGCTCTGCTATCTCTGCTGCTAGCTTTTGATTTGAATTCAATGAAAAAAGTTTAAATCTTTTGTTTTGTTGGTATGTCACCTTAGATCCTCCACACTATTTCAATTTCTGTAGTTAATTTTTTAATCCTCACTTATTTTACTATATTCAACGCTACAATGGTAGGAATTCGAAATATCCATACTCTGTTTTCAACGAGTTTTAGAAGCATGGTTTGTCCCAAACTATTTGAAAGATAGTAAACGTGTGGCACCTGTAACTAAATCATGGATAATTTTACTAGCGGATACTTCGTTTTGTAATAGTCTTATTGCCTGACCTGCCCATAATGACATATATTCGGGTTTATTTTGCAAAGCTGCTTCTCTACGAATATCATTTGTCAGGGTATTTTGGGTTGGGAAATCCGCTGGAGAGATATTGGCGTCATGGTACGTTTGAATAAAAGCATTGTTGATTCCCCTCGCTGGACGGCCGGAAAATACTTTCGTAATAACCGTACTTTCTTCTGTACTGTTGATTAGTGATTGTTTATATACAGGATGTGCTCCCGACTCAAGGGTCGTTAAGAAAGCGGTCCCCATTTGCACCCCCTGCGCACCTAAAGCTAATGAGGCAACTAGGCCGCGACTATCCATTATTCCCCCTGCAGCAACAACCGGCACCGTAACAGCATCCACGATCTGAGGAACAAGTGAAAAGGTTCCGATTGCTGCACCATTGGTGTTTTTTTCAATTTCAAAAGTTCCTCGATGACCACCAGCGTCACTCCCTTGGGCAATAATGATATCTACCCCACTATCCTCAGCAAGTTTCGCTTCACGAACAGTTGTTACCATGGTAGTAATGATGATGTTATGTTGCTTTGCGACTGTCATTTTATCTTTGGGAAGGACACCGAATGCAGTTGAAATGACAGGTACGTTTTCATCGATTAACACTTCAAACTGTTCCTCAAAAAAGTTGTTCGTTACGACTTGTTGTTCAGTGAATTCGATTCCTAATTTCCCTCTAATGTCATTAAGTACCTTCTGTGACTCTTCTACTCCTTCATATTGATCTTTCAAATTTGTACAAAACAAGTTCACGGCAAATGGCTTTGTTGTCCGATCCTTAATTTCCCTGATAGCTTTTCTTATCTCCTCCGGTTTCATATAGGCCGCACCCAAAGTCCCTAACCCACCAGCGTTAGATACACTAGCAACAAGATCCACGGTTGTAGGACCTCCAGCCATTCCAGCTTGGATAATTGGATAGGCAATATCCAGTAGGTCACATAGTTTTGTGTTTAAATGCATAGAAATCTTCCTTTCTCCTAACAATCCATTTTATTGTTCGTTATGTATGAAGGGATAGTATTCTTTCGGCCCAATACCAATAATGTTTTCCTCTACTACTATATAAACACAATTAGAGCAAAAGTGTCAGAAACTTTTTATTAGCGCCTTTTTTGAGCCCGCTTTTCGTGATTTCATAAACAAGTTGTCAAGCAACTGCATACATTAATATCGAACAACCATAGACAGACAGGGGGTGAATTTATATGAGTCCTAATCATTCTTGCTATGGGATTTTTGGAATTTTTCTTGGATTTTTAACAGGTGCCATTTGGTTATTGTTTGTAGTATTGGGCTGGGTCACTATGTTGCTTGGAGTAATCGGCCTAAGTGGTCTAATTGTTACCGTTCTAAACTTCCTTATCGCTGTAATTGGTTTCCTAGCATTCCTTATCTTCGGATTATACGTATTCAAGAGGGCGTGGCATCACTGTAAGTGAAATAGCATTCAAGATTAATCCAGCTTGGAATTATAAATTTTGTGCAAGAAACCAATACTGGATGACAGTCTCTTATTAGAGGCTGTCCTTTTCATTATTTTTATACAAATAAAAAAAGCGGGCAACTAGGGCTGTTGTCAGCCTTGTTGTCCGCTTTTTAAATTAGAATTTAGTTTGATAGTTATCGATTTCCCATGTATGAACCGCAGTACGGTAGCTATATCATGCTTTTTTTAAGATTATTTAAGTATCAATAACCTTGATAAATCGACACTTTACTGATTCACTCTTTCATTAAATATTATAGAATTTCAAAAACAGTCGGTCAAAAATCGGTCAAAGTGGTCGGTCAGTGGTCACAAGAAAATGGTCATAAAAAGGGTCATTAAATTGGTCACAAAATTGGAAATAAAAATGGATAGAAAACCCAAAAAACGGGCTTCTATCCATTTTGTTTTTCTAGCCAATCTAATAAAAACTTTTTAGTTTTTTCGGTTGGGAATAACCATTTTCTTCCTAATTTTCTTTTAGGAAAATCTTTGTCATAAAAAAATTCTTTAAGAATTGTGTTCCATGACAATCTTGTGTGTCGCATTAAATCTTCCGTATCCCAAAACATCGCCCAACCAATTCCGTGAACAATGGAAGCCTGTTGTTTGCCTTTAGGAAGTGGAGCGACCCCTAATTTATCACCGAGTACCCCTTGAAATTCGCCTGCACTAACTGAAATCGCAGGAATCATGGCCACTTTTCCGGATAGGAACAACTGCTTGCCTTCCGTCTCCATAACCGTTTTCGCTGAAGGCGAGATTCCCTTGTCAATTAACTTCTTGATAAAATGAAAGGCTTCTTTCGATTCGGGAGAATCAAACCCAGACTTCTTTTTATCCTCGCTGATAATGTATCCTCCTGCTTGGTGCATAAGATCGTAATAAACGGCTTGACTTTGCTTGATATCAGTGGAATACCCATAAATACCCTTTTCTTTATTCGATAACTACTTTGCAACCTTTTCAATATCAGCCCAGGTCCAGTTTTCATCTGGGTATGGAACCCCTGCATCATCGAAAAGCTTTTTGTTGTAATACAGCCCGACAGAGTCGATAAAATAAGGAGCCGCATAAAGCTTATCTTGATACGTATTAAATCCACAACGGCTGGGAAATAGTTATCCTTTTTATATTCACTATCTTTTTGAATATAAGGGTCTATATCCTTGATAAATCCTGAAATAGCATATTGGTAGAAGTTCGGTCCGTTCATCCAGAAAACATCCGGACCTTTTCCGCCTCCGATACTTGTTTTAGCTTGGTCCAATAATCCTCCCAAGGTGTATAGGTGACATTGACCTTGATATCTGGATGTTGTTTCTTAAATGCTTCAATAGATTTATCTACGGCAGGATTGACATTTTTATCCCATAATGCAGCTTCAAGTGTCTTCTTTTCTTTCCCGCTGCTCTGTGTGTTGGAGCAAGCAGACATAACAACAACGACAATGATTAACAATAGGTGAACCAGAAACCTCATCTTTTTCATTTCTCTCCCCCTCGTATCATTTTGTTCATATGAAGCTATTAAAGATTGTAAATCTTAGGGGAAGTGGTATATCAATCTAAAAATAGAAGTTCTATTCCATTTCAGGCAAATCGAAAAACCATATTCTTTTTTACAAGGATCTTTCTGTGTTGAAAAGAATCTTAATTAGGGCGGAACCAACTACTTACTGATGTATTTTTACCATGAATATGCCAAATGATATTACTTGAATTATCAACATTATCGTCTTTTAATCCATACTTGCTCCAGGCAGTCCTCCACTGCAGATCCTCGTAATTTTTATTATCTTTAATAGTAAGTAAAGTTTGGTATGCTTTTTGACTAAATGCAAATGTCATAGGCATTCGATAGTTATTATTTGGAAAATGACCACCTAGACTTTTGTAATTACCTTTTGCTAAATGGTAGTTATTCAGTTGATAACTTATTTTTGAGCTTAATATATCACATTGATGTGTCTCAAAATATTCAACTACAGTTTTCACATAATCCTTTTTATAAATATCATCGTCATCAATTTTAATATATAGATCATATAGTTCTGGACATTGTGATATTGTCGTCATTGCATTTGTATGGGTCCTTGAATTTTTCTTGTACTGAATTTTAAATCGATCGTCAAGGATATCATCAAATAAGATTTCATAATCTTTAACTTCGAATTCATTATCAAACATAATGCTGATTGAATGGGTAAAATTTGTATACGACTGGTTTTTCATATTAAGTATACATTGACGAATCATGTAGGGACGTTGATACGATGGTGTAAATAACAAAACCTTCACTTTTTATACCTCCCTTAACAAGTCACAGCAGTTATATAATTTTATACATCACAAATGAAAAGATTTGGATAACGTATTTCGGTTTTTGAGAAAATGTATTTATGATAGAGGCGGTTCTTTTATCCATTCTCCTTCTACGGAACAAGCCCAATATGTTAGTTTGTCTCCCGATTGACAAACCAGAATTGTCCGGCCGTCCTCCAACTGATCAAGCAGGATAGGTTCGACATCTTCCTGAGTAATTACTATTGGGCCATGCCATGGATATCCTCGTTTTTCATTCTCTCGCCACCAAAATCCAATACCGCCCCTTTCTAACTTGCATGCTGCCTCAAAATTCCCAGAGCGATTCCCATGAAAAACGGGAATATCCTTTACCCCTTCAGCAAACGTTATGGTCCTATTCCATATTTTTTTTACTCTATTTTGCCAATAGTGGGTTAACGTATTACCTGACTGTACAATTAGTTCTTTATTGCCAAATTTACTTCTAATGGGCAGCGAAGGCGCAAAATTTGACTCATCTTTTTCATACCAAGGGTAAATCTCGTCACAATATTTTTCAATCATGCATTTATAAGCCAGCTGTTTAATTAACCTTCGTGTTTGGTCGTTCTTAAGGCGATAAATTGGATGGCACAACCCACTAAACTTCTTGCTATTTAAACAGTCTATTATTTCATCCAGTTTAAAATGTGGACGATACCGTATGAGATCCGTGTCACTTACGTATGGATATTTTTTCATTTTAAACCCTAATTCGTGTGCGATATTGACAAAAAATATTTCATCAGAACCAAAAGATATCGTTTCTAACAGAGCATTTTTGTATTTTTCCTTTTTACTCGGTTCCAGAATTGCCTTAACCAATGATCTTTTAATCACTTGACCAACATTAAATACACCATAATACGGATCAAGCCTGAATAATTCTTTCCATCTATCAATATCTTTTCTTAGTTGTTTTCCAATAAACCAATTATGTCCGGGTATCCTTAGTCTAACGGCCATGTAATCTGTATCTCTCATTTGTTCGGATATGATGTTCTCATATCCGTCCTTAATAAATAAAGCATCGGAATCTATATTAATAAAATATTCATAATCTATTCCCAGTTCCTCAATCCATTCCATTGTCTCAAGAAAATATATAGTTGTGTATCCATACTTTAATTTTCTACTGGATGGACACACAGGTACACCTAAATCATCACATAGGGATGGATCTCCCCCTCCATTAAATAAAACGAATGTGCTATTCGGACAAAAAAATCGGACATTATTGATTAGTTCCTTAATAAGCTCACGATTATTATGAACAAGGATGGCAAAACAAATTTTGCTTTTTGGTTTTTTAGTAAAGTACTTATATTCCTTTTTAAGGGTCTGCTCCCTTGTTACATTTCCATTCTGGTGTGAATTTACTTTTGAATTATTTTCATTCATGATCATTCACCTCATATAATATATGAAAGGATAAAGGGAGAAACAATCGACCTTTTTCCAAATTTATTAATAAAAAAAGAAAATTCCCTTGTCATTGATGATTCATATTTTTTAGGTATTACTTGTTTGTTAGTTATGGACATTCTATTGTTTGCCTAAAATTTCTTCAATCTTCGCAATTAATTGTTCTACTCTTTTATAAGTAGTATGTTGGGTTTGGACAAATTGATAACCCTGGTCCGCAATCCTATTCCTTTCGTCCTCGTGTTCTAAATAATATTCTGCTTTTTCATAAAAATCATGTTTCGTAATACTAACATAATGTTCACCAGGAATAAGCCCCAATTCATCAAGGTCTTTAAGTTGTGGAGCAAGCAATAAAGTTCTGCATCCCGGAACTTCAAAATATTTCATTACCGGAAACTTTCTTCTCGTTCCACAAGTAAAAAAGATTTTTGCCCTATTTATTTCCATTGCATATCTTTCAGTTACAAAAATTTCAGCCTTTTCGTCTTCCGTATATTTTCGATATCCGGGATGGGGGTGATAGACAAATCTTGGATCTTTTTTAAATTGCTTAACTATTTTTTCTCTCAAGGGATAACCGCCATTTACAGCCCCCATTAGTAACATATCGATTTCCTTTGGTAAACCATAATCCTTAAAGATTTCACTATTAATATGGTGAGGAAACCAACAGAGTCGATTTTTAAATTCAGGATATATTTTTTTGAAAATCCGCTTGTAATTAGAAAAAATGTATTGAATGTTATTGGAATTGATATATTCTCTTCTTTTTTCAATAAATCGGTGTACATCCTCAATAAAAATCCCAACAGGAATACTAATATCTGATAAACCGTAAACTACAGGTTTCAAACTGCCCCCAATATCATTTTGAATAAGAATAAAATCAGGTGTAAAAGCTATATGCTTTAAAATATCCTGTATATGTCCAGAATCTCTCCAAATGGCTAAATTTGTTTTTTGGGATAATTCTTTCTCAACATGGTAAAAGCTCTCATTGAAAGTATTAAGTTTTGTATCTTTACCTATCAGAAGTAGATTTATCATTAAATAAGCCACCTTTTTCGCCTAATCCATCATTATAGTATGTTAATAGATAAAATATGTTCCTCGAAATATTTTTCTGTTTTCGCAATAATCTCTACCGAACAAATTTCCGGGTTTTTCCATATGATAAGACGTTCATCAAACAAAATGTTCTATTAAATTAAGGGAGAGGCTAAGAGATGAAAATAGCACTTCTTACAATGTTTAATGGCTTAGATAGTTCGTATTCCTTGGTAAATGTAGTAGCGGAACAGGTTCGAATGCTTCTTGATGCAAATATTGAAACCAGAATTTTGGTAAGTGACATCTGCCCGCTAAATAAACTTTATGGAATTTTCCTAGATAAACGAATTAAATGGGTGAAAATATGTAACCATCTAGAAGGAAAACAAATGCATTGGAAAAACTACATTCAGTCAGAAGGTGAGGTACATGATACCTTTTTTAATGAGGCAGATGTGATTGCAGAGGACTTAGTAAAAAAATTAGCAGATATTGATATCTGTTTTATGCATGATATTCATTACCAGGGGTGGCATTTACACCATAACATCGCAATTAGAAAAGTTCAGGAGAAACTGACTAACCTTAAATTCCTTGCATTTACCCACTCCGCGCCTGTTAAACGCCCCCCCAACCCGAAATGGCCTTTCTCTGCCCGATTTACACCAATGCCTAATACTTTGTATATTTATCCAACACAATCTGGAATTTCAGCCTTGGCAAAACAATACAATGTTCCTGAAGATCGTTGTAAAGTAGTAAATAACAGTCTTGACCTACTAGGTTTTGTAACAGAGGAAGTTAATCTATTATCAAAGTATATTGATTTGCTGACTCCGGATATTTTAGTTGTCTATCCTGGTCGTTTAACGAGGGCAAAGAAATTTGATAAAGTTGCTGCTCTATGCGGAGCAATAAAAGTAAAAACAAGCAAGCTTGTCAAAGTAATATTCTGTGATACATTCCCAAAGTTAGATACTTCTCCAGAGGCCTATAAGGAATTTGTTCGCTCTATTGGGGTAAAATTTGGTTTAAATGATGGAGATTTATTATTCACATCAGATATAAAAGAATTTAATAAAGGGCTCCCAAGAAAAAGTGTATTAGAACTTTTCACACTTTCAAACTTATTTATATGTCCTTCTTACTCAGAGTCTTTTGGTTTAACTGTCCTGGAAGCAGCAAGTAGAGGGAATTTTCTTGTTTTAAACGAACAGGTGCCGGCTTTAAATGAACTCGGGAGCCAATTGGATGCGTACTTTATGAAATGGGATGCCAAGAATTTTGGATTTAATACTCGTGAAATCTATCGTCCTTCAGAAGAAGCTTATCTTACTCAACATGCTGACAACATTATCAAATTGATGGATACCAATTCAGTTATTCATGCAAAAATAATCGCAAAACAACGGTATTCTCCAAAATGGATCTGGAAAAATCAATTGGAACCGATTATTAAATCATTATGTTAAATTGCGAAACTAAACTAAAAAGAAACCCGGTCCAAAAAATTCCTTGGATTGGGTTTCTTTTATTTGAGTTAATACACAATTACAACAGCTATTTTATTTAAAAGGCCGGTTTTGTTCTTGTAAAAAATGATACAAAGCGCCAATCATTCCAGCATCGTTTTGATATTTACATAGTTCAACAGGTACCTTGAATACTTTCCACCATGAAATAAGGTCAAGTTGATGATTAATCATGCTTAACAATTCTTGTTGATTGGCCACGCCCCCGCCAATTAATACTTTTTGAGGGTTTAAAGTTACAGTAAGGTTATAAATTCCATAACTTATGTTTTTTGTCCAATCATCAATTAGTTTTCTAACCGAATGATTATTATTAGAATCCAAAAAAACTGTCTCTCCATCAATATTTTCGTTTTCACTTAAGCCTTTTAATTTTTTATAGGAATGAATTAAGGCAGATGTAGAAGCGTTCGAATGCCATACTTCAAATTGCCCTCTTTTAGTCCGGTTCTTCATAAACCCAAATTCACCGCCTCTAAAACTGTGACCACGCAAAAGCTTCCCGTTAGTGAAAATCCCTCCGCCAACGCCGGTTCCCAATGTTATACAAATAAAATCTGTAAATTTTTTTGCATTACCACTGATGCTTTCGGCTAACGCAGCACAATTCCCATCGTTTTCTATTTCAATCGGAAGGGAAGTTTTTGCTTTTAATAATTCTTTTAGATTTTGTTTACTTAATGCCTTTACAGAACCTGCTGCTTCAGAATACCCTGTATGGGGATTAATAAATCCCGGTAAACTAATAGCAATCCCACTTACAATAGTATTTCTTGTGTTCATGTTAATTGTATCTATCATGTCTTTTAGAAATAGTTCCAGGTTGATTGGACGGGTATTATAGCTACCTTGTGAAAGAACAGTTCCATTCTCTAATAATAAACCGTACTTAACTTTTGTCCCGCCTACATCGAAACAGATGTACTTTTTCAAATTACTTCCTCCAGACTAATCTAGATTTAGGTGGTATCGTTATTCATTACCTTAATAATTACTCCCTCATCCGAGGTAGGTTTTTCGAACTCTTCGTAGTAAATTTTTTTTAATAAATTTTCCGGTAATCGTTTCAACACTTTATTACGTTTTTTACAAATATCAAAGTTGGTATCAACATGAAATATTTCCAAAGTTAGCCCGAATTCTTTAGCAACCTCGATCCATCTATTACGACGCTCTCTTGTCTTGTTTGTGGAATCCACAACTACTTTATGGCCGCTTTTAAGTAACGTCCGGACCATGAGTTCAGCTGATTCCCATACTTTTGGTTCAGCCTTAGCTTTATAAACGTGGCCATGTAAAGCTAGCCTGAGATCATCAATAGATACGCGTGTCCACCCTTGTTCCTGAAGTGTTTTCCCGTATGTTGATTTTCCGCTTAGTGGAATCCCGCACATAATTCCAAGTTTCATCATACATCTCCCCTAAGTACTTTTATCAATGCTTCTCTTTATTAAATGCTTGAAAACATTAAGAAGATAGTTTTTGGGATACCCATTTTTCTATTACGCCTTCATCATCTCTATAACTGGACAATTGTTGATATTAACTATTCCTTTACATCATTCCGGCATTGATTATTTTTGATTGTTGGTAAAAAGAGACCCTACATATTCCTCCCACAATAGAGATCCTTTGCCCTCCAAATTCCCAAATAACTTAAAAATACAAAGTAGAGACTGACCTAAAAAGTCGTTTGATTACCTTTAGACCAGTCTCTTTTTTAAATGTGATTTATTTTCCTGGTTTCGGTGGTTTTAGTTTTCTTGGTTTCGGTGGTTTTAGTTTTCTTGGTTTCGGTGGTTTTGGTTTTTCTGGTTTCGGCGGTTTTGGTTTTTCTGGTTTTGGCGGTTTTGGTTTTTCTGGTTTTGGCGGTTTTGGTTTTTCTGGTTTTGGCGGTTTTGGGTTTTCTGGTTTTGGCGGTTTCGGTTTTCCTGGTTTCCGCGGTTTCGGTGGGATCGGACATTCAGTTGCTGTATCAGTCTCGGTTTCGGTTTCCGTCTCGGTTTCGGTCTCCGTTTCTGTCTCGGTTTCTGTCTCGGTCTCCGTTTCGGT
>NZ_JAGGQR010000110.1:0-10242 GCF_018613205.1 Bacillus sp. ISL-46
GGCTGAGTGAAAGAGATTGTTGATTGGAGATCATTCCGGACACCACCTAAAGTTAGTACTTTCATTATATAAAAAAACAGCGATTCTTACCTCGATTTTTCGATGTAAGAATCGCTGTTTATGTCGAAGGTACTTTTTCAGTGGCCTCAGAATGAATGAAGGGAGTTTTTCCACACTAATTAACATAATGTTTAAATATGTTTCTAGGATAAATCTTCCCCATTCGTTTCAATCACTTTTTTGTACCAATCGAAGCTATCCTTTTTATGGCGGGAGTAGTCACCCGTTCCATCGTCATGGCGATTAACATAAATAAAACCATAACGTTTATACATTTCGCCTGTACCAATACTTACTAAATCGATTGGACCCCATGCCGTATATCCAATAACTGGTATCCCATCTTCCACTGCTTCTTTCACTGCAGTTATATGTTGTCTCAAGTAGTCGATGCGGTAAGGATCGTGAATGGAGCCATCTTCTTCCATTTTATCGATCCCACCAAATCCATTCTCAACAATCATCAACGGCGTATGTGGATAACGATCATGCAAGTTTTTAAGCACATATTTTATTCCCTCAGGGTCAATTTGCCAGCCCCACTCTGAAATTTCTAGGTAAGGATTTTTCGCTCCACCCACGATATTTCCACCGACAATTTCAACAGTAGGATCAGTGGTAATACAATTCGACATATAATATGAGAATGTATACAAATCAACGGTTCCTTCTTTAAGGATTTGCTTATCTGCTGCTGTAATAAATGAATCATCAATATTATTTTTCTTAAAGAAGTCCAATACAAAGGTTGGATACTCACCACGAACCATCACATCACCGCAGTAATAATTAAACATTTGATCTTTCGTTTGTGTCGCAAGTACATCTTTAGGATTTGGCGTTAATGGATACCATGGAACATTACACAACATACATCCAACTTGTAACCCCATATCTAGCTCGTGTGCTGCTTTAACAGCTAAAGCAGAAGCGACAAATTGATTGTGAACACCTTCGTAACGATTCGGTAGAACAGGCAATTCACTAATAGAAATAGGCTTCTTCAAATTCCAAACAGAATCGTCCACCATTCCAAGATGATTTAACCCTGTACCTTCTAGTGGCGCACCATTGATTTCATTAAATGTTAACCAATATTTCACTCGATCGCCAAATCGCTCAAAACAAACTTTAGCGTAGTTAACAAATAAGTCGATGGTTTTCCGACTAGCAAATCCATTATACTTTTTGACAATTTCCCATGGAATTTCGTAATGGCAAAGGGTCACCAACGGTTGGATACCATATTTCAAGCATTCGTTAAATACATCATCATAAAACTGTAGTCCTTTTTCATTCGGTTCAGCATCGTCACCATTTGGAAAAATACGCGACCATGCAATGGATAGACGTAGCGTTTTAAAGCCCATTTCGCCAAAAAGTGCAATATCTTCTTTATAACGATGATAAAAATCAACCGCTTCATGTGTTGGATAATAGGCTCCTTCTTCTATCTCAGTAAAAAACATTCGCTCTTTGTTTACACTTCCGCCTGTTATCATATCGGCAGTTGAGAGACCCTTTCCATCTTCCAAGTAGGCTCCTTCTACTTGGCTCGCTGAAATAGCGCCACCCCATAGAAAATCTTTCATAAATGGCATTATATATTCTCCTCATTAATTATTTTTCTGCTTTATCTTTGTATAAAACCAAAGTCATAAAAAAAGTTACGATCGATGATACGATCAAAGCAATGCTAAAAATCCTACTTTTTCATAAATCCATACTAGTACTGCTGCTAATGGGGAAGAGGACTTAAGTCTCTCCCCAGATTTCCTATAACAAGATCATTAAACTACTAATGTTAATAAACTTTCTTCTGCCTGAACCTCTTCTTTTTTCATATCAATAATATCGATATAACGGTCTGTATTTGTAATAATAACTGGTGTAGTCACGGGGTACCCAGCTTCTTTAATTTTTTCAATATCAAAATTAACTAATAGATCACCTTGGCTTACCCGATCTCCCTGTTTAACAACTGGTGTGTAATATTTACCTTCTAATTGAACAGTATTGATTCCGATATGGATTAATATTTCTGCTCCTTCGTCTGACGTAATTCCAATTGCATGTCCTGTCGGGAAAACTGTTGTGATTGTACCGCTTACAGGTGATACAGCTTTTCCAACAGTTGGTTCAATGGCAACCCCTTTTCCCATAGCTTCTGATGAAAACACAGGATCATCCACATCGGCTAACGGTTTAATTACCCCAGTTAATGGGCTGACAATGGCTTCTTTTTTTATAATTGTCTTTCCTGCTTCTATCTTGTTATCTTCAACTTCCTTTTTATCTTCAACTTCCTTTTTATTTTCAAATCCAAAAATTATTGTAAGCAGTAGTGCTAAAATCATTGAAATAACTATAGCAATTATATAAGGTACCTTTTGTGAGATTACTGGAATAGCAAACAATGAAGGCAATACTAACGCTGTTTGTTTTAAACCAAAGAATCCAATAATCGCTCCACCAATTGCTCCACTAATAATCAAATATGGTATAGTACGTTTATAACGGACTATAAATCCGTAAATAATCGGCTCTGTTACTCCACCTACTATTGCTGGAAATACTGTAGATCCTGCAACTGTCTTAACCTTTGCATCTTTTGATCTTATCATAATACCAATTGCTATACCTATTTCGGCAAAAATAGCTGATGCCACCATAGCTAAGAGTGGATCTCCACCATTCGCAAGGTTGGCTACAACAATAGGTATTAACCCATTATGGATACCAAGCATAACTATGAAAGGCCAAGCACCTCCCATTAAAGCTCCAGTTAGCATACCACTTTTTCCACTTAAGAAACTAATAAGTCCAGCAATTCCATTACCAACATAAACTCCAAATGGACCAAATGCCATTATTGTTAAAGGTACCATAATCATTAATGATAACATTGGAACTAAAAACATTTGTATATCTTTGTGAACAATTTTCTTTAAAAATTTCTCAAGAATCGAATATATAATTATAGCTATAAAAATCGGAAAAACAGTAGATGAATAATTCATTGGGATTATTGGCATGCCTAAAAATGTTACTGACTTTGCCGTCATTAACCCTGTAAAATTAGGCTCTAATAACGCTCCTCCAATTACAGCTCCTACATATGGATTAGCACCCAATTTGATTGAAATGGTAACAGCAAGTAAAATTGGCAAAAAGTAAAATAATGCATTTCCTGCTGCAGATAATATATGATAAGTTCCACTATCTGCTGATAAAATATGGTATGTCGTGAGAATTGCCAATAATCCTTTAAGCATACCTGATCCTGCCATTGCTCCTAATAATGGAGTAAAACTTCCTGAAATAATATCAAATATTTTTGAAGTAATTGATATTTTTTCATCATTTGCCGAATTAGTATCTACCGAAAATTTACCTATTTGATTTATTTCCTTAAAAACATAAGGAACTTCATTTCCAATAACAACTTGAAGTTGTCCTCCACTCTCAACCACAGTTAATACACCGTCAAGTTTTTGAATTTCAGCTTTATTTGCATTTTTGCGGTTTTTTAAACTGAATCTTAATCTAGTAGCACAATGAGTAAGACCTACTACATTTTGTTCCCCTCCAACTAGCTCAAGAATTTCTTTTGCTAAGCTTTTGTAGCTCATTTTCTACACTCCTTTAATATAAAATCATTTGTAATATTGAAGTTGATTAACCGCACAAGGTAATAAAAAAAACCTAAACCAAACAATCAATTTTGACTGTTTGATTTAGGTTTTGCCCGTCAGGTTACAACCCTATGATCATCTGTTATTGTTTTTTACTACTCTTTCAATATGAATCGTTAAATAAATCATTTCTTCATTCGTTAATTGATAAGTGTAACTGTTCTCAATAAACTTCTTAATTTTTTGTGAGCACTTATATGCCTCTGGGTATTTTAATATTATTACATCATATAAGTCATCATCAGATGTACTGTTATAATGATTTCCCTTGACTAACCGCTGTGCAAAAAATTTCAAATGAGTAATAAAACGATAAAAGGGTAAAGAATTTTCATTAAACTCAATCTTGAAATGATATCTTACGATGGTTAAAATTTCTTGCATAACTTTGGTCATGCTTTGCACAACTGGCATTTCTTCACCCAGCTCAGCATTGACAAAATGAAGGGCTAAAAAGCCTGCTTCATCCTCTGGTAAAATGACACCAAATTGTTCACAAATCATATTTAATGCTTCTAAACCAATCTCATATTCATCTTTGTATAATTGCTTCGTTTCCCAAAGTAATCCGTTTTTTATAGGCAAATTACTTTTAATCCGCTCAATTGCAAAGTGAATATGATCAGTTAAATGAATATAAATGCTATCGTTTAGCTTTTTCCCCAATTTCATTTTTGCATATGCAATGATTTTTTCGGATATTTCCATGTACTCAATTGGCATATCAGCAATTAAGGTCTTGAACTTTTTCATTATATCTTCGTTTTCTAAAGTGAAAATTTTATCTATTAGTTGTTCATCAATATCATCACCAACACGCTTATTAAAAGCAATTCCACGTCCAATAATGATAACTTCTTGTTTATCTTTTGTTGAAATAACTGCATTATTATTTAATATTTTCTCGATCTTCACTTTATCACCTCCGACATAGAAAAAGGCAAAACCCTACCTTTTTTCTAAGGTAATCGGTTTTGCCTGATTTAACAGTTACAACCCGTTCTGTATACGCTTACCTTATATTATCATAAGACTTTTGGTTTAGCAATAAAATTTCCACCTATTATTATACTACTTTTTTCCTTTAATTTTTAATCAACATTACTCTAATTATTCTTCCTTCTTCAACTAAGCAGTTGCACAAAGAAGAGAGCTGCATAGAAAACTCCTTGTTCAACTCTTACCCATATAGTCATCCATGCAGCAGAGCTGCACCACAGAGGATGGGATTTTAACTCGTTCTCCAATGGTGGTTTAGTACAAAACTTCACAATTTACTCTATATAGTGGCATCTTTTAAGAATACGCTCTTTTACCGCCCAAAAGAGCGACTAAAGGATTGTCCAGATTGCACAATTTGACGTGCATTTTTTAGACGAAGATTCTCATATTCTAAAAGAGCTTCAGATGCTGCACATCCTTTTATTCCCTTTGAAACACATTCGGCTAAGGTAGCAGCATCTTGTAAGGAAGCATTAAACCCCGATGCAGTTAGTGGTGTAGGTAGATGTGCAGCATCTCCAACGATTACTATACGTCCTTTTACAAGATTGTCAGGAACATATTCGGCAATCGGAGTTCCAACAAGATTACGTGTTTCAATACTATGAAGAATCGTGTCTAACCATGGTTGTTCCCATCTAACAGAAGCTTTTTCAGCCAGTTCAATCAATGTCTGTTCCGGGATGTCAGGAGCATTAAGGGAATGCCGAACAAGGTTTCCTTCCACACATCCAAGACGGCGTAACAAATCATTTTGAGTGTTATCGTACCAAGCCCATCCTAGTCGTCGATCTCCTAAAGCGGTAGATCCGTCTTCTCCAGCAATAATAGAACCGAGTAAAAAGTCACCGATACCATCGGGCATACTTAATTTCGGGGCGTTGAGGCTAGGTCGGCTTTTTTCAGGTATGTTTTTCTCATCTACAATAGCGACCCATATCAAGTATCCAGCAAAAGTTGCATTTGGTTTATGAGGTGCAACTAAGGAACGTACAATACTACGGTGACCATCTGCACCAATCAAAATATCTCCATGGAATGTCTCACCCTTATCAGTCACCGCACACGCAGAGTCGCTGTCCTGGTTAATAGTTTGAACACGAGTATCATAATGTAAGTCAATTCTAGGATCGGCTTCTGCTTCTGAGCGTAGTCGAAAATGTATAGATGACCAAGCCTCAGCAGACCTAATTCCACCAGAAGCAAGTTTTCTTAAAAGTTTCGCTGTTTTAGTTCGATCAATTTCTCCACTGTCAACTTGAAGAACAGCTCCACTACGTGGTTTCGCTCCAGCTCTCTCTAAAATGGTGACATTTAATCCAGCTCGTGAAAGAGCAATCCCAGTCATTAGTCCAGAAAGCGACGCACCGACAACAACAGCAGTGCCGTTAGTTTCTTTGATAAAATTGTTATTGGTTGATTCGCCTCGGAAATCCTTTCTCATTATTGTTATTCCTCCTTATTGGTAATGTCTTCAAAATGGAAAAACCGAATTTCCTAATTGGAAAATCGGTTTTTTGATGAATAAAAGCATTAAATATCAACCAATACAATTGTTTCATTATTAATTATTCATGAATTTTCCATTCGTTTAACATCCTAGCCATATCGGAAGTAAAATGATCAATTATTTCACTTCATTCCTGCATTCCGTATATCCTTAATCTTCGATCTTAAATGCAGACATTAAGGCTTCACGGAGTCCCGGTGCATCCGGATTATGAGCACCTTTTCCGGTATCAAGACCACGCATTTCATCCATTTCCGCATCGGTCAATTCAAAGTCGAAGACATCAAGATTAGTCTTGATTCTCTCTGGATTTGCAGACTTTGGCAGAGTGATAACACCCTCCTGAACTTCAAATCTTAAAATAATCTGTCCAACATTTTTTCCGTATTTTTCTGCTAGCTTTGTGATCACCGGATTGGAAAGCAGATTTGCATCTCCATGTCCTAGCGGATACCATGCCTCCAGCGCCACATCATCTTTTGCCATGATCTCACGGATTGCCTTCTGCTGGAAGAACGGATTGAATTCCAGTTGATTGACAGCAGGCTTCGTGGCAAACTGCGGTACAAACTCGTTCCAAATCTTCGGAGTCATGTTGCTGACACCAATAGATTTCAACTTTCCTTCAGCTTTTGCCTCTTCCATTGCTTTCCAAGCCCCGGGCACATCTCCATAAGGCTGATGAATCAGATATAAATCGATGTAATCCATGTTCAACTTACGGAGAGATCTGGCAATTCCTTTCTTCGCCTGCTCATATCCGTAATCCTGGAGCCAGAGCTTGCTGGTAATAAAAATCTCCTCTCTCGGAATACCGCTGTCACGGATAGCCTTACCTACATCTTCCTCATTAAAATATGCCGCAGCAGTGTCTATATGTCGGTATCCTGCTTTCAATGCAGTATGTACTGCATCATAAGTTGGTCCATCATTCGGTATCATAAATACGCCAAAGCCGACTAGTGGAATCTTGTTTCCATCGTTCAATGTAATCATTTCCATTTTGAGTTACCTCCTAATTCTCTGCCCTTTACTTCATTTAACATCTTGGCAATCTTCCAGTCATAGTGGTCGATAATCTCCGTATGTCCAGTATCAAGAGTAGCAATCTGCTTCATTTCATCATCAGAAAGTTCAAAGTCGAAGATGTTGATGTTTTCCTCGATGCGGTTCCTATGAACAGATTTTGGAATCACGACAACACCACGCTGCACATTCCAACGAAGGATAACCTGTGCGACTGTCTTTTCGTGGTTTGCCGCAATCTTCGTCAGTACATCATTTGTAAAAATTCCTCTTCCTGCTTCCGCAAACGGTGCCCACGCCTCAAGCTTTACGCCAAAATGCTTTGCACACTCAAGGTCTGTCTCCCTCTGAAAAAACGGATGGCATTCAATCTGATTGATCATCGGTTTAATCTCAGCATTCATGCAAAGGTCCGTCAGACGTTCCGGATAGAAATTGGAAACACCAATTGACCGAACCTTTCCCTCTTTATATAGCTCTTCCAAGGCTCTCCATGCACTGTAATAATCCGACAAAGACTGGTGCAGAAGAATCAAATCCATATACTCCATATCCAATCTCTTAAGTGCTGCTTCATAGGCTTTCTTTGTCTTCTCATATCCAAAGTTTGAAATCCAGATTTTTGATGTCATGAAAACATCTTCCCGTTTCAGTCCGCTTTTTTTTAGTGCAATACCAACAGCCTCCTCGTTCATGTATGCTTCGGCGGTGTCTACCAATCTGTAACCTGCATGGAACGCATCCAGAACAACCCGTTCACACTGTGCAGCGTCTGGAACCTGATACACACCGAAGCCGACCATTGGCATCTTCACTCCGTTACTGAGTGTTGTAAATTCCATTGTGGTGTCCTCCATTTTTCTATTTTTCATGCAGCGTTTCTTTCAAAGAATCTCTGCAATAAGTCAGTAGACTGATTCATTGAGATGTTAAATCATAGGTTTTTCCCAATCGCCTCTAACCTCAACGCCAGTTTCTTTTGCCGCTTCTTCAAGTTCGAGGATGTCCTGTACTGTCAAATTGACCTCGGCAGCTTTTATTGCATCCTCAATATGCGACGTTTTCGTAACACCAATAATCGGTACCGTTCCTTTTGCAATGGACCAAGCTGTTGCAATTTGTGCAGTTGATGCATTGTGTCTAATGCCGATTTCTCTCATTACTTGGACTAAACTTTCGATCTTAGTAAGCACATCTGTATTAAATGCCTCGCCTCTTCTGGTGCCACTCGGCATAGGATTTTTCGAATTGTATTTGTCAGTTAATGCACCTTGTTCCAGTACCATATATGAAAAGAACACCATATTATTTTCATTGCAGTAATCAATAATTCCTGCTTCTTCCGATGAACGGTAAAGTAAGCTGTAATGGTTTTGGACAGCTGAGATTTTCAGTCCTTCTTCCGCCAAGATACTGGCTGCCAATTTAATTTCGTCCAGATTATGATTGGAGACCCCTACATGTTTCACTTTTCCACTTTTCATTAAAGGGATAAGTTTTGGTGTCCATCTTTCCACATCTGCCGGGTTGTGTATCCAATAAATATCCACGTAATCCACGCCGAGCCGGTTTAGGCTTTCTTCCAGAAGTTCCTCAACAGCGTTGTCATTGTCTCCTGCCAATTGTGGAGTGAATTTAGTGGATATTAGCACATCCTCCCTGCCTTTGATAAAACTTGCCAAAATGTTCTCTGAAGCGTTCATACCATATACAGCAGCTGTATCCCATAAATTGAATCCAGCATCCATCGCGGCATCAAATACTGGCTTTAAATCCGTTTCTGTAAAATAATTTCCAAAAATCTCATCCCCACCGATTGCACCAGTGCTCCATGACCATGTACCAAGAGCAATCGTAGGGATTTTATCATTTTGTAATTTGACTAATTTCATTGCGTATCACGCCTTTCTTCATTATTTGAAAAACCAAAGTCATTCGAAGACTTCGAAATAAAGCCCTCTAACTTTACATGATTTATCATAGGGATTTAATTTCAGCCTTGAATAATTACAAGCATACAACCTTCGAGTAACACGAAGTCAATAGTTTTTGTATTCTCTTTATTTATAAACAATGTACCTGTTCCACCAATTTTGATGTAGCGTGTGTTGCTACTATCAAGCAAATTCGCAATATGAGAAACACCGTCAGTATGCACGTAGAAAGTTTCTGGTACCCAAGCAATTACTCCGTCAATAATGGCATCATAGCCTGCAATATCTTCTTTGGTTAAATCCATGATGTCTTTGATTAATATGTTTTTATAATCTTTTCATCATGTTTTCTGTGTGCTACTGCTAATACCTCATGACCACGTTTTTCAGCCTCTAAAATAATTGTGCGTCCTGATTTCCCATATGCTCGTACTAATATGTTCATAAAACTTCAATTCTCATATTCTATTTGCGCGGAATATAATCCGCTGGTGACAAAGCAATCATCCTCTGTTCCATTTATGCTGTTTATGAATACATGATACGGATGCACCATATAGGCTTCAAACGCCTCTTTATCCTTCAGATCTACAACCATCGTTACTGCGTTTTCGCCACCAACCCAGCCTGTATTTTTTCCTATTGTCAGATCAATGATTTCAGGAATATTATCCTTCATCGCTCTCAACAAATTTATTTCTTTATTCAGTTTTTCTTCTGTTATGCCTTCTTTAATTGGTGCAATAAAAATATGTCTAATCATTTTAATCCTTCCTTTAACTTGAATATTTTTAACTTAGTTCTTAAGTTGACGACATTGTCCGCACGGGAGTAAAAGACAATTATTGATTGATAACGATACAGTTGGATACCTCCTAACACCCTTTCTTAGTTTTCAGGAATAATTTCGTTAATACAATTTAATGCGTTTAGTGTTCTCGGAAAGCCCATATAGGGAATGCAGTGGGTGATGGCGGTAATTAAGATTTCCTTGTCATTGCCAACATTTTTGTTC
>NZ_JAGGQR010000011.1:0-286587 GCF_018613205.1 Bacillus sp. ISL-46
ATTTGTCGACAGTCTGAAACAGACCTTTAAGGTCTGTTTGCTTTTGGTTCCCATGAGAAACCCATCCTTTATTCATAATCTTCGATACGCCATTCGTCTTTCCAATCAAGATAAGCCAGTTTCCCATCAAAACGAAACGGCAGCCATACATAATCCGCTTTTGTCGTATCTACAACAAACTCAGGTCCCCTCTCTATTTCCTGATTTTGAAAGTCCGGATTAAATATTCTTTCAAAAATTTCCGCTGACTTCTCATATGGCAGTGATTGCGATAGGTATGATATCCATCGGTCTGCTATGGCAATGTACAAATCCTTCTTACCTGGATGCTTAAAGACAGAACAAATCTGCGAACGGAAAGAAGTATTTGATTCGTCTACTACATGTGGATTTCCCAATACCTCAAATGGTCCATGATATGGCTCTGAGCAAGCAACCTCAGAAGGATTTGGAAAATATCCAGTGGTTCCAGAGGTAACTTCACATGCTGTGCACCTGATTCATTAATCATTAACCCGATCACGTAAATCGGAATAAAAATGTTAGAACTAGCTTTGGATAGATCTTAAGTGATTGAAATATATTTATAATTTCCATTAAGTCACCTCTAGTTCAATGAAAGTTTTATATAAAACAAGCCAAACTCTTGGATTTAAGTTTGGCTTTTTGTGTGTTAATTTATTTTCTTGCCATTTACTTGCAATCTTGTATTTTTAGATGTTGTTATTTGTGTTTCAACTTCTTCCGGAAGAGTAATTTGCAAATCAATATACTCCCCTGCATCTTTACAATAAATATCAATCTTACCTTGTGGAATGGGTACGGATCCTTTTATCCACTTCAATCCGTTTAAATTCGGAGAAATGGCTACTTTTGTAAATCCGGGCTCTAATGGTTTTACACCCAAAAACAGATTTCCAAACACATAGGTTGGGGCTGCGGACCAAGCATGGCAATGACTGCGGCTAAAGTCTCCCTCAATTAATTCCCATCCTTCCCAACATGTTGTTGCGTCGTTTTCAAGCATATAACCATAAACATCCCTGATATTATTGAGCACCATATCAGTTTTCCCTAATCCCATTAAAGCTTGATAATAGAAAAAGAGGACAAAGGGACTCTTAATTTGGACGAAACTCTCAGGGGGGGTTACTAAATATTCTTCTATAACATCTTTACGCTGTCCATCAGCATTATTCGTTAAATAGACCATTAGGTTTGTTGGCATACTACGAATTTTAGACGGTGTTCCATCCTCATGAATACTATCAACAAAAACTTTTTCTTCTCCATCCCATAGATGTTTGTTAATCGCTAGTTTCAATTTATCTGCCAAAGATAAAAACTTCATTTCATCTTCATTTTTCCCTAGGATGGATGCTAAGTAAGCAGTTTGTCTTAATGCATCGACAAAGAGAGCATTTTGATGGGTTACAATTTTATGCTCTGTATCCATCGGTGCCCAATCTAACATATTCCAAGCAGAAATTTCTAATAGCCCATCTTTATTTATAAATTCTTGGAACCGTTGAACTGTCAGCTTTAATTCGGGATAAACTTCTTTAATAAATTCTAAGTCACCGGAATATCGATAATATTCTCTGCAGGCCATCATCCATAGAATGGACCAAGCGGTTAAAACATTCTGCCATCCACTTGGAACATGTGATTCTGGCAGCGGCGACCGGTAAACTGATTTAGAAATTAACTTTAAACATCGTTTGACTAAATCATAGTTTCCAAATGTATAGTAATTCATTAGGGAAATGTTATAAGAATCACCAGTCCAAAGTGCCTGCTCATAGGCAGGACAGTCGATGATTGTATCTTGAGCACACATTCGAACGGTATGTTTTGAGATATCCCAAATTTGGTTTAATAGATAATCCGAACTGCGAAATGATCCTACATTTCCTGTAGGGAATGTCGTTACATCTACTTTAATCTTGAATATTTTACATGGTGTTTTTAAATTTCGAATCGTAAGCAGCATATAGCGGAACCCTCTTGGAATAAACGACCGATAAACTTGCCGGCCGTCCCTTGAAACATATCTTAATGAATTGTTCAATGAAAAAGTGTGCTCGATCCTTCCATCTTGATGGATACTTTCAAATAAAAAGAAATCAAAAATTGTCCCCTTTGAAGCTTCCACTTCGAAATCGATGTGTCCCAAGTATTCCTTGCCAAAGTCAATGAGATATTCTGTATCCCCTTTTTCCTTAGGTGAGACATACGTAAAACTCTGATTTGGCAATACCATATTCTGATGTTGAAAATCGATAGGATATGTTTTCAGGTCATTTTTAAAGATAGAAAGAAGGCTTACATTATCAGTACAAATATGATCATTCGGAATAGCCTTCGCCCAATTTTTAAAGGTTTCTAACTCGCCAATAGATGATAGATGCTTCATTTTTGAATATTCATTATCTAATGGAATCTCTAATTCAACTAGGTTACCAACTTGTAATTGGGTGGTTGAATAAAAAGGTCCAAACCCTAAAAATATAGTATTATCCTGATTAAATGGTGCTTTAAGGTTTACTCTTTCAGGGAAATCTAAAGTAAGATGCATCGTTGGTTCGTGAAAAAATCCGCCCACATCAACGATTAATAAATTGGCACCTTTTCTAAGTCTTACTTTTTCATATTTTCCATTCTGCGTTTTATACTCTTCTCCATTTAGGTTAAATTCCCATTTGGCCTCTGAATGGGCATCAAAAGTAAGCGTGATTACCCCTTCAGTATTTTCATTTGAATGGAGTTCAGTAACTAAATAACCCTGCATAATTTTTCCGGAATTACAATCCATTTCACCGGGGAAAAAAGTCGGTTTTAAATCAATCGAAAAGTGTTGTGCTACAGGTTTCACTGCTTTTAACGATTTTACACTTTTCGGATAGATGGGTTCATTGGTTAAATGAGGAATATCTCTAGGATTAAGGTCCTTCCATGGACTTATCCCATAAGGACCAATGATCTCTGCGTTACCCCATTCGGAATCGTCAAAAGAAAGCTGTTCCCAATCACGATCAAATCGATTGGCATTATAAATTTCTGCCCAAGATAAACAATTGGACATTTTGACAGATTCTTTAATAAAGCCATCATGGTTGGCAGTCTTCCACCTCTCATTGGTAAGTAGCCGGCTCATCACCTGGCCATTATTATAGAAATCAATTTGCGCTAATAATCCTCCGCGCCCTTCGATATAATGCATCGTTCCCATTCCATAATGATTAACCAATACTGCAATGACATTTACCCCTTTTTTTAGCCCAATTAATTCATATTGGTCATAATACCATTCCGAGGTCCAGCCTCGGACAGGACCTGATCCAATTTGTTCCCCATTCAGGTAAATAACATATTTCGTATCTGCAGAGATTGATAATCTAGCTGATTCATATTCCGAATTAACAGTAAAAGTTCTTCTAAAACAAGTCCATTGATTCCTCGGATGTTCCCCGCTCCGATCCCAAATCCAATTTGCTTTCCATTCCATCGTTCTACCTCCCATGCGTAAGACCCGGTTCATTCAGAACTGAAATCCCCGGGCCCATACTTATATTCCCCTACTTAACCGATCCAGCTGTCATTCCGGCAACAATTTTCTTGTTAAAGATGATAAATAGGATGAGCGGAGGAATAGAGATGACTAAAATATTTGTAAATAGTAAATTCCATTTTGTAATGTACATACTCATAAAATTATAGAGTGTTAACTGTAATGTGGCGTTTTCCGCACCCGGAAAGAAGTATAATGGATTAACAAAATCATTGTATACACTTACTGCTGTTAATACGATGACTGTCGCTGAAACTGGTTTTAGCAATGGCAAAATAATATGAAAGAATAAGCGAAACCGTCCACATCCATCTATTAATGCAGCCTCATCAAGAGACTTAGGAATCGTGACCATAAACCCGCGATACAATATAATCGTAAACGGTAAGTTCAGTGCCACCTCAACAAGGACAATTCCCGGCATTGTTTTAAACAGCCCAATTTCTTGGAGCACCCATATGGTTGGGACTACTGCCGGAGGAATAATTAGCCCCGCAAGAATTAAAAAATTAATAAAAGGAGTTACTTTCGATACTTTACGCTGTAATACATAACCTGCAGCAGCTCCAAGTAAGATTAGGAGGATAATAGATAATCCTGTGATCATTACACTGTTATAAAACGCACGAAGTATCATTCCATCTCTCGCATATATAACCTCTTGCAAATTCTCTATGATATGGTAGGAACTTGGCCAATCCATATTCAACAACGATGATTCCTGTACATCTTTAAACGCATTAATAATAACAAAATAAAAAGGTATTCCAAAAATCCCTAGTGTCGCTACAACTGCGAAGCATTCGAAAAGAAGTTTCCATAGCTTTTTATATCTCTTCCCATTACTATGCTTTGTAACTATTGGTTTTGCTTCCAAATCATTTATAACAACCTTGCTCATTACAAATCCACCTCTTTACTATTCAGATAAGCATATAGAGGGAAGGCTAACGCAGAAACCAGGACGAATAAAATGACATTTCCGGCTGTGGAAAGACCGAAAAAACCTGCCTGGTATTGCTTATATATAATTGAGGCAATCAGGTCGGTACTAAAACCTGGTCCTCCTTTTGTCATTGTCCAGATCAAATCAAACGAACGTAAACCGCCGATAAAGGAAAGAATAATAACCGTGTTCATTGCGGGCCGGCTTAGAGGTAAAATGATACTCTTAAATTTATGCCATGCGTTTCCTCCATCTATCATTAGTGCCTCATAGTAATCTTCTGGGATCGACATAATTCCGGCAATAAAAATGACGGTTGCCATTCCGACGCCTTTCCAAACATCAACCAATGCAACAGATAAAAGAGCAATCTTTGTATCCCCTAACCAGTCCGGCCCAACAATCCCCATCCCATTAAGGACAATATTGATAAGTCCTTGTGAAGGATGCATCAACATGGTAAACGCAATACCAACCGCGATTGTACTTAACAATGTTGGGAAGAAGACCATTGAACGAATAAATCCGACTGTTTTCAGTTTTGAACTTAGGAAAACACCAAGTAAAAGACCAAGAATCACTTTCAATCCACATGTTACAACCGCGTAGATTAGGGTGTTTTTAAAACCAATATTTAAAGACGGTTCTGTTAAGAATGTTTTAAAGTTTTCAAAACCAATAAATTTCCAATCCGTTAACGTCCACCATGTCATACTGAAAAACAGGGACATAATTGTTGGCAACAAGAAAAAGGCGAAATATACAATACCTGCTGGTAATAGGAAGTAGTAGGTATAAGTTTTATTTGTTAGCTTATTCATCTGCTTCTCCTCCCTTCAATTCTTTATAAGTTATTGGCCCTGCTAGAAACTAGTCAGGGCCAATAACTGAATGGATTAAATAAATTTTACCAACCTTCAAGACCTAGTTGTTTTGCTTGTTTTTCAACATCTTTGTCGTATAGCTTAGCTCTCCACGGCCGAACTAATTCCACTGCCCACTTGGGTTGTAATTTGCTCTAGGCTAGGCCCCTTTACTGGGCTTAAAAATTCAAGAGCAGGAGCTGTATTTCCTGATTCAAAATATGGAAGCATATCCTTTACTGCCGGGTAAACATCGTCAGAAAGCTGAATACCCTTTATGGCAACCGGGCCAGTTGGTTTGATTTTGGATGTGTATAAATCTGTTCCTTCTTGAGATACATAAAATTCCAAAAATTCCTTAGCTGCATCAATATGCTCACTATTCTTATTGATAAAGATTCCGGCAGGCATCCACACGGTTAAACCATTCTTATCAGCACTATCGTTTGGTTGTGGGAAGAATCCAATATCCTGCATCTTGTCTGGTGAAGTTGCTGCAAGATTAGCCAATGCAAAAGTAATCATCGGGTAGTGTACACCGGTACCATCAGCTAACATTTTTAAACCTGCATCGTAACCAGTTGCAAGGAAATCTTTGTTTAAATAACCTTTTTTATGCACTTCTGCTAATTTTTCAAAACTGCGAAGAGCAGCTTTAGTAGTAGCAATCTTTGCTTTGTTTGCCGTAAAGTCTGCTGCGAAATTCGGGCTATCTGCAAGGACATTATAGTTATCTGCAAGAACGATGACTTGGGATGTCCAAGTATCTTTATACGTTCCAATAACCGCCGTTTTACCGGCTTGTTTAATTTTTTCATTATTAGCCATTAATTCATCCCATGTTTTTGGAACGGAAAGACCCAGCTCTGCATAAACCTTTTTGTTATATAACCAGCCGCCTGCATTCGTCGGTGTACCTGGAATTCCAAACACCTTTCCATTGACGGAAACTGCTTCTTTGAAACCATCCATGATATTTTCCATGAAAGGTTCTTTACTAAGGTCAACAAAATTTTGGTCCGGATTAATTGCCTGTAACTGTGAACCTGAGTTATTCCATACCAAATCCGTCATGTCACCGGTAGCTAATCGAGTTTTAATGATATTATCACCCTCTGAGCCACCAGGACGAGTCTCAATTTCTACTTTAATATTACTCTTCTTTTCAAATTCATCGATAATCGCATTAATTCCATCTAATTGTGTTTGATTGTCAATTAAAAATGTTACTTTTTCTGTTTCTTTATCATTACTCTTAGCACCGCCTGAAGTGGCTTCCTCTTTGCTGCTGCAACCACCCAAAATCCCGGCCATTAGCGCACTGCTAAGCAATAATGAGAAAAACTTCTTTCTTTTATTTTGGATCATCTTTTCTCCCCCTCTTAAAGTCACTAATTATAACCACTAAGATCTCTGTCAAACCTTAGTAATTAACTTAATTTTAAGCGCTTTCATACGAATATTTAAGTGATGCTTTTTTTGGAAATACGTCCGTTTTTTTTGGAATAGTATAATAATTAGAATTTATTTCGGAATACCATATAATTTTCGTGATAAAAAAATAGTCTTTCTCTCATTGAATGAAAGAAAGACTATTTTTTTTGAAGTTTACCAGCCTTTAAGACCCAGTTGCTTTGCTTGCTTTTCAACATCTTTATCATATAACTCCGCACCGGTTTTTGCGGAAATTTGTCCGCTGCCTACCTGGATAGTAATTTGCGGTAAGCGAGGTCCTTTTAATGGGCTGAGATATTCAAGTGCAGGCGTTGCTTTTCCCTCATCAAAATAAGGAAGCATATCCTTTATAGCGGGTATAGTATTAGTAGGAAATTTAATACCTTTTATCGCAAGCGGGCCAATGGGACTCCGGTCCGCAAGAAATGTTTCCACACCTTCGGAAGAAACAAAATAGTCTAGCCACTTTTTAACAGCATCTAAATGCTCGATATTCTTATTCACATAAACGGCAGCCGGCATAAAAACTGTCATTCCGTTTTTGCCCGGAGTATCACCAGGCTGAGGGAAGAATCCGATATCTTTAATTTTATCGGGGTAATTTGTTGCGATCGCCATTAGAACCCATGAAAGCGAAGGATAGTGCACACCAGTGCCATCTACTAGCATTTTCATTCCGTCCTCATATGTAGCTGTTTGAAAGTCCTGATTTAAAAAGCCCTTTTGGTACACTTCCGCTAATTTTTCAAAACTCTTTAAAGCCGCAGGTGTCGTAGCAAATTTGGATTTATGTACTGTAAAATCGACAGCAAATGTTGGATCCTCAGAAATTACATTGTGGTTATCCGCAACGACGATTAGCTGTGAAGTCCAATCATCCTTATACGTACCAATAACAGCTGTTTTACCGGCAGCTTTAATTTTTTCATTATTTGCTATTAATTCATCCCAAGTTCGTGGGATAGTTAGGCCCAGCTCTCTATAAACCTTTTTGTTATACAACCAGCCGCCGGCAATAGCGCCACCCATTGGGACCCCGAATACTTTGCCATTAATAGAAACCGATTCCTTAAAGGAGTCTAATATATTATCCATAAACGGCTCATTTGTTAAATCCACAAAGTATTCCTCCGGGTTAAGTGCATACAACAGAGAACCTGAATTGTACATGACTAAATCAGCCATATCACCTGTTGCTAATCGGGTTTTCATCACCTGATGACCTTCCACTCCGCTCGGACGTGTTTCAATTTCCGTTTTTATATGATATTTTTTTTCAATATTAGCTGCAACGGCCCTAATACCATCCTGGTCCGCCTGATTATCAATTAGAAGAGTTAAGGTAACCTCTTTTGAATGAGTTGATCTACTTCCATTGTTACTGCTGCATCCTGCTAAAATATAAAATAATAATAGTACACTTGATATGAATAACAATATTTTTCTATTGGTTAACATACTCATTTCCGCTCTTTCTATCATCTGTTTTGTTTATTAAATTAATGAGTATTAAAAAGAATCTCGATATTGACCAGGATTTACCCCTGCATGTTTCTTAAATAACTCAGAGAAGTGTCGATATGTATGATAACCCACCTTTTCACTTACATCCGCTACTTTATTCCCCTCCCGTAGAAGTTCCTTAGCCTGCTCCATACGCAACTTAGTCAAGTATTTAATATAAGTTAACTTCATTTCTTCTTTAAAAAGAAGGCTAAAATAGGTAGGATTCATCCCAACATACTCCGCAACATCTTGTAAAGTCAAATCCTTTGCAAAGTTTATGTCTAAATATTTACAAGCTTTTTCTACTGCATCATGCTTTTTATCCTTTCTTATCCGAAGGAACCAATCCATAATCATTTCCATTTGGTCTTTAAGCCAACTGAACATTTTTTCTTTCGTATTCAGCAATCTTATTTCTACGTGCGGCAGGTAATTTTCTTGACTTATTTGTGATACATCTTCCCCTGTTTCTTTTGCTACTTCCAACCCCAGATAAATCAGTTTTAATATTTCACGTTCGATTACATCCGGGTTTAAGCGTTGTGATTGAATTTTGCTTATAAATCCATCAAGTTGTTGGAAAAGCCCTGCTTTATCACCCGTTCGCAAATAGAAAATAATAGCTTCTTCCTGTTCTGATAAATCACCGGGTATATTCGGATTTTCTCCAATTTCCTCAAAACGTGTCCATTCTCCTTGTTCCATAAACTGTCCATATCGTAATGCTTGTAATGCTTCTTTGTAGCTTTTGGATGCATCGGTAAGATGGGTATAGGTCCGTCCGGATCCTAATGTTATGCCATATTTGCTCGGCCAAAATAAAAACTGATTCATCCATTCTGTTGAATCCTCTTCAAGATGAAAAATGACCAGCAAGTGCTCTGCTCCATTTCGAATATAGACGGGAAAGTAAGCAGAGTGACTTGATAAGTCAGGACTTTTTTCTGAAAGGGCTAATACGGTAACCGCCTCGATCTCCTTCGCTTCTTCCTCGAAACTTTTCCTCCACTTTGGCAAGGCCTCATCCCCTTGAAGAAGTAAATCCAAGGTTGCTTTTTCGATCAGATCAATTCGACTATCCTCCCATTTCTCCTCTAAAGAAAGAACTGTTTTCTGATGATGTAACTTTTCTAAAATTTTTCGAATGGTATCCTCCATGATTGGTATGGTGATGGGTTTTTCGAGATAGTCTGATACCCCTAGCTTTAAAGCTTTCTTTACATACTCAAATTCATTGAATCCGCTAAAAACCACGCAAATAATCTCGGGTGCAGCACCTAGAATTTTTTCAACAACTTCTAAGCCGTCCATTCCCGGCATGCGGATATCCGTAAAAATAATATCAGGAGAATGTGTTTCAACTAAGTCTATTGCAGCATAGCCATTATTAGCAGTACCTACCAGTTCAATCCCGTACTTTGACCAGTCAATCATCTTTTGCAACCCTTGAAGAACAATGTATTCATCATCAAATATCACTGCTTTTAACATCCATTACTCCTCCTTTGGCAACATCACGAAAACTAATCTCAATACAGGTTCCTTCATTTATTTTACTAGAGATGAAAAGTGTACTGTCTTGCCCGTAAAACAATTTAATTCTCTCGTAAACATTCTTTATACCATAACCTCTCTCTGTTCTCTCTAAGTCTTCGATTCCTACTCCATTATCGCTGATGGTAAAGGTAATCCAGCCTTTGGAGATTCTTCCAATTAACTTAATGGTACCTTCCCCAACCTTCGGCTCTAGACCGTGATAAATAGCATTTTCGATAAACGGCTGAAGCAATAGTTTAAGAATTGGTTTATCCAATAGAGCGGAATCCACATCCTCAATATATTGAAAACGGTTCTGATAACGGAAATTTTGGATGGTCATATAATGGTGAATATGCTCCAATTCCTTTGATATAGGTATCAAATCTTCTCCATTATTTAAACTTAATTTAAAAGTTTGTGATAGGGCAACGGTAATTTCAGCGATATCCTTATTGTTTTGCAAGATGGCCATCCAATAAATAGAGTCAAGCGTATTGTATAAAAAATGAGGTTTGATTTGTGCTTGCAAGGCACGAAGTTCGGCTTCTCGCTCTTTTAACTGTGAATGAACAAGCCGTTCATTTAGTTCTTTATTTTCAACTGTTATTCGTTGAAATGTTTCTCCGATTACACCAATTGTATCCGTTTCATTGTCTTCTCCTGAACCCCACAGCCCTTTAGCCCAATCCACCGTCATTTTCTTTAATTGCACCCAAGGTCGTGCAACTTTGCCTGATAGAATATATGAAATTAATAAAGCTATTAATGCGATAATAGTAGAAATAGTAATGGTTATGATTCCAATTTTATTAGATTGCTTTAGTAGTTCCTTTTCTTTTGTAATATTCGCGAATGTCCATCCGGTCGTATTATTCGTGTAACTACTAATTAGGTAACCTTTTTGTTCCAAGTTTCGAAACGTAGATAAACTATTCTTCCCTAGAGACAATTCCTTATCCAATGTAGAAGTATTACTAAAAACAGTATTTACTCCATTCTTGGAGGAATCGATGACAGCCATCACACTGTTACTATCATCATTTAAAACTCTAGAAAACATTGATTTTTTAATATTGACCACTAATAAGCCAATTTGCTTGGGGTTAAACACATTTTGTGGGTCACGTAATAGTTTAACGGAAGAAAAAGTAGTTTCATCCTCTTTCTTTACCAAGACATTATAACTAAAGAAAATGGGCCTCCCTTGTGCCTTAACACTCTTTTTATACCAATCCGAATGATAAATCTCCTTGTACATATTGTTCGTGTCATAGCTGCCAAGGCTATTATGATTCCCATAACAAACAGGTCGAAAATGAACATCAAATAAACAGACGGAATCGATATCTTCTGTATCAATAAAATAACTGGATATTAAATCCTGCATTCGTTTGGTTGTATTCTCGTCTAATACATTCTTTCCCACTTCTGAAAAAGCAGCACTGTCCACCAATTCTTGGCGAACACTATTACTCCATGAAATGACACGTTCCATATTAATGATATTTCGAAATAAAAGATCAGTAGTTTCACTTGAGGTTCGCAAATTATTTCCGGTAGTTTCTACTTGGTTTTGAACTAGTGTATTTTTTGCGATATTGAAAGAAATAAACCCTAATAATAAAAGGGGCAATATGGATAGGCAGAGCATTATAAAAAAGTATTTATATCTAATTTTGTCACTACGGATATAATTTCTGACTCTTCTGAACACTCTTTTCATAATTGTCCACCTTTTATAAGTATTACTTATCCGCTTTCTCAAAAAACTTGTCCTTTTATAAGTTGTTATTGTCATCATAAACCCAAATGATGAGTATTTCTATATCAAACAGAAAAAAAAATTTTGTTTTTATTTGTTTAATCTCTATTAAACGTGAATTTACTTCCGTTTTTTAAAAAACTTATCAAAATACCACAGCCCATGCCTACAGACAAGGGCTGTGATCCAATATTTCAAATGGGGTTCTTACGAGGATAAAGAGGTAGATTCTCCTTAACCTGTATTACTTTACCTCGAATGCCAAACTGTCAATACGAAGGTCAGGTGCTTCAAATACAACATAGATTGTATGCTGCCCTTTCGGTGCATTTTTGCCCAAGTTAACAGTTACATTGCTATAACCTAACTCGTTTACGGTCACACCAGCATTTTCAATTGTGTACGTATTTTTTTCCGTCTTTGGAACATTGATTTCAGCAAAAGGTTCGCTATTTACAGAATCAGCATGTAAAGTGATTTTACCGCCAGTACCATTCGAAGCAACCGTTGCTGATAATTCGTTAGATCCAGTCAATACCACTTTTGGAAGTGCAACCCATGAACCATTTTGTTTGGAGCTGACAGCATAATACCCGCCAACAACCTTCTTCGCTTTTAAGTTTTCAGCCGTTCTAGCTTTAGATACCTCATGATAAACAACCTTATCTGAGGCGAAAGCATGGTCGAAGACATTAAACGGCTTATTTGTAGGAAGTGCGGCAAGCGATTCGCCAGTTATCTCAATCTGTTCCTTGCCTCGGATGTCTAGTGAAGAAGCACCCACCATAAGTTCATAGTTTCCTTCCTCAACAATGAAATCACCGGCATTTACGTCCCAAATAGCGAAATCCTCTGGATTTACGGAAAGAGTCACTGTTTTTGTTTCACCGGCCGCTAAGGATACTTTATCGAAAGCTGCTAATTGCTTTTGCGGTGCATGTGTACCGTATGCAGATTTTTTGTTTTTTACATACAGTTGAACGACTTCGGAAGTGTTTACCTTTCCATCATTTTTGACTTTTACTGTTACGTTGAAAGGAGCTTTTCCGTTAGCACTTTTCGGCGCAGCGAAGTCGCTATATTTGAATTTGCTGTATGATAGGCCGTAACCAAATGGATAGGTTACCTTTGCATTTGTGTACATATATGTTAGCTTTGATTCCTCTGGATCAGCGTTTGTCATATCCACAGTATAACGCGGGTCTACCCCATCCAATGGTACAGTCGTATTTCCTTCTGGAATGGAGTACTTATTGATAGCAGGAAATGCAGACATATCTGCATACCATGTAGATGATAAACGGCCTGTTGGGGCATAGTCACCATATAGTACTTGAGTTAATGCCAAGCTATCATACTGGCCGCCATATGGCTGGTATACAATTGCAGATACATTCGGATTGTTTTGAATCTTTTCCATACCAACAGGGAAGCTGGATTTTACCACGACAACCGTCTTTTTCCCCTTTGCAGCAAAAGCGGCCGATACTCTATCAACCAATTGGTAATCTGTCTCGCCCATATTTAAGTCAGAGCGATCAGTACCTTCTCCTGCACTGTGTCGCGGAATAGCGCCTACAAACACAACAGCATAATCGTCTGTTTCTGCACGTTTGACTGCTTCAGAGCCTACTCCCTTTACTATTGTTTGTTCAAATTTCACCTCATCATTTCGGTTAGCTGCATTTACTTTGTTACCGAGGGTTGTCTCAGAAGTTTTCAATTTTCCATCTGAACCGGTTGTAATAAAGCGGCCATTGGAGTAATACCAATTTGTGAAATCCCCGGAGAAACCTGTTCTGAATCCGCTTGAGATAAGTGAAACCGATTTATCTTCATTTTCCTCTACTCGAATGGTTGGCGGGATTGCACTTGTTTGGCCAACCATCTGTGCAAGATCCCAATCGTTATTGGTCAAATTTAATGCCGTATTATTTGTATTTTCAACAGCTGCATTTGCCGTCGTAGGAGATGTCACCCAGCGCCCGTTCTTTAATGAACGTAAGCTGTAACCTTCTTGCCCCCAATTGTACACTTCGAACAAATGGGCAGGGTTATTAACATCTAAAGCTTCAGAAGTTGTCACGAGCTGGGAACCTTTTGCAACGTCTTGAGCATTACCGTCAGCTGTGACAGTCCGGCCGTTCAGTTTAGATTTTAATGCCACAACTTTAACGGCTGGGTCGTAGGAAACGTTGTTAGCACCATTGGCTTTAATAATTGCCGATAATGGAGAGATACCGGAGTTTTCAATACTTGGCGTTGTTCCTACAGAGTAGGTAGTTTTAAACCTTGAATCGGCATATACCCCGGAAACAGCAGCCTTCTTGTTCTTTGCAAGTGGCAGCACTCCATCATTCTTGAGCAATACGATGCTCTCCTCGGCGGCACGCAGTGCTACTTGTTGATGTTCAGGTGTACTGAATGTAGCTGGTTGCGACCTCACATCCTTAGCTTCTTGAGCGAATGGGTAATTTTTTGGAATTCCGTTGTCGTCTACTTCGTTAAAGATACCGACACGTACCATTTGGTTTATATGTGGACGTGCAGCCTCGATTAGGTCTGCTTTGGTAAGGCCATATTTACCTTGTTCAACTGCATTCACAATAGCGGCCACATCATCTTTTGCATTCTGAACATTCGGACCAGGACGGCCGGCGTTCGCCTTGGCCAAAATCATCAAAATAGTCGCGTTAGTACGGTCTGTTGCATACTTCGTATCGTATCCATTCCCTTGCGAGCCTTCAGTGAATACAAGTTGGTCCGCATTAAAGTCCGGAGAGCTGTATACTCCGTATTTCGAGTAATTATTGGCATGTCGTTGATATGGAGAGAGAATGTTTGGAATGCCGTTGGTACGCCCAAATGAGGTCATT
Source organism: Bacillus sp. ISL-46 (assembly GCF_018613205.1). Classification (NCBI taxonomy): domain Bacteria; kingdom Bacillati; phylum Bacillota; class Bacilli; order Caryophanales; family Bacillaceae; genus Bacillus; species Bacillus sp. ISL-46. The sequence goes on from NZ_JAGGQR010000011.1 coordinate 14,519, forward strand.
ACTCCTCCGACCGAGCCAGAACTAAGCGCTTTCAAAGGGCTCTTTGTCTGATATTCGAATATGGACCGAGCGCTTGCACTGTTACTGGCTGTTTGACGGAACCACTGTGCGTTATAGACGGAAAAATGCTTCGTGCCTACCACTGCTCGCGTCCAGAATCCGTCATTACTCTTTTCTTGATCAGTACCGCTCAGACCGGCTGCCATGTTATCAACCATTGAAGCAGCCATATTGGGATCTTCCGAAAAACCTTCATCAAATCTTCCACTAAGTGGATTAATGCGCATGTCGCTGACAACCGTGAAGGCAACAGTGGCAGAAGCATTGGCACCGCCATGTATGTTTGACTCCCCTTGCTTCACTTTTAACGTACTGATTTTCTCGCTCCCCATTACTTTTCCAATATCAGAAAGAAGCTCTTTATTCCAGGTTTGCCCCATACCGACTAACGCCGGGAAATCGGTAGATATACCCTGAACGTTGTCAGCCGCAGAAAGAGCACCTGGGATTACTTTTCCTGCATTTGCTCCTTGCTGTAAGGTATAATGATTTCTTGAACCGGTTGCATATACAGCCGGTCCTTCTAAACTGGTATAATCAAAATAAGCATCGACAAATGCATCAAGATGCTTAGGTACGCCATCAAACAATGGCATCCCGTCAAACACCCCACCGACTTGCTTTTTAAATACGGGAATTTCTTCAGCTTTTTTCGCAGGCGCACTGAAACCAACTAAACCTGCTACAAGAGTAGTAACAAGCATTAAGGATATTGTTCTTTTTCCCATCTTTAAGAGTTGGGATTTTTTCATCTAATTCACTACCTCCCCCAGAATTATAAAGCGCTTCCATTTTTTAAAAAATAGGGACCGGTCTCCTATATAAATATCATAGCCTGCACCATAGTAGTTCGATAGTGTCAGATTTTTCTGATTCGTGTATGCATTTTTTGGAATGAGAAAGATAAACATAAACATGTAACATGAGATTTGTCCTTCATAAGCGCTCTTAGGAAGCGTATTAGCAAACGATCTAAGTAAGAAAAAGTCTAACCTAAGTTATTACCAAGTATAAGATGTAGTGTTGGATTTTCCACAGAAGATAGTTTTTCAAAAAAACAAAGTTTACTAAACAGCAAAAACAAAAAGAACAACCAATAATAATAAATGGTTGTCCTTTCAATATAATCCTCTTATAAGCCATATTTTCTTATTAAATAAGTTGGAGTACAGCTCCACGCATGACAATAACTGTTAATTAAATGGCTTCCATAAGGAGAAAAATCTTTATTTTTCGGATCATATAATTCCCAGAACGTATCCGCTCCATCTTGAATCATGCCGCCCCAATAGTTCTTCATTTCTGCGATTGCCAGCTCTTTTTCTCCTGAAACCAGCAAGGCTTCAATCAAATGATGATACATGTATGGCGTTGCAATTCCAACAGCTGGATTTTCAGTTAAAAGACGCTTCATTAGTTTATTACTTTCTTCCTTAGTCAAAACACCCGCAAGGACCATCCAAATCTGGCTTGCCCAAGAAACTTGACAGTTCGAACCGCTGATAAAAAATTGCTGCTCATCATCCCACAAATGTGTTTTCGTAGCTTCTACAATTTCTGATAATCGGTCTTTCAAACTAACTATTTCTTCTATATTTAATTCTTCAGCCAGAAGTATGGCTTGCTTCATAGTATAGATTAACACTGCTTGTGACGGAGCTTGTTTGTTTAACCCTTCCTGCCAATCAATGAAGGACCACCAGTCGGACGAATCTCTCAAAATATTATTTTCATCCAGTCTTTCAAGGGCAAGTTCAACCTGGTGATAAGCAGTTGGCCAAAGAATTTTCAAAGTCTCTAAATCACTTGTGGCAAAGTAATAATCATGTAAAGTAGAAGCAAAGAACAATGAATAGTCAAATAGATAGGTATCATCTGCAATCAGTTGTGGAGCAACAAAAACATTTGCCGGAACCTTACCTTTATCATCTGAAACACCTGCAAAAAGGTATAGGCAACGCTTAACAAGGTCATTGTTTCCGAAAGTTTCATAGTTTGCGAGTGCTTGCAATCGTAAGTCGCCGAGCCAAAGTCGACGATCACGTTTCGGTCCGTCTTCAAATACATCTTGCATGCAATCCGCAAGTGTTTTAATACTAATTTCATCTATTTTTTGAAGTTCCACATCCTGATGTAAACTCTTTTTAACTGCACTTATATTGGCCGATGTAACAGCTCTACATTCCACATTTTCAAAGACAACCTGGTATTTAGGTGATGTATCGATAATATCAAACTTTACATACCTAAAGCTGTAACGACGAGGCAATGATATTACAGCGGGCAATACATCCACAAATATAGTTTCTTCCTGCAGCCATGAACTGCTGAGCCATCCATTATAATTTTCAAACGGTTCAGCCATTTCAACAGGCATTTCTCCAATGGTCAATTTTAGTTTGAGAGGGGCATCAGGGGGACTGCCAGCTGGATGAATCTTCATTGATAGATACCCAACCTGATGGTCTCCAAAATCTAGAATACACGAATCATTTTTTTTATTTTCGTAGTCTGCTAGAGCGGAAGCCGGGGCAATAACCTGCGACCTCCAGCCATGAATCGCCTTTGTATCCGCTTTTATTTCTACAATTGAAGTAGGCTTCACTATTGTTTCATTTAGTTCTGGCTTAAATTGTTCTGCTGTTTTGATAAATTTCTCGTTTCTTATAATTATTTGATTTTCTAGTTTCTGAATGGTCATATCCCTTTCCCCTTTTCTTTCAGGTTTCGAATTCGTAATTTAAGAATTCTCGTTATTGTTCGCCAATACAATCATGATATCCCAGCAGTAATTAGAGCGATAGTGCTCCATTTTTTTGATTTGTGTACGGACTTTTTTGGGATGTTTGGGGATTGTTGAGCAGACCAGTTTCAATGTAGAGTAAGAAACTGATTCAATGGGATAGCCTCACGGCTATCTCTTTTACTTTCAGTTCCTCCTCATCAAACCGTACGTGAGGTTTTCCCTCATACGGCTTTCCGACGTTCTTCTTTCTTTGGCTTTACGGTAACTAACTAGCTAATTTCACTAAAATATGTTCAATTTCTTTTCTTACATCCTTCATATTCCCATATTTCTTTCGATTATTCTTTTTCTTGTTGTAGAACAAGGTAAGTCGCTCTAACACATACCAATCGATGCGATTTAGCCATTTCTTTGCGTGAGTTGAGAGAAGGTAATAATTCTTGAAACCTTGTAGCTTCCTATTTAGCCCTTTAACCAAGTCACTGATGTCTAAATATAATTTATTCCTTGGTTCTGTGTATGCTTTAATCTTTGCACGCATTTTCTTCATTGCGTTTCTTTTCGGGATATGGGACATGACATATAACGTGTTTCCACCTTTTCGTCTAATTAGGAATTTCCGATTATGAAATCCTAAGAAATCAAAGCCATCTATGTCATTCCACAAATTGACTAATCTCGATTTATTTCGATTAATAGAAAGGTCTAATTTCCCCATTATTGACTGAATAACTTGTTTACTTTCCAATGCTTGTTGTTTGGTTTTACACATGATGACGTAGTCATCTGCATATCTTACCAGTTCACCGAGATGAGCAAATTTCTTCTGCCATAGCCTATCCATTGTATTCAGATAGATATTTGCAAGAAGTGGTGAAATAGCAATTAACGGCTTGCTGGGCACGCAAAAAAAATAGAGATGGACTCCTCCCATCTCTATTTTATTCAATATTAAATTTAAACACTCGATTCCTATAAAGATATTATCAAATAGTGGGGTAAGAAATGGAGATATAAGCCATATTTTTCTCTTTTCACTATCAATTCCTAATCCATAGTAGTATAATAAGTATACAGAACAAATGTTCTGTTTAGAGGTGGAAAATAAATGAAACCCCATAAAAAGAACATGAAAAAGCAGAAGAAAAAAGAATCGAAAGGTGATATTGTCATTCGGAAATTTCCGCTCCGTTTAACCGGCGAGGAGAGAAACTTAGTCGATACTCTACGTAAGGAAGCAGCAAATTTGTGGAATGACTGCTTAGATCTCCATTGGTGGCTATATGATGCCTATCAGGTTTGGACAAATGCATCTGAAAAAAAGAAATGGTACAATGCCACCACACATAAATTACATTCGCAAACGATTCAAGCGACCATCGAGTTACATGAAGAAACTTGCAAAAGAACAAGGGAGCTACGGGCAAAAGGTGAGAAACAGTGGCGGTACCCTTGGAAATACAAAAAGTTCTTTTCCGTTAAATATAAAAAAAGTGCGATTACATTGAACGGTAAAAAGCTCAAGTTTAGCAATGGAAAACAACAATCCCCCTTAGTAATCCCTCAACCGAAGCACATTGATTTCCATACGATAAAAAGTGCCGAAATCGTTTGGCACAAAAATCAATACTGGATGCATCTAGCAGTGGAAGTACAAAAACAAAAACAGGTTCAAGGTAAAAAGGAAGCCGGCTGCGATTTAGGAATCATCCATGCGGCCGTTTTAAGTAATGGGAAATTCACCTCATTGTAACAGGAAGAGAACTTCGCTCGTTACAGCGCTACAGAAACAAAAGGTTGAAAGAGTTTCAGAAGCTGATTAGCCGGAAGAAGCCAGGTTCGAATAAAAGGCATAAACTCATTTTGCGTAAACCCGTTTTTTAGAAAAACTGGAACGGAGAATGGAGTATCTATTGCATGCTATTTCGAAAATGGTCACGGATTGGTGTGTGGAAAACCAAATTAAAACACTCTATATAGGAACACCGGATGGCGTTCAAAAGAATACGAAAAAGGAAAGGAAAACCCGTAAAGAAATTCATCAACAATTGTCCAATTGGAGTTTTGGGCAATTAATCGGAAAAATAAAATACAAACTAAAACTTCGAGGAGTCAAAGTCCAACTTGTGGAAGAGTCCTATACTTCCGGCACGTGCCCGTCATGTGGAGAATTCCGCAAACAAAGGAATCGAAACTTCGACTGTCGTTGTGGCGCGGAAGGACATCGGGATGTAATAGGCGCCATGAATATTTTGGACAAGTCTATCAATAAACAGCTAACGAAAAATCGGGAACTACCGAAAAGAGAAGATACAAAGTATCGCCGAGTCCTTTTAGCTCCCATTGTCTCGCACAATGAGGCTCAAAGGGCAGTGGCGTAGTGCCTATGATTGGGCTGCGGTATTGAGTTTTTACTACATGTCGTAATGACTGGAGAAGTAGTAAGACCTGGAAGCCCCGGCCGAAAGGCGGCTTTGATGAAGGTTTAAAAAAGAATCCCCTGGATTTATCCAGGGGCGAAGTCAACCTTCTAATAATAAAGATGTAGGATCTTCCAACAATTCTTTCACTGCAACAAGGAAGCTAACAGCCTCTTTTCCGTCGACAATTCGATGGTCGTAAGAAAGGGCAATATACATCATCGGGCGGTTTTCCATTCGTTCACGATCAATCGCTACTGGTCTTATTTGGATTTTATGCATACCGAGAATCCCCACTTGCGGGCTATTCAAGATCGGCGTTGACATTAATGAACCGAAAACTCCGCCGTTTGTAATCGTGAATGTTCCACCTTGTAAATCATTTAAAGTAAGGGCATTATCACGAGCTTTTTTACCGAGATTACTGATTTCTTGTTCGATTTCGGCAAAGTTTTTCTGGTTCGCATTGCGTACAACCGGTACGACCAACCCCTCTGGTGCTGCCACGGCAATTCCGATATCATAGAACTTCTTCAAAATCAATTCATCGCCTTGAATTTCAGCATTTAAAAGCGGGAATTGCTTCAAAGCCGAAACCACGGCTTTTGTAAAGAACGACATGAACCCAAGACGAACACCATGTTTTTCGAAAAAGGCATCTTTTCGCTTCGTGCGTAAATCCATAACAGCAGACATATCCACTTCGTTAAATGTGGTTAACATCGCCGCTGTATGCTGGACTTCTACTAAGCGTTTAGCGATGGTTTGACGCCGGCGGGACATTTTCACACGTTCTACTGGTTTGTCAAACTCTTCATCTATTTGTTGTACGACAGGTTTTGGGCTGGTCTTTTCCAACTTTGGTTCTTCTTTAACCGCAGGTGTATGTGTATATGCTTTTACATCCTCTGTTCTAATTCTGCCAAGTGGATCACGGCTGCTTACTTGGTGTAAATCGATTCCCCGTTCTCTTGCCAATTTTCTTGCTGCTGGTGAAGCAATTGGACGTGCGGCTTTCGAAAGTTCTGGCTCAGGTTGGTTGCTTTGTTGATTAAAAGTTTCTTCTGCCGGTCTTTCCGAAGCTGCAGCTGGAACAGTTGGAGTGCCTGGAGTGGCTCCTGCAGCCGTATTCTCTTCGATAATCGCAATTACATCGCCTACTTCGACGATATCGCCCGTCTCTTTTAATAATTTTGAAACTATACCTGAGTATTCGGTATTTAATTCGATATTCACTTTGTCTGTTTCCAGCTCAACAACACTATCTCCTTTGGTCACTTTATCACCAATGTTAATGAGCCATTGTGAAATGGTTCCTTCTGTAATGGATTCTGCCAGTTCTGGTACTTTTATTTCTATCATGTGGTGTATCCTCCTAGGTATGATGGTAAGTCTCCTATTATGCTAGTATTTCAACTATCGTAATTTGTGAGTGATGATGGATAGTTAGAACTAAACTCTCTTTCTTGTTTCTGAGTACCTACTAGACTCTATATAGTTCAAAGCCTGTTGGATAATGCGTTCTTGTTCCTTTTTATGAACGATTGGATCGCCGCCTGCCGTACTTGAACGCTCCTGACGTCCAATGTAACCAACTGTCAGGCTCCCGGAAGCAAGATCAAAAAGAATTGGGGCGATATAGTGCCACGCGCCCATATTTTTCGGTTCTTCCTGTACCCAAATGATTTCCTTCAAGTTTGGGTAACGCTTCATGATCGCTTCTACTTTTTCCTGAGGAAATGGATACAATTGTTCGATTCGAACGATGTGTATCTCTTCTAAGTTTCGATTTTCTTTCGTTGAATCGATTTCTACAGCCAGATCGATGGCCATCTTACCAGTTGTTAATACTAAACGCTTTACCTTGTCTGTCTCTTTTCCGAGCTGAGGCTGTTCCACTACTGTTTGGAAATGGCCTTCGCTTAGCGCAGTACCTGGAGAAGCGACTAACGGGTGACGAAGCAGACTCTTTGGCGTCATAATCACCAATGGCCGAACAAACTCTGTTCCTAAGATGGTTGCTTGACGGCGTAAAATATGAAAATATTGGGCTGCACTAGTCAGGTTGGCAACTGTCCAGTTGTTTTCAGCTGCTAACTGTAAAAAGCGTTCCGGACGGGCACTTGAATGCTCCGGACCTTGGCCTTCATACCCGTGAGGCAACAGGAGAATAAGCCCTGATTTTTGCCCCCATTTCGCTCTTGCGGATGAAACAAATTGATCATAGAGGGGTTGTGCTGTGTTGGCAAAGTCGCCATATTGTGCTTCCCACATGACAAGTGTTTCAGGAGCAAATACATTATATCCATATTCAAAACCTACAACCGCTGCTTCAGACAGCGGACTATTATGAACCGCAAACGAAGCCTGTGCTTGCGGAAGCTGGTGCAGTGGTGAATAGGTATCGTTTGTTTCGGAGTCGTGGAGCACAATGTGCCGCTGCGCAAACGTTCCACGCTCAGAATCTTGGCCGGTTAGACGAATCGGCGTCCCATCTTTTAACATCGACGCAAATGCCAGCACTTCTGCTACCGCCCATTCTACTTTCCCGTTCTCTTCTAGTGCCGAATTACGGCGCTCCAGAATCCGTTTTAACTTTGGATATACATGAAAACCTTCCGGCCATTTCAGCAAATCTTGGTTTAATTCACGAAGGGTACCAAGTGGCACGCTTGTTTCTACTGGCGGAATTCCTTTAGCGATCACCCTCGGAACCTCTACTTCTGCAGGAGGTTCACTCTGCTTCTTTTCAGACACTTTTTCAAACTCAGCTTTCAACATTTCTTGTACGCTGCGATTAATTTCATCCACTTCTTCTAGTTTGAGAATGCCACTATTTTGCAACTGTTTGGAATACACCGCTCTTACCGTTGGATGGTTCGCGATTTTTTTGTAAACCTGTGGCTGGGTGACTGCTGCATCGTCCATTTCATTGTGGCCAAATCGCCGGTACCCAACTAAATCAATCAAAAAGTCCTTTTGGAACCGAGTTCGGTATTGATAAGCCAGACGAACGGCAGCCAGACATGCTTCTGGATCGTCCGCATTTACATGTACAATCGGAATCTCAAATCCTTTTGCTAAGTCACTCGAATATCTCGTTGAACGAGAATCGTGGCTATCTGTCGTAAAGCCGACCATGTTGTTGGCAATGATGTGGATGGTTCCACCTGTTCGATATCCTTTTAACCCGCTTAAATTCAAGGTCTCCGCTACAATCCCCTGGCCCGGAAAGGCTGCATCACCATGGACCAAAATCGCAAACGCCCTCTTAACATCCTGCTTAGGGTAACCAGCATGCTTTCGTTCTTCTTGGGCAGCTCTTGCAAAACCTTCGACTACCGGATCAACAAATTCAAGATGACTCGGATTATTGGCTAAAGTAATACGTGCGCGAACGTTTCCGGGGCCTTCCATGAATCGATTTCGGCCTAAATGGTATTTCACATCTCCAGTCCAGCCCTCACTTATGTCGACCAAATCTTCTGACGGACCCTGTTGTTTGGCAGACGAGTGCTGAAATTCAGAGAACATTTTTCTGTATGGTTTGTTTAACACATGCGCAAGGACACTTAGGCGGCCGCGATGCGCCATTCCAATCACGACATTACGTGCTCCATCCCCGACACCTTCGTGCACGGCTTCATTCAGCATGGGGACAAGCATGTCAACGCCTTCAATGGAAAATCTCTTTTGACCGACAAAGGTTTTATGCAAAAATTGTTCAAATCCTTCAACCTCTGTCAAACTCTGTAACAAGTTCGTTTGTTCTTCTTTAGATAAGGAGCGATGCAAGGAACCTTGCTCCACCATTTGAGTTAACCATGCTCGTTCATCCATATGTTGCACATGGTTAAATTCATAGGCTAGTGTGGAGGTATAAATACGCTTTAAATGGTTGATAGCATCCCATGCGGTTTGAATACCTGCTGGTGCCTCCTCCCAAACAAGGTTGGATGGAATCGCTTTCAGATCTTGCTCACTTACCCCATGTTTTTCTAGATTACATATCTCTGGATTTTGTGAATTCCCTTGTAATGGGTTCATGTTTGCCGCTAAATGACCGTTTGAACGAATATCTTCAAGTAGTTTTACTATTTTAAGTACTTTCTGTGTATTTATGGAATTTATGGAATTGACAGATTCATTATTGAGGGGTTCTTCAGTATGACTTGATTCAAAAGACAAAGGGGAGCCCCATTTAATAAAAAGCTCTTTTAATTTTGGATCAATGGTGTCTTCCCCGTTCGTGTACCGCTCATATTGTTCGATTACATAGCCCAGGTTTGGACCATTAAATTTCCTCCATGGATTATGTTCGTTATTTTGTACTCCCATTCCCAATTCCCCCATTGTTGTGTTACTTTATATGCTTTGTTTCGGATTATTTAGTGAAGTAATTATCAATTGCTTTAGAATAAGGATAATGTAATAATTGAAATAAATAAAATGCTAAAAAATTATATTAATCTATAAAAAATATTTATATCAGATAGATGGGTGGAAAAATGGATTATCGTGACTGGGAAATACTAAAGGTGCTTTATCATCAAAAGAATCTAACAAAAACAGCTCGCCTCTTATTTCTTACTCAACCCGCGTTAACGACTCGATTAAAGCATATGCAGGAAGAACTAGGCGTTAAAATCGTAACTCGTGAAAGCAGAGGAGTGCATTTTACCCCACAAGGAGAATATCTTGTTCATTGTGCTGAGGAAGCCCTTGCTCATTATGAAAAGATTAAAGAAAATGTCCAAAATATGAGTCATACCGAAAGTGATAAAGTGGTAGGTACGTTGAAATTGGGGGTATCCAACTTTTTTGCCAATTATGCACTTCCTTATGTTTTGAAACTATTTAAAATGCAATATCCTCATGTGGAATTCAAGGTAACTACAGGATGGAGCAGAGACGTAACGCAGCTTATACACAATAAGGATGTTCATATCAGCTTTGTTCGGGGAGATTATGGATGGCGAGGGTTATCGAAACAACAATTATTTGAGGAAAAGATTTGCATTGCTTCTATGAATGAAATTGATATTATGGATCTCCCTAGTCTTCCGAGAATTGAATATAGAGGGGATTATTTATTAAAATCAATCATTGATCATTGGTGGGGTGAAAATTATTCGCAAGCGCCCTTTATTAGTATTGAAGTTGACCAAGTTGATACTTGTAAGGAAATGGTTATAAATGGTTTAGGCTATGGCATCCTGTCCAGCAGGGTACTTACCGGTATAGAAGATTTACATAAAATCCACCTACTTGATCAAGAAGGAAATCCTATATTGCGAAGAACGTGGATGTATTATCATAAGGAATCTCTGGAATGGAATGTTGTTAAGGCATTTGTACGCTTTATTGAAAACTTTGATTGGAAGGACAATTGAATTTAACAAGCTCTGTGGAGAATTTATTGAGCAAACAGGTTCCTAAATGTCAATATCGCTGACAATGCAAAAAAGAATATATCGAACAAAAAAACCAGCCGGAGACGCTTCCTGGCTGATTTTTGTTTCGTAACTATATTAAAATATATAATATTTTCAAACTTTCAAGGGAAGATACCTGTTTAGATTAGATCCTTGACATCCTGACTGCCATGTATTGTCTGCCAAGGAGCTCGATTCGGAATTTTCCTTCATAGATTTCTTCCAATTCGTTAATTGTCATATTCCACGTATCAATTACTTCTACTTTATACTTCGTCCCTGGCTTCATCCGATATTCTCTGAAGCGAGGCTGGTTAAAGCCGTAATAGAAAAGATAATATTCGTCCGGTATTCCTGCCGCAGGTGCATCCCATGACATTTGCAAAGGATTCAATCCATCTTTTGGACCTTCTTCCATGATGCCCCTTAAGAATGCAATACGATCGGGACTGCTTCCATGTAGTTTGCCGCCTTTAGACCACCATAAAACCTCATCTGGACGCAGGTATGTTTCACCATGCCCAACATATCCTCCTCTTAAGGCACCTTCCCAGAATCGGCGTGTCATTTCTTCACCAGGAATGTTGCCCCAGCCTTGATCAATGTCTCCTTCATATGCACATTCGTCTATAACAATTGGCTTATTCCATTGTTTCCGCCACTCATCAGTGCTTTCTGCCGTCTTGTATACATCAATGCGTTGAACGCTGCAATGAGTAATCCATGGTCGGTTGTAATCATAAAATTGTAAACAGTTGTGGATAGAGATCAAATGATTATAAGGGTCATTTTCCGTAATAATTTTTGCAAAACGTTCCCAATCATCTATTTCCTTAGACCACATTAAATCGTACTCATTGGCCAAAGACCACCAAACATGTCGATAGGCGGAAAGACGGGCAACGATGTATCGCAAATACCGATCGTCAGCGCCCTTTATCATATCCGCAAATCCCCATCGATCATATGGGTGGAACAAAATCAAATCTGCTTCGATACCAAGTTTTCCGAGATCGATAATTCTTTGTTCCAAATGTTGAAAGAACAATGGATTGAATCGAGTATTATCCCAACCTTCCTCAATCGATCCCTCATACGGGTAAAAGGGAGGTTCGTTGGTATTGAAAGAATACGATTTAGGAAAAACACACATACGCATTTTGTTGAAAGGAGATGTTTCAAGCGTTTCCAGTGTTTGCTTAATCAAACTTTCCTCCTGATGGACCCATGCATAACAAGTCGTACCGACCGGAATATACCTTGTTCCGTCCTCATGAGCAAAATGAAATGTATTTTGTACACGAACCGGACCATGATTCCCTTCCAATGCTTCCTTACAGACAAATTGACCTTCAATGCTATCAAGTGATCTGGCGGAGCTTTTCGTCCGGAATGCCCAGCTTCCTTCAGTGTCAGGCATAAATCTAATCCGGTAAACGCCTTCTCCGTCATAGAAACCTAGTGTTTCCAGTGTTCTATCTTCAAAACTAAATTCAGCACTCAGAGCTACGTCGACAAACGGATTTCCGTGATCAGGGCCCTGCAATTTCAACTCGAATACGCCCCACTTGTCGACATGATCAGGCAGTGTAATCGCCGCCAATCCTCTAACCACCGATTCATCTTCATAATCAGTAGCCGGTGTAATCTCACCGCTGTCCTCCGACTCCTCCGAGACCTTTGCCAAATCCTGCTGCAGTGCTGTTACAATTTCCGACGTCAGTGTTAATTCTGGAATATACGAAGCAAGCTGTGGTAAATCAGCTAACCTAATAAATGTACCTAGACTTGGATCAAGCATTAAATCAAAAAGTTGCGGTATATGTTTTTCCAATATGCCCCTAGCTTCTTTATTAGACAAAACATTACCTAGTTTCGTTTTTTCTGTAAATTCCAAATTGATAACCTCCAGCCGGTAGAATTATTTAATATATTAAAACACCATTTACTGACTGCTTCCACCCTTGATAATACTTATCCCTTACATCACTTGTCATCAAAGGGTGATACATTTCATGTTCTTGATTAAGTTTATTTATTTCTTCTGTGGATTTCCAAATTCCGACTCCTAAACCCGCTAAATAAACAGAGCCCATTGAAGATAATTCAGCTATTTCTGAAGCAATAACATCGCTATCCAACATATCTGCTTGATATTGCATTAAGAAGCGGTTGCTTGTTGCGCCTCCATCCACTTTTACACTTTTTATTTGAATATTGGATTCTGATTGCATCAGTTCAATAATATCCTTAACCTGATAAGCGATACTTTCTAATGCTGCACGCACGATATGTTGTTTTCCGGTATTGCGGCTCATTCCCATAATTGCGGCACGAGTGTACGGTTTCCAGTAAGGAGCTCCTAAGCCTACAAAAGCTGGTACAAGATAGACACCCTGATTATCTGATATAGAACTTGCCAACTGCTCAGCCTCATCAATTTCATCAATCAATTCGAGCTGCTCCTTCAGCCATTTAATCGTATCACCGGTACTATTAATAATCCCTTCCAGTGCATAACTTACTTTCCCATTCATTCCCCATGCAATGGAAGTGACTAAACCATTGGTACCATCCACCATTCCATCAGTTTGCATCAGTACGGAAGTGCCTGTACCATATGTCGCTTTGGCCATTCCCGGCTCAAAACATTTCTGCCCAAATAAAGCACCTTGTGAATCTCCAATTACACCTGAGATTGGAAGTTGTGTGAACGGAAGAGTTGCATCCTCGGTAACACCAAATAGTTCATTGGAATCTTTTACTTCAGGAAGCATTTCTCTAGGGATACAAAAAAGTTCCAACAACTCTTCATCCCACTGAAGGGTATGAATATTAAATAAAAGAGTTCTGCTTGCATTCGTATAATCGGTTGCATGGACCTTCCCACCTGTTAATTTCCAGATGAGCCAGCTATCAATCGTTCCAAGTAGGAGCTCGCCTTCTCTTGCTCTGTCTTTGACGCCATCTACATGATCCATAATCCATTTTACCTTAGATGCAGAAAAATATGGATCTGCCTTTAACCCGGTTTTTGATTGTATAAGATGTTCATATCCCTGCTCTTTAAGCTCTTGGCAATTGTCAGAAGTTCTTCGACATTGCCAAACGATAGCATTATAAACTGGGATTCCTGTTTCTTTATCCCAAACGACTATCGTTTCTCGTTGATTTGTAATCGCTAAAACAGCTAAATTATCTTGTGAGACGGCAGATGTTTGAACCATCTCTTCCAACAGTGTTTTAACATTTTCATAGATTTCAACCGGATCATGCTCTACCCATCCTGGGTGTGGATAGTATTGTGTATGACTTACAGAACATTTATGAATTATTTGTCCTCTCGTATTAACGAGCAATACTTTTGTTCCCGATGTACTTTGATCAATCGAAAGAATATATTTCTCGTTTGTCATAGGAACACCTCATCCATTATTCACCATCTGCATGGCAATCTTGGTAACATTGCTTACACTTAATCCATAGTGTTCAAACACTTCAGCTGTTTTTCCTGCAACCGCCGGTTCGTCTGGCAGACCAAGAATCTTGAGCGGTATCGGGTGGCTTTGTGAAACAACCTCAGCTACCGCTGAACCTAAACCGCCATAAATGCTATGCTCTTCGATGGTGATAATTCTTCCTGTTTCCTGAGCAGCCCTTAGAATCGCTTCCTTATCTAATGGTTTAATCGTATGCATATTGATAACCCGGCAATCGATTCCTTCCTGTTGAAGGGCTTCTGCGGAATCTAATGCAATTCTGACCGTCTCGCCAGTTGCAATAATGGTTATATCTGTTCCTTCTTTCATCGTCACTGCTTTACCAATTTGAAACTCATAGTCTTCAGATACATATGAATCTTCAACTGGATTGCGACCAATTCGAAGATATACCGGTCTATCATATTCAACTAATGCTTTAATCATTTTTTTCGCCTCATGACGATCCGCTGGCATCATTACATCTAGACCTGGAATGGCACGGGTCACAGCGAGATCCTGCAGAGAATGGTGAGACATGCCTAGTGCACCGTAACTAACGCCGCCGCTAATGCCGATTAGTTTCACATTTGTATTGGAATACGCAACATCTACTTTGATTTGTTCAATACTTCTCATGCTTAAAAAACAAGCAGGTGATGCAACAAATGGTTTTTTACCAGAAGCCGCCAAGCCCGATGCAATCCCAACGAGATTTTGTTCTGCAATTCCGACCTCTACAATTTGATCCGGTAATTCTTTCCCAAAATTCAGAAGAGAAGCTGATCCTCTGGAATCACTGGTTAAGACTAAAATATCTCTATTTTCTTTCGCTAATTCTTCTAAAACATCACTGATAGCTTGACGATTAGCGATCTTATTTCCTTTTACACTTTTTAAAGCCGCTTTAGTCATTGTAGCACCTCCAGTTGCTTTGAAAGTTCTTGCATTGCTAATTCATATTCTTCTTTATTAGGTACGTAATGATGCCATTTTGCTACATTTTCAGCAAATGAAATTCCCTTGCCTTTGACTGTATTGGCAACAATCATCGTTGGTTTTCCGCTCACTCTAGGCGTATTGCTCAAAACTTCTACTAACTGTTCGATATCATTTCCATCAACTTGTACGACTTCCCAGCCAAACGATCTCCATTTATCCCCTAACGGTTCAAGGGACATAACATCCTCGGTACTTCCTGTTATTTGCAATCTATTGCGATCAATAATAGCGACTAAATTATCCAGCTTGTACTGAGAAGCGGCCATAGCCCCTTCCCAAACTGACCCTTCTGCCTGCTCGCCGTCCCCCATTAAGGTATAGACTCGATACGATTTTTCATCCATTTTGGCAGCCAAGGCCATACCAACTGAGATTGGCAACCCATGTCCCAACGCACCTGTATTCATTTCTACACCAGGCACTTTATTGTTTGGGTGACCTATTAATCTTGTATTAAATTGGGAGAATGTTTTTAATTCCTCTTTCGGAAAAAATCCCTTATCTGCTAATATCGCCCAGTACGATTCAACGGCATGCCCTTTACTCTGTATATATCGATCACGATCTTCCCATTTAGAATTCTTTGGATCCACATTCATAATATGATAGTAAAGAACCGTTAAGATATCGGTATTGGAAAGCGAACCACCTGTATGACCGGTACCCGACTCATAAATCATTTTTAGCAGTTCCATTCGAATTTCTGTTGCTTTACGTTTTAGAAACTCAATTTTAGTCATCCTTTTTACCCCCCAGCTTTATTTATTAAGGTCGCTCCCACGAAGCCATGCTCTAATTTCACTTTCAGTTGGATCTACCGGATCAGGAGTCAACCCAGGAATATATTCACATGCCTCAAACAGGACCGGGATTACGTTCGCATGAACACCTACTGAGTGGTGAATATATGGACCTTTCACTAACTTTTCTTCCCATAATGGCCAATCATTTACTTCCACCCAAACGTATGAACCTCTGGTGAATGGCCCTTCAATGCCCTTTGCTCTTCCAAGGAATATAGAATATTCACCATGATCTCCGTCAAAACGTGCAAGTGTCATTTCTCCACCCTTTATTTCTCCTTCATGAGTTCCAGGAGAATGATCATCAAATAAGAAATGTTTGTTTAGCTTTGGCTTTTCTTCTACACTTAACGATACAGGGAAATTTCCGCAGTGGAATAATAACTCGCCATTTGGATTTTCAGGATGACGTACGGTAATATCTGCGAAAAACGTTGGTTTCGTATTTAATGTAGCTGCTTGAACCATAATGGAAGTTATCGCACCATGTATATCTGTTTCACAGGTTACTGGAATTTGTTCGTCTGTCAAAATCGCATTTGCCAAACATGGCATAATGCCAATAATATCTTGTAAGGTTGACCAGCATTGAATCGCAATCGCTGTACTTCCTGTATCTGCAGCCATTTGTTTCATCGCTACTTTTAATGAAGCGATTCGCCGGACATCCTGTTCTGTTACTCCACTCCAATCAAGCTTTTCCTTGATATAGCCAATTGCTTCATCTAATTCTGGGCTATCAGACTTTTCTATCTTCAATGTTCCTTTTTTCAACTCTTCGAGAGTGATCGGATGAATTTGTATTCCAAACGTCTCTAACAATTCACCCTCATTGCAGATAACAGACCAAAAGTCAGAGGGCCTAGTGGATATCTGCAAGATTCGTAGATTAGTAAATTGCTTTACAACATTGGCTGCACCAATAAAATTCTTAAACCCGCGTTCAAAAACAGGGCTATCCACACTGCAATTCGTAATATATGTAAACTTAACATTAAATCTTCTTAGCACTTTACCTGTTGCAAAAATTCCGCATTGTGAATCACGAAGACGCATCCCATCTTCCAGTGGAGCCTCATCCCTTGGACCCCAAAGTAAAACAGGTTTGCCAATTGCTTTTGCTACTCGTGCAACAATATCCTCTGTTCCAAAGTTACAGTGTGGGAAGAATACAGCATCCACCTCTGCATCTCTAAATCGTTTAATAATGGCCGGTTCATCTAAACGTTCATGCAACAACCCTTCTTCATTAATCCCTTCCAAATCAACAATTTCCATTTCCAATCCAAAGCTCTCAATTTTCTCTCTAATTAATTGTTTAAACTTTAATGCATCCTCTTTACTAAATACAAATCTTCGAGTGGGTGCGAATCCAAGCTTAATCTTTTCCATTTCCTATGCCTCCTATGTAATTCCAACAACTAAATTTATTTAGTTACATATCATCTTCTTGAACCTATAATATCAACTATTAAATTATCAGTCAATTAATTTAATAAATTTATTTAGTAATTTATAGAATATAATAAACATTTTTATTTTGATGTTCTTATTTAGTTTCCTTTCTAAAGATTGATAAATAAGGATTTATATCATAAGTATTTGTTTTTTCTCCGATTTGAATGAACTAAACAATAACTAAACTAACTATTTTATGCTATAATTTAATAAAATAAGTTTATATAAATATCGAGTACTATTTATCACGTGGGTAGGTGTTATATTTTATGAAAATAGATGATATTGCTAAATTAGCCAATGTCTCAAAATCTGCTGTCTCTCTGGCGTTAAATGGGAAAAATGGGGTAAGTCAAAAAACACGCGAGAAAGTCCTAAGAATCGCTCAAGAACATGGATACATTCCGCGCCCCATTATTAAAGCTGATCAATATTTTCAGCCAAACACAAAATTATTGAGGTTTATTGCTTGCACAAATGTAGGTATAGTAACAGAGCAATATGAATCGCTCCCTTTTTTTATGGAGTTAATTCATAATCTTGACAAACATATCGGCTCAAGTGGTTATTCTCTTACGGTTTCATCTATCAGCATAGAAAGCCTTCAAGAGGAAGTATCGAGGCTCGAACAAGAACAAAAATCGGCAGGTATATTATTGTTAGGTACCAACTTAACGCCAGAGCAAATTAATATAGTCGCAAACATACAACCGAATATAGTTGTCCTGGATACTTGTTTTGAAACGTTAAACGTAAACTTTGTCGTGATGAACAACGTATATGGTGCATACCAGGCAGGACAATATTTAAATGAGTTAGGACACGAACAAATTGGTTATGTAGGATCAAATACTAGAATGTATAATTTTGACATGAGAAAAAAAGGATTTTTACAGGCACTCACTGAACACGGATTAAAAATTGCCGAAAATAATTACTTTTCATTATCCCCAACAGTGATTTCATCCCAGGATGCTTTTAAAGAAAAAATCAAAAAACGGATGGATCAATTACCGACGGCCTTATTTTGTGAAGCGGATTATATGGCCATTAGCGTAATAAAATCGCTGACTGAATTAGGAATAAAAGTTCCAGAAGACATTTCTGTTATCGGCTTTGATAACATCTTTGAATCACAAGTAATTACTCCTGAATTAACGACAATACATGTGAAAAAGGACAAGATTGCATTATTATCAGTTGAAAAACTAATTAGACAAATTGAAAATAATGACTCTGATAAAATAAAATTGTTTGTTGATACAGAACTCATTGAAAGGAATTCATGTACAGTAAACAAAGAGACAACCTAGGAAGGAATAAATCAAAATTTGGTTTTAATACATCCGCTATTCGGAACTTTACAGACTACGATTGGTGAATTTTGAACCCCGGTTGGTTACCATAGCAAAATAAAACCCACGGTAAGTCATATTCCGTGGGTTTTTTATTTTTAAATAAGCTTGTGAGACAGCTTTAATTTGTTTTTATAAATTCGGTTATTGTAATCTTTTCCCTTATGATCGATTTCTTTGGGTTAAGAAACAATTTTCCCTGCTACTAAACACGCTAAACAAATTTTAGTTTATATAATGATTTCTTTTCCTTACAGAAACCTTAACCAGAGTAATTTGAACTAAAATATATCTTACTTATTTGCCCCCACACTCTATGAGAAGGGGGGCAAAAAAGGTGTAATCTACTTATTTCTTAACAAGATTAGTTTCATTACTACCCGAGAATCGATTTAATTCGTCCATCAGATTTGTTAACATTTCTTCTGTAAACGCACCCATGCTGAAGTTCACTAATGCACGGAGCGGCATATATTTCATCATGGCTTCCATCATTTCTGCAGCATCCCCTTCATTTGCACCTAAATCCGGGAATGGATTGTGTTTATTTATTAATTCTGTTGCCAACGGCCCTAAAACCGGGTCAGCAAGCAAATCACCAACAAGGGTATTGCGATGAACCTGCTTTCTTATCGAAACTGTTGATTGAACAACGATGCTTTCTTTAAGGTAAATCTCTTGCGACGATTCTCCTACTTGAATTTCAAACTCTCCTGTTTCCACATGCCAGTCTTTCAATTCCACATTATAGTAAGCAAATGAACGCTTATTTAACAAGAACGTAACCGTTTTTTCCTCACCTGGCTGCAAGTCGACTTTTTCAAAGCCTTTCAGCTCTTTTTCAGGTCTGTTGACACTGCTTTTTACATCTTTTACGTAAAGCTGCACAATCTCTTTTCCAGCTCGAACACCTGTGTTTTTAACAGTTACACTGACTGCGACCGTTTCGGTATCTTGAATCTCTTTTTGACTGATTGAAAGATTGCTATATTCAAAAGTAGTGTAGCTTAATCCAAATCCGAACGGGAATAGCGGTTCAACTTTTTTCGTATCATAGTAACGATAACCAACAAAAATACCTTCCTTGTATTCCACTTTGTCGCCTTCTCCCGGGAAGTTCAGGAAAGAAGGGTTATCGCTTAGTTGTTTAGGAAAGGATTCCGCCAATTTTCCACTCGGATTTGCATCGCCAAATAATAAATCTGCGATGGCACCTCCAAGTGCTTGACCACCTAAATATGCTTCGAGTAACCCTTTTACATTGCCAATCCATGGCATTTCAATCGGTGAGCCGTTGCTTAACACGACAACGATATTGCGGTTCACTTCCGCTACAGCTTCGACTAATTGACGGTGGTTTTCCGGCATGCGCAAATGTTCGCGGTCATAGCCTTCAGATTCATAACGGTCAGGAAGCCCGGCAAAAAGAATAACCGTATCAGCTTGAGCCGCCACGTCTTTTGCTTCTGCAATAAGCGTTCCATCGATCTCGTCAGAGTCAAGACTGTAACCTTGAGCATATAACACATTCGTGTGCTTCCCAGCTGTTTTCTCGATTTCTTCCACAATGTTTTCAAGCTTTGTCGGTTTTACATGAGAACTTCCCCCACCTTGATACCTTGGCTTCTTGGCAAATTCTCCAATAACCGCAATCGTTCCTTCTTTTTTCAGCGGCAGAATAGCTTCTTCATTTTTTAAAAGCACCATGCTTTCCCTTGCCATGTTTCTGGCCAGCTGGTGATGGGCATCTGCGTCATAAACTGCATTTTCCTTTTTATGGTCAACTGCCATAAAAATAATGCGCAATAATCGTTCTACTGCTTTATCTAATTTTTCTTCAGATAGTTCACCGCTTTTTACTGCATTGACAATTTTTTGGTCGCCGATACCGTTACTAGACGGCATTTCTAGTTCCAATCCAGCTGCAAGCCCGTCTGCACGTTCATTTACCGCACCCCAGTCGGAAACAACGAAACCTTCAAAGCCCCACTCTTCTTTTAAAATATCAGTTAACAGATATTCATTCTCAGAAGCGTATTCTCCGTTTACTTTATTGTAGGAACACATAACGGTCCATGGCTGGGACTGTTTGACCACACCTTCAAAGCTGGCCAAATAAATTTCGCGCAATGTTCTTTCATCTACAACAGCATCGGTTGACATTCTGCGGTGCTCCTGATTATTTGCCGCAAAGTGTTTCAAAGACGTTCCGACTCCTTGGCTTTGAACACCTTTAACATGGTTGGCCGCCATTTCAGAAGCCAAATAAGGGTCTTCAGAGAAATACTCAAAGTTTCTTCCACAAAGCGGTGAACGCTTAATATTCACTCCAGGTCCAAGCAAAACTGCTACATCCTCTGCCTGGCATTCTTCTCCTAGAGCTATCCCCACTTTTTCAATGAGTTCGCGATTCCAGGAGCTAGCCATTCCGGCCGCTGACGGAAAACAAGTGGCAGGAACACTGTTATAAATTCCTAAATGATCTGCACCCTCTGCCTGCTTACGCAAACCGTGGGGTCCGTCTGTTACCATTAGAGATGGAATTCCTAATCGTTCAATTCCTTTTAAATGCCAGAAATCTAATCCTGAGCATAGGCTCGCTTTTTCTTCTAATGTCATTTGTGAAATTAATTGTTTGATATCTCGCATTGTGAACCTCCTAGTATGGTTAATAGAAAACGCTTTCTATTTTTATATTGTATTAATTTCTCGCTGTTAGTTATGGTAATATTTATCGAAAAATAGTATTATCTTATTAACTAAATTAAATAATATTGAATTCGTTTACTTTAAAAGGGGAACTAACTAAGCATGCCATATCTTAATAGAGACCACTTAGAGTATATTTGCAGGCATATGAATGAGACTTTGAAAATTCCTTTTTACCTATTTGATTCAAAAGGTGAATTACTTTTTGAATCATCATCAGGTTACAGACAAAACCCACTATACCTTGCAAAATTAGACTATTTAAGACAGCTAATGAGAAACGATGATTCATCAGAATACCCGATAATCAAATCGACTAAATTACTTGAAAATTACTTGACTGTTAATTTACAGGGTGGAGATACATTCCAAGGGAGTATTATTGGCGGTCCATCCGTTTTTACTAATTACTCTAAAGATATGATAAGAAGGATGAATCATGACCTTGGATTTTTTATCGATCAAGAATTCATTATTCTTTACTATCAATCACTTCCAGTTATGAAGCTTCATGACTTGACACGTGCCGGTATCCTTGTCCACTATATGATCTATCATCAATTACTTGATACAGACTATGTTATCAAACAGAATCAAATAATGGAGGATCAGGAGGTTCTTACTGAAAGTCCCGATTTGGAAATATCTTTAAGACGTCAAAATACTAAATTCCATCATGATTATTTAATTGAAAAGAAACTTTTTGGAGCAATAACAAAAGGAAAAAAAGAGGAACTGTTAAACTATTTGAACATCGCAAATGAGGAATTTGAATATGGAGTCCTATCAAAGAATAGCCAATTAAGAAGTGAAAAGAATTTAACCATTTCAGGCATTACCTTAGCCACTAGAGCTGCAATGGAAGGCGGTTTATATCCAGAAATCGCCTATTCCTTAAGTGATTTATATATTCAAAGACTCGAAGAATTACAGGATATTCATGAGGTAAAGAAATTAATGGAAAAAGCATTTGGTGACTTTGCTGAAAGAGTTCACATCAGCCAAATTGAACAGTATTCTAAACCTATCTCACTCTGTCAGAATTTTATTTTTAACCATGTATATGAAAACATTACATTGTCTCAATTATCAGAGCTGGTACAATTGACTCCAAATTATTTATCCTCGCTTTTTAAAAAAGAAACAGGAATTTCTTTGAGCGAATATATTCAAAAAGTGAAAATAGAAGAAGCAAAAAATTTATTAGCTTTATCATCCTATTCCTTATCTGAAATTTGTACTCTATTAAATTTTACGGATCAAAGCTATTTTATAAAAGTATTTAAGAAATTTACAGGTGTTACACCAAAGCATTTTAAAGATCATCCTATAAAATGAAGAGACCGGGTATGTATACCCCGGTCTCTTTTCATAGGTTTATAAATTAATATATCTATTGATTAACGTTGTGCTCTTCTTGCTTCTAGTTCAGCAATAATTTCATGATGGGGCTTTTCCCATTTATAGACAAAAGCCATAATAAGGATGGATACTATACTAAAGAAAATTGGCAGCCACAAGTAGCTAAGAGAAATCATTCGCAGTGCAGTCTCTGTTTGTTGTTGATTTGCAACGTACCCGCCGGCAGCTAGTAACCAAGCCGGGATTGCACCACCAAGACCCGAACCTAATTTAATTCCAATACCAGCAGCAGATACAAGGATTCCCTGTGCACGAACTCCTGATTTCCACTCACCATAGTCAACCGTATCAGCCATTAAGGTAAACAATAATCCCCCTGGCAATCCCATACCGATTGAACCTATAATTGTACCGGTAATAATCATTGGTACATTATCTCCACCCATAAAGATGATTAATTGACCAATGATATTGATAGCAATACCTGTATTAATTAATAGTACTTTACTAAATTTCTTTGTTAAGAATGGTGTTGCCAAAATGCCTACAAGTGAAAACATTGCAAGGGTATTGACGGTTGAAATGAGTTCAGGCTTACCGATGTTATAAGAAATGTAATAAATACCTGCAGACAATTTCATGATATACAACATGAAGAATACGATTCCTAATAAGGAAACAGCTATCCATGGGCGATTCCCTTTAATCGCTTTTAGACTTTCTTTTACAGGAATAGATTCGTTACCAGAGATATTTTGAACACGTTCTCTTGTGTTAAGGAAGGTAACAAAGAACAAGATTAATCCAACAACAGAAAATAGTGTCATCGCATAGAAGAAACCTTTTTGCTGATTGCCAGCGCCAAAATAAGCAACAAGTGGTAATAAAGTTAAGTTAACAATTAATCCGCCCACTTGTCCGCCAAACATACGAAACACATTGGCAACGGTTCTTTCCTGAACATCGCTTGACATACTTGGAAGCATTGTTGTTAATGGGTTATTAACGGCTGCATATAACACATTGGCTGTAATATAAAATATGTAAGCGTAGGCCAATTTACCGGAAGCGCTTAATTCCGGTCCCATAAAGAGGAGAATGGAAACAATCGTAAATGGAATACTTGACCATAAAATCCAAGGTCTTGATTTCCCCCATTTAGTATTTGTCCTATCGATCAAGACCCCAAAAATCGGACTATCAATCATATCTACAAATCTTGCAACCAACATTAAGGTACCCACTGCAGCGGCCCCAAGTCCATATACGTCCGTAAAGTAAAACGTTAAATAAGTGGTTATAACCGTATAAATTAAGTTTGAACCCGTATCTCCCAAACCGTAACTAACTTTTTCTAATAAGGACAGCTTCTGATTTGTACTTGGAGCATGGTTCACTTTTATTAAATCTTGTTCTCTTAATGCCATGGTTTTCCCTCCCTAGATAGTTAAAACGTTTTCATTTTTGTTAATTTTTAATTAGTCATACTCTTTTCAACATGAGGTAAAATAATAAATTAATTTATTTTGTTTTTTTAAAGCGCTTTATTTATTTATAGTATAGATTGATAGTGAGCTAGTTTATGGTATTATTTTATGATAAATTGTATTTTTTTATCTTTTATGAAAAATAAATAAAAATTCTGTGATTAACCTAAGAAGTAGTGAAATCCCTTATAAATTGGTATTTAACATAACAAAAAAGGCCAGGATATCACCTGGACCTTAGAAGAAATAATTATAACTCGATTCTTAAAATGACTACACCATAAGCAGGGATATCATACAAATTACTATCCAACTGCAATGCAGTTTCAAAAGGAATTACCTTGTTAGGTTCTTCCATAGTATTTGTATTGTTTGGATCGTCTGAGGTTAAAATGATCTGCTTACCCACAAGTTTCTCTTTCCCCTCAATATCAATCGATGTTCGTAGATTAAATTCAGAAGCATTAACCAATTTGACTATTACCTGATTATTCTTTTCATCAAGCGTGGTTACTGTAGTGAGATATGGAATGGTTGCTATTTTATACTCATGTACCAACTGACCATCAAGATAGCAATAAATAGAATCCTTTGTAGCCTTGGCACATAAATGATGACCACCATCTGAATTTACATTCACAGCTTGATTAGGGGTCAGCTTCACACGAGACCAACCATTGATATGCAGTAACCGGCTCTCACCGTTTGCGTCTAGCTCCCAAAGAATATAGTTTTGCTGCCATTCTTTCGTACTGTCTAGGAACCGAACCTTTAACCCCTGTTCCCCCAGTGTCGCATTCATAGTCATGGTATATTCTTTCCAAGTAGGCTCGCCAATCCTTAGCACATTCCATTCAAGGTGAGTTAATGGGTTATCTTCTGTTAAGTTTTCACTCTTAAATAGCAGTTGGTCACCACTCGTAATGCTTATATCATTAATATTCTGAAGGTCATTTTGTCGGATTGCTACTTCACCTTTAAAAGACGGATAGCGACTTTCTGTTTCTACTTTACTTTCTAAGACGATATCTCCCCTGTTTTCCGCAAACAGTTTTTGAACATGGTAAGATGGTGAAACATAAGAATTCGTTCCATTAAAATAAATAAGGTTAGGTGTCCAGTTGATATGATTCAAATTAGCAAATAAAGGAGCGTAGGAAGACATCACGACAATATCCTGATTTCGTTCCATTCCCGTCATAAAAGCAGCTTCACTAATGGCGCCTTTAAGCGCGCCCGCTCCTTGCCCAAGGATCATGGCATATTCCCCTACGTAGATCTTTGGACCATTCCGATCATAAGTATCATACATATCGTGATACATGACATAATAATCAAAATCAGCATAAAAATGCTCATCCACGATTTCCACCGGCAATCCTTTAGTTTCTGTTCCTACCTCCCAATGCGTATTCCAAATAGTGATAATTTCAGGGTATTTTGCTTTTACTGCATCATAAAACAATTTGTACCGGATATTGTATTCAGGTCCAAAATTTTCATTCCCTATTTCGATATACTTCAAATGAAATGGAGCCGGATGGCCATTTTCAGCACGAAGTGAACCCCACTTGCTTGTAACTGGTCCGTTCGCATACTCTATCGCATCGAGCATGTCCTGGATCCAATCATCGAGGTCTTCTAATGGGATATGCTCTCCTGGTCTTCCTTGACAAGTGAGGCCGCAGTTTACTACGTACATCAGCTCTAAGCCCAGATCCTCTGCCATTTGTAAATACTCATGGTAACCTAATCCATTGGTTGTCATGTAATTCCACAGCGTCCAGTGAGAACTTCTTTCGGTTACATCCCCTATCGTTTTCTTCCAGCGATAGGCTGTTTCCACTGAAAATCCTTCTACAAAGCACCCGCCGGGAAATCTCAAAAATTTGGGCTTTAGGTCTGCAACCCTGGCCACTAAATCTGGTCGTAACCCGTTTTTCCTTTCCAAAAACGTTTTTTGGGGGAATAAGGATACAAACTCAAGCCAAAATGTTCCTCTTTCATTCGTTGAAAATGCTAAGATGCCCTCAGGCTCCTCGCCCCCACTTTCTAATACCAGCTCATATTTCTGCCAATTTTCAGATGTTATTTCACAGGGGCTTGAGGACAATTTTTCACCTATTTTATTTTCAAGTGTTATTTCCAGATTTCCAGAAAACGTCCCTTCCTTTTTTGCATAGAAAGATAGATTGTATCTTTCATTTTTTTTCAAAGGGATTCCCCAAAATCCTTCATTGTATACTGAAATCCGTTTATCAAATGAATCTTCAATCTCTACCCTGAGAGAAAGGGGATTTTCCTTATTAATAGGGACATTTCCATCTAGGTAAATGCCTGCTTTACTATTCGAATTATCCTTGCGCAGCTGCCAGCCTGGGATTGATCCCGGTGCTTCTTCAAAAGGAGAAACCCACCCTGCAGGTGAATGCAATTCACATCCCTCTACTTGGCAGCGGTCAGGAATGATGGTATCCTCGAAAGACCTATTTCGAATTAACTCCCCATAGATTCCTCCATCACCCGCACGGTTGATTTCCTCGAAAAAAAGACCATACAATGAAGGACTAACAGGAAATTTTTTAGCTTTAGTATCAATGATTACTTTTGCTGACTTATTCAACAAAAATCCCTCCCAACTGAAGAATTTCTTCATAATTTTTTAACGATATTTACTATTATTGTTGATAGAAAAAGGTGACTCCGGCATTTATACCGGAGTCATTGGTTTACTTCAAAACAACCGTGTTAAAGGATTCAGGTTTTAAATCAAATTGATAGGATTTGCCTTGATATTCAAATACTAATTCCCGTTGTTTTTTTAGTGGATTGTTGACAATTAATACAATAGAATCGTCAGGATTTTGGAAAGCTAGCGCATGAGCGGTTAGATGACCTTTTGTTTCAAGTCTTACTGCTCCATTTTTCACAAAATGAGAATGGTGTTTTACCACGTAGAATTCAGGATTATATTGGAAGCTTTTTGTTTCTGGATCGACGGTAATCATAGAATTTTGTTCCCAGCCCCATGTACTGCGGCCTTTAGGCTCTAGAACGGCATTCCAGTAAACATATCCATTTGCCCCATTGACAAAATAATGGCGGTACAGGTTGCTTACATATTGAGCATATTCCCAAGTATTTTTACCGTTTCCGCATTCATTTTCCGTTTGTAGAAAACGCATCTCAGGGTAACTCTCAGCTGTTCGCTGGATTGCATGTTTTCCAGCCCATTGATAGCCAACACCACTGATATACTTATATGCTTCAGGATCACTGAGAACAAGGCCTGCGTATACATCGAAATCAGATGTGGTATCCGTCATTAATTCTTGCCAAGGTTCTGGTGCATTGATGGTCCCCAGCCAGATTTCTGTAGCTAGATTGTGCTTTTCAAAAGCTGGTCCAAGATAGTCTCGGATAAATTCCTGCAATTGTTCACCTGTCCACTTACAAGAAGGGAATTTTTGGTCAGCTATTACTTCATTTTGCACATGAATTTGGTTGATTTTTATTCCTTCTTTTTCATACGCTTGGACAAACTTAACGAAATAAAGCGCGTAAGCCTCAAGTACTTTTTTCTCCCAGCGTAGTGTTCCATAATTATAAGCCTTCGGAAATTTCAGCCAAGTAGGAGGACTCCAAGGTGAAGCGAAAAATTTCATATCCGGGTTTCTTTTCTGGGCCTCACGAATGTATGGGATAAGATACTTTTGATCCCTTTCAATCGAGAAATGCTCCATTTCATAGTCGTCATCGGTTTCATTATGACTATACCATTCCAGGGCATAATCACTTGCACCAATTGGCAGGCGGCAAAGTGTAAACTGGCAGTCTCCATCCGTTGCAAATAAAGAATCTAGTACTTTTTGACGGTCCTCTTCAGATAAAGATTTAAGCGCATACATTCCAAGTTCATTAAAACAGCTGCCAAAACCCTCAACGACACGGCCTTTATTGTCTGTAATGATTAAATTACGTTGTGTATCAGCTGTTTCAACAGGTTCCTTCGTTTGCCAATAATTACCTTGTGTGGATTCAATCCATAAAACACTGTTTTCGGTCATAAATTCCATTCCTTTCAATTGTTAGTTTCAATTATGTAAACGGTTTATTACTTGTCAGTTTATATCGTTTTTTTAAAGATTTATGGTATATTTTACGGAAAAATAGTAATTATCTTAAATAGTTTATTCTAATTTTCCTCTATGAAAAAAATCCCCTCATAATAGACAGTACAACCCTTTCTTTTTACTGCCTACTATAAGGGAATAAGTTCCATGGACCACTACATTTTTAAACTTATTACTAGAATTTCAAAGTCCTTCTCTTTAAAGATTTAATAGTCTATTGTCGAACAAGAACTAGTTTTTTATTTAACTCATCTAATTTTTCTGATGAAGCCAACGAAGTGAATAAGGGGAAATTTATTAATTCTTGCAATGATTTTTCAACAAATTGATCGTTTTTTACAATCGGGTTATTTACGATTTCTGGTAGATCATTTTTAATAATTTCTTTTGTTTCTTCATTGTTTAGAAGCTCTTTTAAACTACTGTTTGTGCTATAAGTTAAGATATAAGATTTTGTCGGTAGATATTGAAATACATATGTGCCTGCAGTAAGCTCACATAGAACTTCCTTACTTTCCTGCTTAGCTTCCAAACCTCGATTAACGAGCAAGTCGCCATTTACCTTAATAGTTTCCAAAGCAGCATCAGGCAGGATAACTTTAGCTGAAGTATTGAATGGTACAACAAAGCTAAAAGTTAACAACCCATCCTCTTTTAATTCCCAGCCGCTCTCAATATATCCGGACGGAGAAGAAAATTTTGCCTTGGCGTAGGATAATTTTCCATATGGTTTAGGACATAGTTTAATCTTTCTAAACCCTGGTGCATCTTCAACCGGATTGATTCCGCACATATAACGATACATCCACTCAGCAATCGAACCATAAGCGTAGTGATTTAATGAGTTCATTCCTGTTCCGCTTATGCTTCCGTCCGAAAGCACTGAGTTCCATCGCTCCCAAATCGTTGTAGCACCAAGTTTGACCGCATATAACCAACTTGGAAAATCATCATTTAACAATAAAGTATACGCATAATCATTAGCTTCATTTTCAGATAATACGTTACAGAAATAAGGCGTACCGACAAAACCTGTTTGTAAGTGCATTTTATCCTCACGAAGCTTTGCTTTTAAATCTTCTATTAATCTTGGCCGAAAACTTTCTGGTACCAGATCCATATATAAGGCAACAATCATGGCGGTTTGTGTATTAATCGCACTTCTGCCATTTGGTGTAAAATATTCCTTCATCATTGCTTCTTTAATTTCATTTGCCAGAATGTCATATTGTTCCGCCATGCCAGTGTTACCCAGGACCTTTGCTGCTTTTGCCACTAGCTGTGCCGAATAACAATAATAAGCGGAAGCAATATAATAAGAATCGGTTCCACCCATTGGGCTTTGAGGATCCTTTCCATCTAATGCCAGCCAATCACCAAAATGGAAACCAACCTGCCACAGTCTCTTTGCACCTGATTCATCATCTACTTTTTTAATATATTCGACCCAGTCCTTCATTGCATCGAACTGCTGACGAAGAAGCTCTTTATCTCCATAGTACGTATATAATGTCCACGGAATAACAGTAGCAGCGTCACCCCATGCAGCTGACCCACTACCTGAAATAAAACCGTTTCCATCTTTTGGTTTTACGACAGGTACTGTGAATGGTACGGAACCGTTTAACCTTTTCTGTTCTTCATGTAAATCAAACATGTATTTTTGGTAAAATGCAGGCGAATACATATTGTAGCAGGCTGTAGGGGCAAACACCTGTGCATCACCTGTCCAGCCCATCCGTTCATCGCGCTGCGGACAATCTGTAGGTACATCGAGAAAATTCCCTTTTTGTCCCCATAAGGCATTAAGGAATAATCGGTTCACCAAAGGATTGGAGGTTTCAATTGTTCCAGTTTGTTCAATTTCGCTGTAGATGACACAGCCAGTAAAATCATCCAGATTAATGTCCCCGTCAAAACCAGTCAGCTTTACATACCGAAAGCCATAGAAGGTGAAGTGAGGCTGTACTTCTCTTCCACTTCCGTCAGAAATATAAACAAATTCAGCTTTTGCCTCTCGCAAATTTTCGCGATAAAAGTTTCCATTTTGAAGAACTTCACCGTATTGAAGCTGTACTGTTGCTCCTTTTGGTGCGTTGATTTTAAACCGCACCCAACCGGTCATTACTTGACCAAAATCAAGGACCGTTTCTCCAGCAGGTGTATGAATAATCTCAATTGGTTTTCTTTCTTCCATGATTTTGACAGGCAAATTTCGTCTGGCTGTAAAACTGTCTGTTTTGATTTCCGTTTTCCTAACGCTTGTCCATTCGCTATCATCAAAATTAGGCAGTGTCCAGTCTTTATTCTCTAGATTTGCATCATAAACCTCACCATCATAAATGCCGCTAAAAGTAATCGGTGCTGGCGCACTCTTCCAGTCTTCATCCGTAGTGATTCTTAAGGTGGATCCATCCTTAAGCGTTACAACGATTTCACCAATGCAAGCAAATTCACTTCCATATAATTCATGATAACCGCCTTCAAACCCAAAACGGCCTTTGTACCAACCGTTGCCAAGCATAAAACCAATCGTATTTTCTCCGCGCCTCAATACGTCCGTCACATCATAGGTTTGATACTGCAGCCAGAAATCATAAGCATTATAACCCGGAGCAAAATATTCCTGTCCAATTCTCTCTCCGTTTATTTCCACATCATATAGACCCACCCCGCAGAGATATGCTCTAGCTGACACAATTTCAGCTGGCAGGTTAAAGTTTGTTCTAATTAATGGATGGATTTCCTTACCCAAGTCAGGAGTAATCCACTTTCCTTGCCATGGCTCATTCATTTTTGCTGTCTCAAACCAGGCAGTTTCACTTGTTACCTCGTCACGAGCATCCCCCCATATAGTTACCCGCCAATAATAACGAGAACGTGGTTTCAGCTGTAGGTCCGGAGTGTACCCTAAACTATCAATCTCTTGACTTTTCCCGCAATCAAATAGAATCATTTCGAAGTCAGGATCAGCCGCTATTTCCACTCTGGTGGCCGTTTGATAAATAGATGGGCCCCCCCCTGACTCGGTCACCCATGAAAGACTTAAGCGATCGAATTCAAATCCGAGCGGATTCACAACGTGATTTGTTCTTAAATTACTAATCTCCATTTTTTACCTCCTATTAAATCGTTTTAATTTCTTCGCATTGACTTCTGCCTCTAATATTAATTTACTTTAGTACTGCTTCTCGCGACGGAAAAATTAGTAGCTTTATTCATTTTTATAAATACATAGTTACTAATCCACATAAGTAAAAAAGCAATAATACTCCCGCTGAAAAATGGAAGAAGTCCTGGTAATTTTATAAATATAAAACAAAGGAATCCAGTCAGAATTCCCATACAAAACGTCGCCATAGGGTTAACAGTCATTAAAATAAACGCATTTTTAATTCCTTCTGCCAGGCGGACATCAAAATGGACAAACACTGGAAAAATATATAAAAGAGTGAGTAAAAATATGAAAATAACAATGACATTTGGTATATAAAGTAGTTTAAGTGCATGTACCGTAGTTGCTTCCACGATTCTAATGTTAGAATACATAAAAAAACCAACTAGAATGATGACAAGTCCTAATAGATTACTTTTTACAAATTCTTTTTTATAGGTGAACCAAAAGGTTTTCAAGACCGGACTATCAGACTGCTTCAATACCCATTTACGAACTACTGTAAACATTGCTGTAGTGGCAGGAAAAAAGCCAAAAACTATAAATCCAAGCATGGAAAATGCAATCCAAAGAATATTCACATAAGCAAACTTCATGATCCACTCCGAGATACTATAAAATCCCCGCATAAAACCTTCCATCAGTCGTTCCCCCTTTGCTTTTACTGTTATCCTGAAATATATCATAGGAGGGCCATTGCTTTGCAATCAGCCCTCCATGGTAATTAATTTAAATCAATCAACCTTTAACTGAACCTAAAGCAATCCCTTTTACCAAGTATTTTTGGAAGAATGGATAAGCAATCAGTATCGGCAGGACACCGATAACAGCAATCGCCATCCGTACACCTGTGGTAGGAACTTGCGAAGCAGCCTGGCTCGCATTTGTGCCTAGATTGCTGCTTGCTAAAAACTGAATGTCTGACAGCATCCTGTTTAAGATGTTTTGGATACTAAATAATGACGGTTCAGTGATATAGATCAGTCCATTAAACCAATCATTCCAATAAATGATGGTTTGAAGCAATCCAATCGTAGCCAGAATTGGCAATGAGAGCGGTAGAATGATAGAGAAGAAGGTTCTAAATTCACCTGCACCATCCATGCGTGCTGATTCAATAACTGGCTCTGGAATAGAAGTCATAAAGAATGTCCTCATCAGCAATACGTTAAATCCGTTCATGAGTAATCCTGGGACTATTAGTGCCCAAATCGTGTTTTTAATATCAAATACTTGCGTATAAACGAGATAGGTCGGAACAAGTCCACCATTGAACAATAGAGTAAAGAATACTAGAAAAGCAAAAACGTTTTTATAAGGTAAATCGCGGCGAGAGAGCGCATATGCCAAAAACGAAGTCATCGCCAAGCTTACAAAGGTTCCAAATACAGTAACAAGGATGGTAATTCCGTAAGCCCTTAGTATGCTAGATGAATTATTTAGCAGGTAATTATAAGCATCAAAGCTCATCTCCTTTGGAATAAAGGAATATCCCTCTTTCATGATGGCTGCTTCATCGGTCAGGGAAGAAGATAAAAGAATGATAAACGGTATGATGCTTCCTGCCGCAAGTATGATTAAAAAGATATGAGAAACCCATTGTGTTATTCGATCAGATTTATACATCGCTTTCGACCTCCAGCTTAAAATAATGCATTATCTTTACTTTTTTTACGTACGAGATAATTTGATAATAATACAAGGACAAATCCGACGATCGATTGATATAAACCTGCTGCAGCTGACATCCCGATATCCCCAAGCTGCATTAATCCACGGTAAACATAGGTATCAATAACATTCGTTGTGTCATAAATAGCACCCGAATTCATTGGCACTTGATAGAACAAGCCGAAATCGGAGTAGAAAATGCGTCCTATTCCCAATAAAGTCATCATGATAATTACAGGCATAATCGAAGGAAGCGTTATGTGAATGATTTGCTGCCATTTATTTGCCCCATCTAAAGTGGCTGCTTCATAGTACTCTTGGTCAATCCCGATAATTGCGGCTAAGTAAATAACACACAAGAAACCGACACCCTTCCACATATTAATGAAGGTTAAAATATATGGCCAAAATTTTGCTTCGTTATACCATGAAATACCATCAAGCCCAAGTAACGGTAAAATCGTTTTGTTCAGGTAACCAACATCTTCGCTAAGGAAGGCAAAGCCCAAATAACTGACAATAACCATCGAGATTAAGAATGGCAAAAGAATCACACTTTGGTAAAAGCTTTTCGCCAGCTTATTTTTAATTTCATTTAGCATTATCGCTACACCGATAGCTAATATGGTATTTAAGATAATAAATCCTCCATTGTAGAGAATGGTATTCCGGGTAATAACAAAGGCATCTCTTGTACTAAACAAGTATTCAAAGTTTTTAAATCCAATCCAATCACTTCCCAATATTCCTTTAGCATAGTTAATATCTTTAAAAGCAATCATAAGGCCAAACATAGGTAAGTAATTATTGATCAGTAAGTAAATTAAACCAGGCATCATCATAATAAATAATGGCAGATACCTTTTAAATCTCATCATCCTAACATTCGCTTTTTTCCCAATTGCAGCATGGACGTCCTTACTTAACGGTTTTACTGTAACTTCTGACATCACTATTCCCCCTTGTCCAATAAAATGGTTCCGCTTACAAAAACTATCATTTCTACTTATATTTATTTTATTAGACTAGTAAATTTGTTACTATCCATAATACGACTTCTTATTTTTGTTTATCCGACTTTTCAGAATACATTAAATTTAAATTATAAGCCATTTCAAACTTGTGGAATTTATGAAAAAAGAGAACTAGACGCACTAGCTCTCTTCTCTTGGTCCTTATTTCTTTTCTTTCCACTTATCATACTGTTTTTGTTTTTCTGCAATAATTTTAGCAATGCCGGATGCTTTAAGTTTCTTATTAAATTCCTTTAAACTTTTCTCCGGATCTAAAGTACCAGATTCAATACCTAATTTATACTGATTTAATACGTTCGTCGATGCCGCAATTTCTGTTTTCACAGGATCTGGATTAAATGTAAAACCAAATGCCGGAGAAAATATCGCTGAATCATTATGTTTTTTCATAACTTCCCAATAATTCGCTGGATTTCCTTCCCAAGGGTATGTCAGGAAATTATTACCGATTTGCCATTGGCCAAATACATATTTGGACTCTTTTACACCTTCTGGCAATGTAATGACACCATCAGATTTAACTGCATAATGTTTCCCTTCAATACCGTTATCCAGTAAATTCATAATCTCTTTATCTGTGTAAAGTAAATTGATAAATTCCATTGCTTTTTCTGGATTCTGACTGTTTCTGGCAATTGACATATTAAAGCCTGTTGCCGCATCGGTATACGAATATACATCCGTCAATTTTACAGATACCATTTCATGTCCAGTAATTCCTTTTTCTTGTACATCAAAACCTGGCTTCATATGAGAAAAATAGCCAAACCCTTTATTGGCTTTCACAATATTAGCAGCAGCTTCTTGTGACGTTGCTGAATCCTTCATGATATAGCCGGCTTTGAACCATTTTCTGGCTAATTTAACCGCTTCTACATATTCAGGTTCTTCAAACATATTGACCATTTTCTTATCTTTAAAAGATATTGCCCCAAGGCTGTCCCCAAGTATATCAAATTTTCCACCTGCAAGAACAGAAGCAACGGATGTGATTTGTGTGTTAACCACTGGGGTTAAAGTCGGCTCTTTTTCTTTGACAATTTTAAACACACTCTCTAAATCAGCAAATGTTTTGACTTGAGAAAGGTCAATCTTATATTTATCAACAATATCTTTTCTCATGATATACCCATAATAGGAACCCCAGTCCCGCATACTTGGAATGCCATATATTTTGCCGTTCACCTTATTGCCTTCTAAAAGACGTTCAGGCACGACTTTTAAAATCCCTTGACCATTTGATTTAAGCAAATCATCTAAAGGAACATACTGTCCTTTAGCGGCTTGGGTATTGTAGCCAAAAAATGATGAAGAAACGATAAGATCCAGTTTTTCATTGCCTGTCAACATTAAATTAGTTTGCTGTGACCAAGCTGCACCACTAATCGGTACTAATTTTACGGTAGCATTAATCTTCTTTCTAGCAATTTTATTAATTTCTTCCTGAACTAAAGGAAGATCATCTATTTTTGTAAAGTTTAGATACGCCAGATTAAGCTCATATGGCTGACCCTTTGAGTTCGTATCGTCCTTTTTACTTGAACTGCTTTCCTTTGAACTACAGCCAGCCAAAACTAAAACAGCTGACATTACTATCAGTAAAAACCTTGTAAATGCCTTAAAACATTTCATCTTTTCTTTCCCCCTTATTATCTAGTTGATTCCATGATAACTCTCATGAAAGCGTTACCACTGATCTAGTTTTAGTATAGAGGTTGGCTGAAAAAACACTTACTAAAAATACGACCTTTTATTTTTGTTATTCCGACTTTTCTGAAAAAAACGACTTTTTTCGATATTCCATCGGATTTAATTGGGTTGATTTCTTGAATATAGTAGAAAAATAGGAAAAATTAGAATAACCTGCAGATAATGCCACTTCACTTACAGGCAGATTGGTTTCTATTAACAGTTTTTTGGCGTATTCAATACGCTTCTGCTGCAAATAGTCCGATATGGATAAACCTGTTTGTTTTTTAAATAATCTTGTTAAATAATCTGGATTTAAATAGACATAATTGGCAATTTCATCACGAGTTAACCGCTGTTCTCCTAGATGATGATTAATATAATTTTTTACTATGTCCACCACTGATCCTTTTTCTTGAGGTTGATGGAGCTGGTTCATGGCAACATCGGCAATATATATGACCCATTCTTGGAGCGAGTTCAATGATTTCAATACTCTTTTTGGTTTTTCAGTCAGCAGATTTTGTGAATAAACCTGATTGGCTTGAATTCCTTTTACCTGAAGAACATAAAAGATTAATTGCAAAAAATCTTGATAAAACAAATGAAGGGATTGAGCTGTTATATTTCCATCCGATTTTTTCCAATCAGTAAAATACTGATTGACTGCATCTAAAAACTTATCTTTTGGACCATTTTTCATTTGACTCGTCCATTCCGCGGAAGGAAGCAGCGGGGAAGTGCATAAACATTTTTTCTTATTGTTACATTTAATCGTCTGGTTACTTACAGTTACATTATTGCGATCAAATTCCTGCAAAGTATGGACCATCCCTACTAATTCTTCAATCGGAACTTGATTTCCAATGTAGCCACAAAGTTCACAAGAAAAAAACTGAGCGAATTGTGAAATAAAGTGATTACAATTTTCATTAAACTCCTTCAAGTTGATTGGCTCTACTAGTGCAATAATCACTAAGACATAGCCAATTTCTATATTAAGCACATAACCATCCATGCTATTCTTTTCGATTACTTCACCCAATGCTTTTTGAAGAGCATATTCGCTCACCTTTTCTTCATGGACCGATAGTTCCTCTTTCCAATGCTGAACATGAAATAAAATGGGTAGAAAAGTAGTTAATTCTGAATAGGATAAATGATAATTCTTCATTTGTTTTTCAATTTGATCTTTGGTTGTTGGGATAACTTGATTAATAAGATCTAACCAGAAACGTTCTTGCATGACTGAATGGTGGGATTTTTTCAATTGAAGGTAAGATTCCTCTACCATTCTTGTTTCTTGATCCTTTTTGATTTTCCCCAATGCGCTATGAATAACATCTTCAAGTTCTTGATAATCGACGGGTTTTAATAAATAATTAAAGCTTTTCAATTGCAGGGCTTGCTTTGCATAGGAGAAGTCTGAATGACAGGTTAAAAAAATCGCTTCAGTCATCGGGAAGTGTTCACGCACCCACTTTAGCAAATCAATTCCAGAGCCTCTAGGCATTTCAATGTCACATAATAACAAATCAACTTTGTTATTTAAAAACACTTCTTGAGCTTGTCTTAAGTTATTAGCTGTAAAAACAGATGAGATATCATGCTTTTCCCAATTCACACCAGCTTGGACACCCCTAATGGAATGAATTTCATCATCAACTATTAGAACCTGAAATTGATTCATAAACCATACCCACCCTCTTGACTTAGATTATATCGTTCGGAATTCGTATCCAAACAGACGCCCCTTTGCCTGGTTCATTCGAAAATTGTATGTTTGATTTTTCTCCATATAACAAACTTAGTCGTTGTTTAACGTTCCATATTCCAATACGCTCTCCTTCCTCATTAGTTAAAGATTCGTCTTCTTTCAAACTGCGTAAAACATCCTCAGGGAATCCATCACCTGTATCCTGAATTTTTATACTTATAAACCCAGGGTCCTCAAATTTCTTTACAACTATCAGAATATCAAGAGCGTCATCTAAATTAAGCGCATGTTTAATTGAATTTTCGACAATTGTTTGAATGACGAGCGGAGGAATATTACTTTTTAATAGCTCAGGTGGTGATTCAACAGAATAGTTAAATGTATCGGGAAAGCGGAGCTGTTGAATTTTCAAGTAATTTTCCGTATGCTTTAGTTCATCTTCTAAGCTAACAAAATATGAATTACTGCGAAACATAAACCGAAAGTAATTGGCCAGACATTTAGCCATCTCTTGGATGACAGCAAAGTCCTTAACCGTAGCTAGATTATAGATAATATTTAATGAATTAAGGAAAAAGTGCGGGTTGATTTGCAGCTGTAAATGTTTTAATTCCGCTCTTTGAAGATTTAGCTTTTCCTCATATACATTTATTTTTAGATCCTTAATCTCAGAAATCATATGATTGAAGGTTCCATTCATCATTTCAAACTCAGTAGAATTTCGATGGATGGGAAGGCGAATATCCAAATCACCTTTTCGCAGTTTTTTCATAGCGGCGACAATTCGATTAATTGGCTGAAGAAAAACCTTTCTCATGATAAAGATAAAAAATAATAAGAACAACACGGCTAACAAAGTAATTAACGACGATATTCTTTGTAGAAATGGAAGTTTCTCCAGGATTTCTCTCTCAGGTATCAATGCAGCAAGATAGAAATCACCTTGTGATGATTTTTTTTTCATTACAACAAAACGGTTATCTTTCCCAGTAATGACATACTTTTTCTTCTTAATCGTTAAATCTATTTTTTCCTTTTCAATAAATTTCTTATTTGTAATCGGTTTTAGGTCGGAAGTTGCCAACAAGGCTCTTCCTGTATCTCCAAAATCAATATATTTAAACGGCGTAATGAGTTTGTCCATATTCACCCAGGCGCCTACATATACTCCATCTACTTTATAGTATTGCAGCAAGTAATAATTTTTTGCTCCCTTCCATATATTCCATTTCCCCTCTCTAAGCTGCTCCGGGTTTTTCTCGAACATCTGGTAAATTTCGTCTCTTGCTTCATACCGTTCAAAATAATTGTCAGCGGATTTTTGTGTAAAAAGGAAATCCTTATACGCATCCGAATAAATAAAAATGGAATCGATGGCAGTGTAGAAATAAGACTGATTGGTAATAGAATTAAATAAACGTATTTTTGCTTCTTCATAATCATTGGGATCAATCGTTTCATTATATTGAAGAAAATATAAATCTGTATTGTTTTGTGTAATTTGGAAAATATAGTTTCCAACACCTTCCAAATTCCGGTCGATTTGGTCCATATAAATATTCAGCATATTTTTGTTTGACTGGGCCACCTGGCTCCTGATAACTTCGACCGCATAGTAGTTATTTACAATGTGAACGACAATTAATGGTCCAATAATTAAAAACACACTCAAAAAGAGTTTAAACAGTAACGAATTGAAAACTAGTTTCATTTTTCCCATAGTGATCCTCCAGTTGTAAACTCTCTAAAATGTAATTCCCATTATACAATATAAATTAAAAATATTCTGAAGAGTTCATTTAAAAAAAAGGCTTACTAAGGGAATCCTTCTAAAATAAGAGATAGTCAATAATAAAAGGCCGAGAGCTATTTTTTACTCACGGCTATTAGTTACGATCTAATTAATAGAAAGCGTTTTCAGTTTTACAATCTAATTATATTAATTTCTAACTAGATGTATGGTAATATTCATCGAAAAATAGAAATATTCTATTATATAAATAAAAAAAGAAAAAGAATTTCATAAAAGAATCATACTCTTATTATTATAGGAATTTAATGAAAAACAAAAAGCCTTGAGCAATTTTCACCCAAGACTTATTTTTTAGGCTCATAGTGCTCCATAAATAACAGATCGTAGTCTTGGCTGCTGATAATCCTCAAAGTTTGGGAGCATTTGCTGCATATAAACGGCCGAAAGCCTTTCTTTTGGACAGATTGTTACCCAAGCTCCCGACATTCCGTTCCAGCCAAATTCACCAACAGGGCTGTTACTGCCTGATAATGGTGGATTCATCATTACCTGTACTCCAAGTCCATAGCCATATCCGGCCAGACGATCCCAATTAAAATCCAAGGAATTCTGGGAGTTTAGATGGTTCGTTGACATCAGCTCGATGGTTTTTCTTCCTATAATTCGATTGCCATTCATTTCTCCTCCACTGGCTAACATATGGGCA
Organism: Bacillus sp. ISL-46; assembly: GCF_018613205.1. NCBI lineage: Bacteria > Bacillati > Bacillota > Bacilli > Caryophanales > Bacillaceae > Bacillus > Bacillus sp. ISL-46. Next base: position 54,713 of record NZ_JAGGQR010000011.1, read on the forward strand.
AATTGACTATAATCATTTAGAGTAGAGAAAAGCCCTCCACCTCCACTTTCAAAGTGAGTATTTACTTTAGGAAACATATCTGAGCTTTTAATTAGATTGCCTTCTTCATTCCGGATGTAAAAGCTAGAGAGAGACTCTTTTTTCTCATCGGGTAGATTGAAGAATGTGTTATGCATTGATAAAGGTTGAAAAATTTCCTCATTCAAGAATTGGCCAAGTGTCTTTCCAGAAACCACTTCTATTAGTGCCCCTAAAACATCATGGCTGTATCCATACTTCCAGCCAGTTCCGGGATCAAAGGCTAGCGGAATCGTACTTAGTGCTTTAGAAAGTGCGCGAATATAGGTTTCTTCGGTAAAATCATCTTGACTATTTAAACGTTCCTCTACTCTCCTTACCTCGCTTTCCTGTTCTGTTGTTCCCCAGCTATAACTTAAACCGGATGTCATACTGAACAGATCTTTGACTCTGATAGACCTTGAAGCTGGCGATATTACCTGTCCACCTTCTTTACCAGTTCGATAGACTTGTGGATTTTTAAATTCAGGCAAATATTCTTCCAGTGGATCATTTAGCAAAAACTTCCCTCGTTCATATAAGATTAGGGCTGCTGTACATGTAACAATTTTCGTCATAGAGTGGATCCGGAAAATCGTATCAGAGGAAACTGATTTTTGCGTTTCTACATCCGCATAGCCAATGTACTCTTCAAATACCTTTTCCCCATCGTGCATTACAGAACATGCACAGCCAACAGGACCCCTTTCCACAAAACTTTTTAATAATGGGCTTACGTTATGAAACGACTTCATGTGGCTTTCATCTCCTCTATATTCATTTTTTATTTTGATTCGAACGTAAAGACATATTGGAAAAAGAGAAGTTGAAAACATTCCAGCTCTCTTTTCGTCCTTATTACTTATTTTTTTTCCACTTGTCATATTGCTTCTGTTTTTCAGCCATGATTTTATCCAGGCCTGCTTGTTTTAACTTCTTATTAAATACCGGTAAACTCTTCACCGGGTCTAACGTACCTGATTCAATCCCCACTTTATATTGGTTCAACACGTTCGTAGAGGCTGCAATCTCTGTCTTAACCGGATCCGGATTAAATGTAAAACCAAATGCCGGAGAAAATATAGCTGAATCATTATGCTTCTTAAAAATCTCCCAATAATTCGACGGGTTTCCTTCCCATGGATAAGTTAAGAAGTTGTTACCAATTTCCCACTGGCCAAACACATATTTTGATTCTGTTACTCCTTGAGGTAAACTAATCGTTCCATCTGATTTAACTTCATAATGCTTGCCTTCAATACCATTAGCAATTAAATTCATAATATCTTTATCTGTGTACAATAAGTTCATGAACTCCATTGCTTTTTCTGGATTTTGACTATTTCTGGCGATTGACATCCCAAAGGATGTAGCTGAATCTGTATAAGAATAAACATCTGTAAACCTCACAGCTACCATTTCATGCCCTGTAATTCCTTTTTCCTGTACTTCAAAGCCTGGCTTCATATGAGAAAAATAACCAAATCCTTTTCCAGCCTTTACAATATTAGCAGCTGCCTCTTGAGATGTAGCTGCATCCTTCATGATATAACCATCTTTGAACCACTTTCTTGTTAATTTAACTGAATCAATATATTCCGGGTCTTCAAACAAATTGATGAATTTTTTATCCCTAAAGGACATAACCCCCAAACTATCCCCAAGTACATCATATTTCCCGCCATTAAGGACGCTTGCCGTTGTTAATAACCCAGCATTAACAATTGGAGCTAAAGTTGGTTCTTTTTCTTTAACAACCTTAAACACCTTTTCTAAATCAGCAAATGATTTTACTTGAGACAGATCAATGTTGTATTTATCAACAATATCCTTTCTCATAATAAAACCATAATTTACTCCCCAGTCTCTCGCACTAGGTACTGCATATATTTTTCCGTTAACTCTGTCTCCTTCCAGAAGAGTTTTAGGAACTGCTTGCAAAATTCCATTACCATATTTTTCAAGTAGATCATCTAAAGGAATATACTGTCCCTTGACTGCAGATGTATTATAGCCATAGAATGATGAAGATACGATTAGGTCAAGTTTTTCATTGCCTGTCAGCAGGAGATTGGATTGCTGTGACCAAGCTGAACCATTAATTGGCATAAGTTTAACTTTCGCATTAATCTTTTTCTTCACAATTTTATTGATTTCATCTTGGACCAATGGCAAATCGTCGATCTTCGTAAAAGTCATGAACGCCATTGTCAGCTCATATGGTTGATCCTTTGAATCAGATTTACTATTGTTACTTGTCCCACTTTGCTTCGTAGAACAACCAGCCAAAATTAATACAGCTGATAGAATGACCACTAGAAATCTGGCAAAAAATTTACCCTTGTTCATCGTTTTCCCCCTTATTTTTGGTTGTGATAGCACACCAATGGAAACGCTATCAAAATACATTTTAAGAACTTAATAAAAATCTTGTTCTTAGTTTCATTTTAATATAGGGTATAAAGGCACACTTACCAATAAAACGACATATTATTTTAAATCTTCCGACTTTTCCGCCTCCCCTTCTATTTTCTTTTTTTAATAAGTACACTCAAATCTAATCCAGGATCTCCAATTCCAGCAGCGCCGAGCTTAAACTTTTTCCGTGCATATCCATAGCCAGTGATCTTGTAACCCCACCGCCCAAAGCATTTTCCAACACGAAATTCAGTGCTCCTAAACTTGGAATCTCGTATCTTTTCACTTCGCCCTGAACAATCTCCTGGAACCAATCCTTCACTCTTTGCGAGGTTACCTGCTCTTTTATCTTTTCATATTTATCCATGTCATAAGCAATTACGGATATCACTGAAATATTCCCCTTATCTCCGGTCCTTGAATGAGCAATTTCCCTTAATTTCATGCTTCCACCTCTTCATAGACTACTTCAAGGTTGATATCATCTTCCGAAATCAAAATGGAACCAATCGCAATTATTTCTCTACAAAACTTTCTGGCTCCTCCGCCTCCTGAAGGGCCATTCGTATAGAGTGCTTCCACTTCGTTTCCAATTTGATCCGCAGCCTCTTTTGTTTGCGTCTTAGCTGCAACTCTCAACCGTACCTCTTTAAAATCTTTTTTGTTTTCATTCAAAATTTCACTTAACGTATCTTGATAAAGTGAATTGACCCCGATAAAATCAATTCTTAATTCATCAATTGGCAGGCGGCTATTTTCCAAACGTTTTTTAATAATCTCTCCAGCCAATTTTGCTCTATCCAAAGCACGAGGACCACCATAGCTTATTTCCCCTTCGCCAATATAACCGTCCTTATACCCGATACTGGTTTTTAGAAGACCTGTCTTTTCCTTACCATTGGCAGATTGGATTAGTACTCTATCTTTTTCAAGCTGCTGTACTACCACCTTTGAAAAATCTGCGACTACATCAGGTGTAAAATAATTTTCAGGATCTTGAATTTCATATAGAATTTGTTCCTTACAGGTTTCCGAGGTAACCAATCCTCCAGCATCAGCCAGCTTGGTAATGAGAATGCCGCCCTTCTCATCCATTTCTCCGATTGGGAAACCAATGTTCCATAAATCAGGTACATCCTTATAACCGGGATCAGCAAAGTATCCTCCCATCACCTGTGAACCACATTCTAGTAGATGGCCAGCCAACGTACCTTTCCCCAATAGACTATAATCTTGAAAATCCCAACCAAATTCATATATTAATAGACCAAGTACAAGAGATGGATCCGCAACCCTGCCCGTAATGACGATGTCAGCCCCCTCTATTAGAGCTTGTACGATGCCTTTGGCTCCTATATAGGAATTAGCCGAAATTATTTGTGAATGAATGGACCGAAGCTTTTCACCCGTTTCCATAATTTTATAATCCATATATTTCTCAATCTTTTGAAACACATCATCACCGAGAACAGCTGCTATCTTGAGCTGTTTTATTCCTAGTCTTTCTGCCAGATGTTTGGTTGCATTTACGGCTGCGAGCGGGTTGGCTGCACCCATGTTGGTAATAATCTTTACTTTCCTTTCTACGCATTCAGTTAGAATCTTTTCCATTCGATATTCTAATAGTTCATTATAGCCTTTATTTGGATTGATCTGCTTTTGCTGCTGAGCAAGAGCTATCGTCCTTTCTGCCATACATTCGAAAATAATATAGTCCAAGTTTCCATTTTTAATAATGTTTATGGCTGGTTCAATCCGATCTCCTGCATATCCAGCTCCCGATCCTATCCTTATCTTTTTCAATTTTGTTGCCTCCCAAAAACAGGATAACCCGAAAAATCACACATATTCCTAGTGTCCATCTTTCGGGTTTTATTCATTATATAGTTCTTTGTTGAGTACGCAGATCGCGCCATTGAATTAACTTTATATCTTCTGAATGCAGCAATTCCTGAATTTCCTTATCCCGAAATACATCAAATTCAAACCGCCTCATTGGCCAAGTATCCGTAATCGATTTTAATTCGCTAGTATCTAAGGAAGGATGGAAAACTAATTCCGTTACTCCAGGTTTTAATGAGCGGATACAGTTTATGGCCGCCTCTTTGGTTATCTGATAAGCCTGTTCCTCTCCTTGTGGAGCAAAGAAAGGTAACATTTCTATATAGTCGGGTAATTGAATCCCCTTTTTTTCTGCAAGAGCGACAATTTCTTCATGATTCGCCTGCGTTCTGAGCGAGTGACCTTGTTTAGCATATCTTAATGGCAATTGATATCGTTCGCAAAGGTCTAACAGTATGTCCATGACATGATGCATACTTCCCATATGGTTATCAATATTGGTGGGGTCCAGACCTAATTTAATTGCGAATTCCATCTGGGCTATCGCTTCTTCACGAAGCTGTTCAGGATTTGCATAATTTACAACAGTATGGGTATCTGCAGGAAAATACCCATTTTCATCCACCAGCGTATTCATATTTGAATTAAGCGGCCCCCATTTATAAACATTCCATTCGGATGTATGGGTAAAATGTATTCCCACGTCCATCGAAGGATTTTGTTTAACCAACCGGACGGCTTCCAATGTCCAAGGACATGTCATCATTAGGCTTGCGGACGTAATCGACCGTTCCTTTAGTAGTGTGGAGATTGCTTCATTTGTTGAATGGCACATTCCAAAATCATCAGCATTAAGAATTAAAAAACGTTCATTTGACATGTTCTCCCTCCTATTCTTAATGATTACGATTCGTTTTTTATTTGGCTTTTTGATATTTTTTTGTTCTATCATCCTGAATCCTGCCAGTCCAATTAAGACCAAATGCGAAGTCATAAACATGACCTTCAGCGTCTATATGACATTCCATGTCGTGAGCAACATCTTCCAATTGCTCTTCGATTGTTTTCATATTTGCTGGCATTTGCATTGGCAGAAGACCTGAAGGCTCAGTTTTCCCTGTTAAAATATCAAAAATTGCTTGATCCTGTACTCCAAAATTCACAATGATAGAATCTACATTTCTTTCAAATTCTTCCACGACCGTTGGGTTTGATAGCAGGAGCGAAACAATAACCGGTTTTCCTTTCATAATTTCAACTGTTTCTACTACCATATCCAAATCTGTGGTATTACTTGGTGTTACCGTTTTTCCTTTGTACGATCGGTTTAAAACATCACCCACTCGGGCATCACCGGCAAGACTTTTTTCACGAGCGGAAATCGCCGTATAAGGTTTGTATTGAAGGCTGATTGGTACATATCCATTTCCACCTTCCTTTACATCTTCATGACTATAACCTGTTCCGGCCTTAGGAGTGCTAATAAAGACTAATCCAAAATCGGCTTCTGCAGGGTTCTCCGTCACCTTAAAATATTTCCTTGCTACATCAATATTAATTGGATATTCGAATTTTTCAGGTGTTGGTTTACCAAACCAATCTTTGCCGGCAGGTGTATATTTTTTAGGGATATACACGATTCCTTCCTTACTTAGTGGTAAGATGTTATTCCTGTTTTTCAACATAACGATAGACTTGAGCTGCGCTTCATATCCTTCCTGCATATAATCTGGTTTCCCAACCTCATGAACAGTTTCTTCCACTTTTAGATAAGGATTTTCAAAGAGACCTAGTCGAAAGACATTTTTTAATAAACGTACGGCTGATTCCTCAAAGCGCTTTCGCATCAGTGCCTCACCATGTTCAGCAACACCCATTTGGAACGCTTCTAGAATCGGACCAACTTCATTATTTCCTCCAAATTGATCGACTCCCGCCATGATTAGTTTATAATGTCGTTCAGCAACCGACAGATTTTCGACACCCCAAGGCTTCCCGCCGACAAATGTATCAATATTCTCTGGTTCATCGGCAGTAATGATCCAATCCGTGCAAACAACACCATCATATCCATATCTTTTTCGAAGTAAATCATTGATTAAATAAGAGTTGTAAGAATTACCGACATTTTCTCCATTTACAGGATCTTGATCAACTGAAATGGTGTAATATGGCATTACGGCTGATGCCATCTTTGTTTTACCAGGCAAGTTAAAGGCACCTTTTATGAAAGGAATTAAATGTTCTTCAAAGTTTCCACCTGGATAGACTGCAAACTTACCATATCCATAGTGTGCATCCCTTCCACCTTCGCCAGAGCCTCCTCCCGGCCAATGTTTTACCATTGCGTTTACGCTGTCATAACCCCAGCCTTCGGCAATTTCTTTAACACCTGCTGAATTCTGAAATCCTTCCACATAAGCTTGAGCCATATCAGTGGAAAGCTGTGAATCTTCCCCAAACGTTCCATTAAAACGGAACCAACGCGGATCTGTTGCAATATCGATTTGCGGGGATAGTGCAGTTGTAATGCCTAATGCCCGGTACTCCTTTGAGGCAATTTCTCCAAATTTTGCTGCCATTTCTGGTTTAAATGTTGCTGCAAGACCAAGCGGCTCAGGCCACATAGAAATATTACCTCCCGCTCCTGCATTAAATTCGGTACTAGAATCTGAACCATGACGTGGATCCGAGCTGTTGTTTGCTGGGATACCCAGCCCTGTTCCTTCGGCAAAAGCCTGAATATTGTTATTCCAGTGCACAGCAGTTTCAGGACTTTCGATCGTGGTAACGAGGATATGCCTTAAGTTATCTTTAGAAAGAAACTCGATTTGTTCATCGGTTAAGTCCCATGGATTTGCACCGCTTTCTTCGTAGGACTTCCCCCCGTACGTACCAGCAAACCAACCCTTACTCCCTGCAGGAACCGCTTGATGCCTACTATATAACATGAGTCCCGCGATTTGCTCAATTGTCATCTTTGAAGCCAAGTCCTTTGCTCTCTCCTCTGGAGTTAGCCTCCAGTCTTCATACTTATCTATTTTTCCATCTTTGTTTAAATCCTTAAAAAAGTGGCCATCTTTTTGGATGATGGTAACTCCGGAAGTTTCGGAATAACCCAACGTTGGGCCACCGCTATTTTCTACAAATTTGATTTGGTCTTCAGTATCGATTTTTGTTTTAATATCTTTCATTTAAAATCCTCCAATGAAAACAGTGTAGTAGTGACGATCTTCATTTCTAAAGTGGCTCACTATATTCAATTTGCTCTTTTCTGAATTCTCACCATGTTTTGTTTGTTTAAAAATAATACGGAACAATAGACAAGGAGAAAAAATACCATTACGAAGGCTGAAAACAAATAAATAGAACCATAATTTGTTTTTGCCGCAATCAAACCAAGAACGGCAGACCCTCCTCCAATTCCTAAGTCAAATGAATTTAAAACATGGCGGTTACTTTCGTATACCGTTCAGGCTTCGTATTATTCAGTGCCCAGGCTTGGAGAGAAGGGAATAATGATCCTGTACCCATCCCATATAGGATTGCAGCAATGATTAAATCACTTAAAGTAGTAGTTTGATATATTAATACAAAACCAATGATGACTGAGATCGAACTTGGAACTAACACCCAAGCATGTCCTTTACGGTCAAATACTTTTCCTGAAATGAAACGGATTAAGAATCCACTAACCGTATTTACAAAATAAAACCATTCCACTCCTTCTATCTCTAACTCTTTTGCATAAAGTGCCATAAAACTAATGACTCCACCCATGCATATGCCAAATAAAAGCATCAAGAAGCTAGGAAAAATAGCAGAAGGTTCAATCAATGATTTTAGGAATGATGTTTCTTTTTGATTGGAATTGATCACACTTTCGGGGAAAGAAATGAAACTAATACAAAACAGGAAGATTAGTAAACTAACTCCTGCGGTACCGAATAATATGATTGGATTATAGGAATTAAACAGCCATATCCCAACAAATGGCGATAATGCTAAAGCAATCGTTGTACCATTCCCAAGCATACCCATCCCTTCGCCCCTTCTTTGTTTTGGAATAATCTCCGCTGCTAAAGTGGAAAGAATCGTGACAGCAAGACCAAACCCGAAACCATGCAGAATACGAATGGAAAGTGCAAGGATGAAGTTTGTCCCAAAGTAATAACCTAGAGAGGCGATTAAACAAATAAGGATAGAGACTACTAATGTTTTCTTTTTTCCAAATTTATTGGTAAAAAATTCAGTAAAAGGACGAATGATAATGGCCGAAAAAGTAAAACTGCCAATGATTAATCCTATTTGAGATATATCGAGTCCCCCATGTTTTGCCAAAAAGAGCGGGAGAGTTGGCAGCAATAGATCAAATGCGAAAAAAGCAAATGCATTTGCAAACATAATAATAAAAAAGGTTTTGGTCCATAAAGATGGTGTATTCGACACGAATTTTTTACTCCTTTAATTAGAGGATCACCTTTTTGCTCAGAAACAGGTAGGAAAAAGGAGGATCTAAAATCCCCCTTTTTCTTATTCTTGTTTGCCTGTTTGTTAAAAGTCTATTGTTTTTCCTGTCTTTGCTGAGGTATATATCGCCTCTAAAATTTGTGTGACAACTAATGCTTGTTCCGGTTTAACAAGTGGTTCTGTATCATTAATAATGCATTCCAGCCACTGTCTCGCCTCTTTTACTCCAGGCTCCTCTGCTCCTGCATCAAAATAAGCAATTCCTCCGCCTGTGGCAGGTTTCGTTTCAACCAACTTCCCGTATTTTGTGCCATTGAAAACTAACTCACTTGTAGGTGAATTTGGTAATGCTTTCATTTCAGCACCACCTTCTGTGCCACATAAGGTTGCCATTGCTTCTCGAACATCCGTTGTATTTAATGCCCAAGAACATTCTAAAATGATCGTGGCCCCATTTTCCATTTTAATAAATCCAAACGCTGAATCTTCTACCCTATATGTTTCTGGGTCCCATGGTCCGAACAAATTTCCTTCATGTTTATCTGCAAGCTTATGGAAAACGGAACCTGTTACAGATTGAGGTTTGTAATTGTCCATACACCAAAGCGTCAAATCCAATGCATGTGTACCGATGTCGATTAATGGTCCGCCACCTTGTTGTTCTACATCAAGAAACACCCCCCATGTAGGAACCGCTCTTCTTCTAATGGCATGCGCCTTAGCAAAATAAATATCGCCGAATTCACCTTCTCTTGAAGCTTTGTACAATACTTCCGAGTCATCACGAAAACGGTTTTGGTAACCTATTGTAAGCTTCTTTCCTGTTCGATTGGCTACATCAATCATTTCTTCGGCTTCTTTAGAATTGATGGCCATTGGCTTTTCGCACATGACATGCTTTCCTGCTTCTAGTGCATCAACAGTGATAAAGGAGTGTTGCAGATTAGGAGTAAGTACATGAACAACATCAATCGAGTCATCCTGTAATAACTCCTTATAATTGGTATAAACTTTTGCCTCTTCTGTGCCAAATTGCTGTGCTGCTTTAACGGCTCTATCCTCTACCACATCGCAAAATGCAGTCATTTCTCCTAAATGACCAAGCTTTGCCAATGAAGGCATGTGCTTTTGATTGGCAATTCCGCCACAGCCGATGATTCCAATATTTAACTTTTTAGACATTAGGAACACTCCTCTTAATTAATATTTGATAAGACCTTTTACAGATTTCTCCATTACTGTTAAATCCCCCGAAATGCTTGTAAATTTATCGCCTAGCTGTCCTTCGTTTTCCACAATTGCATAACGGATGTATCCCAATTCATTAAGTTTTTGATAGGTTTCTTGAAAATTAACGATACCAGTTCCGAGATTGACAAAATCATTTGGCTTCACATACTCTGTATATATTTTCATCAGGTCATTGCTTTCTTCTTGGCTCGATGCGGTAAATATACTAACTGGATTTACATGTTTGCCTAAGTCCTTCTGATGGATCATGTCGCAGCGATTCCCCAATTTCTCAAGCAATGCAAGAGGATCATATCCTCCTCTCATAACCCAAACGAGGTCCAGCTCAAATTTCACGTTCGCTGGATCGGTATTTTCAACTAAAAGTTCAAATAAGGATGTTTCTCCTATTCTCTTAAACTCATGCGCATGGTTATGATAGTAAAAGTTCATCCCCGCTTCTTTGCACTTTTTTCCTATTTGATTTAGATGTTCGGCTGTTTGAAGGGTATCCTCACGGCCTGATATAAAAGCCATCGGGAAAACAATAGACTGACATCCAAGTGTTGCATTTTCTTGAATAATCTTATCCCAATCAACATCTAGTAACGCTTTACCAGGGGCAACACCTTCATGTGCTGCAAACGCTTTTAATCCTAGCTCGTCAAACTTCTGTTTGATGACTGGTAGGGAAAAGGTATCCGTAAAGCGCTCGCCTGTAGAAAAATTAGCAGAAATCAACTCTATATTTTTGTACCCTATTTGAGCTACCTTTTCTAACGTACGGAAATAATCCTCGTTTAACTCTCTAAATACTGAAAATAAATTTAATCCAATTTCCATTGTCATTTTTACTTCCCCTTTTTTTTTAGATTCGTCGTTTAAAACATTCATTGGCTGATAACTTTATTAGTTATTAATCTACTGATGCACCTATTAATGCTGTTAGTAAATCAGTTTTTGAATCTTCACCTCGTACATAGTTAAAATAATCAAAATGGGCAGGTGCAGTAGAAATCTTGCCATTTCCAGTCGCATACATTCCAAAAAATAAGCCCGTAAAACCCCCAGCAACTTCAGTCGCAAGTATAGAACTTTCCCCTTTACCCAAAGTGATTTTTTCTCCACTCGAGGATGTAAAAGAAAAGGTAAAACTAAAGTCATCTGCTTGAATTCCAAAGACAACGGTCGGCTCGTCATACTCTACTTCTGCTTCTACCTTCCACAGGCTGCCAATTCGGCGGCGGAATAATATAATAGACTTTCCTTCCTTAAGTGCTCTAGCAATTTCATAATGATAATTCTCGTTCATAAATACGGTAAGGCCTGCTTCCTCTCCATCTTCATTTGGGATAAATTCCATAAGGGCCGAAATCTCACAGTTAAAATGCTGCTGCCTGCGGCCAACAAATGTGGGAGATCCTGAATCATTCAATGTGGAAGATTGACCATGTAGTGTTAACCAACCAGATCGTTCCGTTACTGACCAAGAGCCTGCAATCGGATTACGGTAAAAATTCCAAACTGGCGAAAGGAAAGCGTTATCAAAATTTTCTTTTTCCTGCCATGGATGAGATTGATCTAATGGAAGTAATCTGGCTTCATTCACCAATTCTGCTCGTCCTGCTGCTCCAATAATGGGCCACCCTTCCTCTGTCCAATGGACTGAAGCAAGATTGGTTTCACGCCCAAGGTGATGACGTTTTGGATAGCCCACAGGTCTGATCCCTAAAAACACAGACCACCAAGTACCGTCCCCTGCTTGGACAAAATCTGCATGACCGGTGGCTTGAATTGGTTCATCAGTACTCCGATTCGACAGGATTGGGTTATTGGGATTGCTCTCAAAAGGCCCGTAAGAACTTCTGCTTCTTGCAATCGTTACCATATGGCCATATTCTGTACCGCCCTCCGAAATCATTAAATAATACCATCCATTTATTTTAAATAGATGCGGCCCTTCCGGAGAGCTGCCCCCTGTTCCTTTCCAAATTAACTGACGCTCTGTTAACAGCTGTCCAGAATCAATATCAAGCTCAGCCTGATAGATTCCTACAGGTTCACTGGAACCAAAAGAGCTTGTTCCACTCAAATAAACTTTCCCATCTTCATCGAAATATAAGGACGGATCAATTCCACCCCAGCCCTCAACGACTATTGGCTCGGACCAAGGACCTTCTGGCTGTTCGGCATGAACATAAAAATTCTTATTTGTTGTGATATTGGTTGTAATCACATAAAAGTGTCCATTATGATAACGGATTGTTGGAGCGAATATTCCTTGTGAAGGTCCCATTCTATGAATGCGGGTGAGCGGAAGCTGACTTTCGCGCGTCAATACATGGCCAATCTGTTTCCAATTGACTAAATCGGTACTATGAAAAATCGGAATGCCTGGAAAAAATTCAAACGAACTGGTAACCAAATAATAATCTTCGCCAACTCTGCAAACACTTGGATCAGGGTGAAATCCGCTAATAACTGGATTTGAATATTTCATTTCATTGTCACATCCTCTTTTCATTACGAATCTTATTTTGTAATGATTTATTTGCAGGAGAAATTTTAGATATTCTGTTCTATATTAAAGATAAAACAAATGAAAACCCTTTCCTACTGTAAATCCGACTAATTCCTTTCAAAATTCCGACTTTTTAAAAAAATCAAAATAACTCACAGAGACAAATCAAACAAGCCATACACGTTTTAATGTTTGGCTTGTTCTAGCCCTGTTTCAGCTTACATTTCATGCTCTTTCACGTAGGAAGTGATTCTAAGTAACCGTTCGATATGTTTCTGACTGGAGAGTTTATTTTCCTTTTCTGTCTCTTCTTTAAAATTTTTGAAATAAGTGTATAAAAAAACAGACCTGACTTGGCCTGCTAGTTTATAATTACTAACTTTATCTTTTTTTCTTCCAACTCGATTCTAGTTTCTTCATTTATATTTGAATCGGTAATAATGCAATCGATGTTAGAAACTGGTGAAATATGCGAAAAAGCACGAGTCCCAAATTTGCTGGAATCAACCATTAGAATGGTTTCATCGGCTATTTCCATCATCTGCTTTTTTAATAACGCTTGCAATTCATTAAAGTCACTTAGCCCTTTATCAAGATGTACCCCTTTACAGGAAAGGAAGGCTTTGTTAACGTGATACATCGCAAGGGAGCGCTCAGCAAGTGGCCCAACATATGAAAGGGATTGTGACAATAACGTTCCTCCAGTGGAAATCACTTTTATTTGTTCCTTTTTACTAAGCTCGATGGCCACCTTTATTGAATTTGTAAGGACGGTTAAAGGCATATCTGGCAGTTCCTTTGCGACATACCATGCGGTAGTACTTGCATCCAGAACAATTTGGTCCCCAGACTCAATAGATTGAACGGCTGCTCTTGCTATCGCTTTCTTTTCAGCAGCATTCGTAATCTCTCTTTCCAAATAGGAGGTCTCCGATTGATCTTTCTCAATACTAACCGCACCGCCATGGGAGCGCATTAATAAATTTTCCTTTTCAAGCTTTTCAAGATCACGACGAATCGTTTCCTCTGTAACAGAGAAAATCTTGCTAAGCTCAGTCACCCGAATACTTAATCGTTCATTAACCAATTCGACAATCTTTTTTTGTCTTTCTGCAACAAGCACTTATTCTGCCCCTTCCTGCCCCGAAATTTTTATTTATGTTGTTTTGTATTTGTTTTTTATTCATTCTCACTATAACTATAACATATATTTTTGAAAAACAAACATATAAAAGTTGGAATGAAAGATTCAACAAGGAGAAATTTTTGTTTTTGCAAAAAACAAGCCAATCGTCAAGAAGATTGGCTTGTTAGATTTATTATGAATTTACTAAAACTGCTTCCAATTCAAGTTATTTAACTCGTCAATAATGTCTTTTACTTTATCAACAGTCAGATTTACCTCTGTAATTCTACCAATTCTTTCAAACTTCTTGCTCTCGTTGCAAAAATACCAGGTGGTTTTGTGATACCAGTCGCAGCTTTCTCTAAAATAGCAACTTAAACCTCCTATTTGAGTCCTCCCCTAATAAATCCACTTATCTTTTTAATAAAACCTCTTGCTCATACGCTTTTACTTCTTCTAACCAAGATTCTTTTACTGGAACGCCCATTTTTTCACAGTAAAAGTCCCAAACTGCACCAAATGGATAGGTCTTGAATTCTTCCATTAACGCTAATCTTTCTGTGAAGTTTCCTTCTTCTTGAAGTTGTTTTAAGTGTTCATTTGGTACTAACATTGCAGAGAGTAATGCCTTGATCATGTTGCGTGTACCAATTGTCCAAGCAGCAACACGGTTAATGCTTGCATCAAAGAAGTCAAGACCGATGATGACACGGTCTAACGCGTCATTACGTACAATTTCTAATGCGATTTCTTTTAATTCATCATCAAGGATAACAACATGGTCACTGTCCCAACGTACGGGTCTTGAAACGTGAAGGGCAAGCTTTTCGCTAAACAAAAGCATTGATGAAATTTTATTGGATACTGTTTCGGTTGGATGATAGTGTCCTGTATCCAGTAAGCATAATTTATCATTTTTCATTGCATAATTTAGATAAAATTCATGAGAACCCACTACGTAAGATTCTGAGCCAAGTCCAAATACTTTACTCTCTACTGCATCCAGATTATATCTTTCATCAACTTCAACTGCAAAAATCTTATCTAATGATTCTTTTAGTCTTTTTCTTGGAGTCAGGCGGTCACTAGGAATATCCTTATAGCCATCCGGAATCCAAATATTTGTTAAGGCAGGTGTACCAAGTTCTTTACCGAAGTACTCACCAATTTTACGGCTGCCAATGCAGTGATTGATCCAGAATTCACGGATTTCTTCGTTTGGATGAGAAAGCGTCAAGCCATCATTTGCATTGGGATGTGAAAACAGCGTTGGGTTGTAGTCCAAACCTAAACCATTTTCCTTTGCCCATTTCACCCAGTTTTCGAAGTGCTTTGGCTTTAATTGATCTCTTTCCACAACTTCTCCATTAGTTTCCGCATAAATGGCATGTAAATTGACGCGATGTTTACCTGGAATCAAGGAAAGTGCTTTTTCTAAGTCTGCTCTTAATTCTTCAGGTGTCGATGCCTTACCTGGATAATTTCCCGTAACGGAAATTCCACCAGATAATTCGTTAGGATTTACTTCAAATCCACCGATATCGTCACCTTGCCAGCAATGAATCGAAATCGGAACATTTTTTAAAGTTTCGATTACTTCATCAACATTAATTCCCCATTTTTCATAAGCCTTCTTAGCAAGTTCAAAGTTTTCTTGAATAGACATGTATTTTCTTCCTCTCCATGGTTAGTTTGTAATCGGTGCAGTTGGCAAATATTTCTTTACCTCAAATGATTTTTTAACAATCGTGCGTGCTTCTTTAATATCTTGAATTTCATCGAGGGCCATTAACTGAGCTACGATATTACCGATCGCAGTCGCTTCAATAGGTCCTGCATATACTTCTTTCTTCGTTACATCAGCGACAAGTTGATTTAACATTTCATTTTGACAGCCGCCGCCGATGACATTGATTTTTTCAAATCTCTTTTCAAAAATTTCTTCAATTTCGTGAACGGCATCCTGATAGCTAACTGCTAAACTATCATATACGCACTTTGCGACTTCTCCAGGTGTGCTAGGAATCGACTGACCTGTTTCCACACAATAATTCATGATTTCCTGGACCATGTTCTCTGGTTTTAAGAAACGGTCATCATTGACGTTAACTACTGCCTTAAAATCCTTTGCTTCTCTAGCCATATCAACAAGCTCAGCAAAAGAATATTCATTATTGTAGTTGCGTTTTACCTCTTGAATCATCCAAAGACCCATGATATTTTTTAAAAACCGGTATTGATAATCAATTCCGCCCTCGTTTGTGAAATTATAATCCAGAGCTTTAGTTACACAGATCGGGAAGTAGTTTTCTACCCCAATTAAAGACCATGTACCAGAGCTGATGTAAATCGATGCATCCTCTTCTGGGACAGCAATAACGGCGGAGCCTGTATCGTGTGTTGCCGGAAGTATCACTTGGAGATCAAAGCCTAACTCTGAAACTAGTTCTTCTTTTAATGTTCCAAGGACGGTCTTAGGTGTCTTAATTTCATGGAACATTTCTTTATTAATTCCCAATATATCTAATAAATCATGATCCCATTTTTTCGTAAAAGCATTGACCAGTTGCGTAGATGTAGCGTTTGTATATTCGTTTGCTTTTTTTCCTGTCAGTAAATAATTGAAGTAATCTGGAATCATTAAGAATGATTTTGCTTTATCTAGGATTTCTGGAGAACTTTGTTTAATCGAATACAATTGATAGATTGTATTAAACTTTTGGAACTGGATGCCTGTTTCTAGATAAAGGCGTTCCTTTATGATTTTTTCAAAAACTTGCTCCATCATTCCGTCTGTTCTTGGGTCACGATAAGATACTGCTTCAGTTAATGGTTGATTCTTTTCATCCAATAACACAAAATCGACGGCCCACGTATCAATTCCGATACTGTCGGGTTTTATGCCAAGCTCATTGCACTTTTTTAAGCCATTTTTGATTTCTTGAAAAAGCTTATCGGCTTCCCAGCAATAGGAGCCACCTTTTTTGACAATTTGGTTTTCAAAACGATGAATTTCATCTAGTCTTAATAACCCATTTTCTAAATATCCTAGTATAAGCCGGCCGCTTGATGCACCAATATCTACAGCAATACTGTATTTTGTCATTAACATCACCTCTCGGTTGGAAACGCTTTCTGATATCTCTATCTTACTAGAAAAATACGATTTTCCTATAACGTAATTCGACCAATTTATTGTCCTTATTTGCACTTTATGATAAAAAAAGCCTACAGACGGTTGACCATCTGCAAGCTTTCCTGCTAATTATTCTTTCTATTCTGGTTTAGAACCTGCAATAATTGAACGGAATTCATAACTTCCGGATTTAAGTTCATAAACTGCCTTGCCATTTTTAAACTCGATAAACTTAACCCCGTTTGCCTTAGCCATTGGCTGTCCGCTTTCCTTAATGGTATTAACATTGTTTGTCGGAATATAGACAGTAGCTGTAGTATTTGCAGGGACAGTCGCTTTATATGTTAAAGTACCATTTTTAACTTCCCAGCCACTTTCGATCTTACCGTACAATGACTCAAATGAACCTTTTGAAGTTGTGATCCGCTTATCATTGTCAATAGTAGGCTTAAGAATGATATGCTTGAAACCAGGACTTGCTGGATCATTGGAAATACCAAGCATGTCACTATACATCCATTCACCAATGGCACCGTATGAAAAGTGATTAAAGGAATTCATACTAGCTGGACCAAAACCATCTTCTTTGGAGTACGAGTTCCACCGTTCCCAAATTGTTGTAGCACCATTTTTAACTGAATAGAGCCAAGACGGCATTTTATCTTGTAAAAGCAGTGTATAAGCAAGATCGGATTGTCCGACGTCACTTAACACAGGTGCTAACACATTGATTCCTAAAAACCCAACGGATAATGTATTTTCTGCATAGTTTACCCTTGCACTTGTAGGGTTTGCTGCCTTGTACTCAGCATCATTTCGAATATTTTTCACCAACAAATCGATCATTTGTTGTTTCTGATTGTCATTATCATACAGACCAAGCTTTAAAGCCCATAACAATGAAGTTTGTGCATTATTCTCCCCATCTGTCGGCGTTCTACTACCGGATAACAATGTAAGACTTCCATCGTTGCTATCCATTACAATATAGTTTTTGATAAAGGCTTTCTTAATATTGGTAAACAGTGTTTCATATTTTTCCGCATCTACTGAATTGCCTAAGGCCCGTGCCATTTGTGCCATTAGCTTGGCGTCATAGGCGTAATATGCATCGCTTATTAGGATTTGATTTGCTCCTGAAATACCATTGACATTAGCCCTTTGGAACGATAACCAATCCCCGTAAAAACTGCCCGGGCCGCGATAAGTGTCGCCTGTCTTTTGGTATATCAAATTCATGTATTTCTCCATGCTTGGATATACCTTTTTTATTACCGTGGTATCTCCGGTCATTTGCCAATGAGTCCAAGGGATAATTACCCCAGCGTCTGACCACCCTGAGTCTGGATTTTGAGATCTGCTATACCGTGTACGTGGTATGGTTACCGGAACTGAACCGTTATCATATTGATTAGCAACAATATTATCCGCAAAGTTTTCCATGAAGTTATAAGTATCCATATTGAAGAAGCCTGTTTTCGCAAATAATTGGGCATCTCCCAGCCAGCCAGAACGCTCATCTCTTTGAGGGCAGTCTGTAGGTATCCATAAATAGTTACCGCGTTGCCCCCATTGAATGTTACTTATCAGCTGGTTAACATCTTTATCGGATGTCTCAATTTTACCTGTTACATCAACTGCGGATGTTGCTACCTTACCAGTTACTTTTTGAACTTCCACAGAAGCGCTAGGCGTCACTACGCTTACCTCCACATATCTAAAGCCAAAGAATGTCAAGGAAGGCTGATAGGTTTCACCTTCTTCATTTCCTTTCAACGTATAGAAGGCAGAGGCCTTTGCTGAACGGAGATTCGCCTGATAGATTGAACCTTTCGGGCCGTCTGCTCCTTTGCTGTCATCATTCAACATCTCAGCAAAACGCAATTTTATTTGTGTACCTGCTTTTCCCTTTATCGTAATACGGGGAACACCCACCATGTTTTGACCAAGATCATAGAGTGCCGTATCACCGGAGGAAATATTCAGCTTAGAATTCTTTGCCGTATCACTATCATTAATGGTTCTGGAAAGATCTACTTGAACTTCTCCTTTACCATTTTTGCTCGATTCTTGATTAATTACTCCTGTTGTTGTTGTAATGGAAATCGGTTTTTGATCCAGGCTGTCTACAATTTGCGCAGTCTTACCGTTATAAGAGGTTACTGTTGCAGTTGGGTATTTTTGTTTATAAATGTGTTCTTTTACGCCACTCCAATTTGAGTCATCGAAACCATTTTTATTCCAGTTGGAAATTTCTTTTGTTGCATCATAGTTTTCACCGTCATAGATGTCGTTAGCTACATAAGGGCTATTATTAGAAGCTTTCCAGCCTGAAGTAGTATCTGTGACAATTGTCTGGGTGGAACCATCTTTGTAAGTAATAAGCATTTTGGCTAGCAGTGCCAAATCATTCCCTGTTGAACTATAATATTCTGCACTACTTGATATGCGGCTGTTGTACCATCCGTTACCGAGCACAGCTGCTAAAGTGACATGGTCCTTGCCTTGTAGATAACTTGATACATCATAAGTCATGTAATTAATATTTTTATGATAAGCAGTCCAACCGGGTGCCAGTAACTCGTAACTTTTGCTGCCGTCCGGATTAACAATCCCTAATTTTTCCCCGTTAAGATAGGCATCAAACACACCTAATGACGAGATATATAAACGAGCGCTCTTAACCTCACCTTTTAATGGCGTTTCTTTACGTAACATTGGAGCGCCCTTCTTTTCCGAGCTATCTATGGAAATCCATTTAGCTTCGTCCCATCCTGCGACACCGTTCGTACTTAAAAGGCCGGTTTCAAAATAGGTGGAATTCGTCTCGATTTGCTTGCCATCTTTGTCCCAGACAACAACTGTCCAGTAATAACGAGTGGAAGCTTTAAAAGGGCTGCCTCCATATTCTACCGCAACAGATTTATCAGATACGACTTTGCCGCTATTCCATACATCTGCTGCATTTGGTGTAAGCTTTTCCGGGCTGGTCGCAACTATCAATTGATAGGCCGTTTGTTTTTGACCACGAAGACTTGAAACCATCTCCCAGCTGAAGCGAGGTTTTTCAGAATCAATTCCAAGTGGATTACTTCTATATTCTACTTTTAAATCTGCTAACCTTGTTTCGATTTCTTGCGATGCTGATACACCAGACTCTTTTGCTCGAACCGGAAGACCTGTACTAATGACACTAGGAATTAATAGAGTCATAGCCATGGTAATATTAATAGCAATTCGCTTTGAAACTGTAACTTTACTTTTTTTCATAGTCTCCTCCTTATTTTACGATTCCCTTTTGGCATACCCTTTTCCCTATACAATAATGAATTTGCTTTTTAGCCCCCTTCTTTTAAGGTTATATACAAAACAGTTTTTGTAACTGAGCTGCATCATTTTATAAAAAACTAGAAAAGAATATGTTAAATTAATTCCAAATTTTATAACTCAAAGGAAAAGCCTGCAGTATTCAATCAATCTCCAGGCTTTTCTTAAGTTCATAGTTTATTGAAATTTTAGTAAACTTCCTTCCACTCAGCGATGTTGCTTGAATCAAATTTGAATGGATCGCCAAGCATGATTTGTGTGCCGTCTCCATCTTGAACTACTTCTTTGTCACCAATATCTCCTGCAGAGAATTTATCTCCGACCTTACCTGTGATTTTGCCGCTTACAAGTGCATCCGCCGTGTAGCCTGCAAGATACCCTACATCAATTGGATTCCATAGGTACATCCAATCACAGACACCGCTTTCAATATACTCAGCCATTTCACTTGGCAACCCAAGTCCTGTTAGTTTTACTTTGCCTTTCAATCCCTTATCTGTTAATACTTTACCTGCGGCAGCAATTCCAACCGTAGTAGGGGCAATAATGCCTTTAAGGTTTGGATAAGATTTTAATAGTGCCTCTGTTTCAGACACACTCTTGTCTCTTAAATCATCACCATAAGCTACTTTGACAAGTTCAATGTCTTTGTATTTAGGGTCTTCTAATTCTTTTTTCATCCATTCAATCCATGTATTTTGATTTGTAGCCTGTGAAGTAGCACTTAATACAGCAATTTGTCCTTTGCCGCCAATCATTTCAGAGATTGCCTGAATTTGTACGCGGCCGATTCTTTCTGGATCAGCCTGGTTTACGTGCACCATTCGGCTCTTTGCATTAACAGCGGAATCTAGTGACAGCACCTTAATCCCTTGGTCCATTGCCTTTTTCAATGCAGGCTGGAGTGCATCCGGATCATTACCCACAATGGCAATACTGTCTACTTTTTGTGAAATAAGTTCCTCAATCATTTGAATTTGTGCTTCAGCGGTAGGCTGGTCTGGTGCTTTTAAGATGGCTTCATGGCCAAGCTCTTCAATCGCATTTTTAAACCCTTCCATCTGCTTTTCACCATATGGATTCCCCGTGTTTTTAAAAACAATTGCAAATCTCTTCTTACCATCTTTAGAACCTTCCGCTTTTCCCCCGCTGCTGCTTGGAGCAGATTGGCTACAGGCTGCTAATACTGAAAATACAATGAAAATCGAAAGAAATATCATAGCGTACTTTTTCATAGAGTTGATCCCCTTTTTCGTTTATTTTTTTACATAAACAGTCAAAGACTGATTTGTAACAATGAAAGATTATCCAGCTATTTGTTTTGATTGACTCTTAACTGCTTTGGTTTTTAGCTTGACTTTGGGCTTAAGGTTAGGAACCATAACAGCAATAATTAGGAGAAGGCCAATAATAATCATCAGTACCTGTGCAGGCATATTGATTAGTCCAAGACCATTACGAAGGAAACCTATTAAGAATACTGCGATAACCGCACCAATCATTCTTCCTTTACCACCCGCCGTACTGATTCCGCCTAAAACTACCATAGCAATCACATCAAGTTCATACCCTGTAGCGATATTAGGTCTAGTGCTCCCCATTCTTGAAGTTAAAAACAGTGCTGTAATTGCAGCCATTAATCCTGCTAGTGTAAACACAATAATTTTAATTTTATCAACCTGTACTCCAGAAAATCGGGCAGCAGTCGGGTTGTTCCCGATCGCGTAAACCCTCCTACCAAAGGTTGTTTTGTGTAACAAAAGGCCAAATATTACGGCTAGGACAAGGAAAGCAATCAGGATAAATGGAATTCCAAAAACATATCCCCATCCAAGAAAACCAAACCATTCTGGGAATGATCCCGCCGATTGATCCTCAAGGATGATATAAGCAATCCCCCGGTAAATAATCATGGTAGACAGGGTAACAATAACCGCAGATAATTCCTTAAATTTCACAATAAGCAGACCATTGATTAAGCCGCAGATGGCACCTACGGCAAGACAAATGACTACAGCAAGTTCCATAGGAACCCCTAATGTATACAGGTGCGCCATAATGACGGAGGCAAGGGCTACAATGGAAGCAACAGAAATATCAATATCGCGAAGAATGATAATTAATACCATTGGAAATACCATGAATGCCTTATCAAGGAATGTCATCGTTGCATCTCGTAAACTATTAAAGTCAAGATAGTATGGTGATAAACTGGTATTTATTATGTTCACTAGTATGAATAGCAAGACGAGCAGCCATTCCCATTGAAGGAAAAATGACTTCAACGAGAAACTCTTTTTGTTTAGATTTTTCATAGTTAGATTTTCCTCCTCATGAGGGCATTTAAATCTACTCCTCTTTTTACAAGAGCATTTAATACCACCGCAATCAGGATAATGGAACCTTGAATCCCCATTTGCCAGAATGGTGAAACATTTATGAGTGGAAGAGCATTGTTCAAGATACCAATGAGTACGGATCCTAAAATAAGTCCAGAGATCTTTCCAGAGCCTCCCGCAATATTCACGCCTCCAAGTACACATGCTGCAATAACGGTTAATTCATAGCCTGAGGCGGTATCGCCTTGAGCGGAAGCGAATTTCGAAACCCATAAAACACCAGCAAGACCTGATAATCCACCCATCAACGTGTATACAAGCCAAATGATCCGATCATGATTAATACCGCTAATCTTTGCGGAATCAGGATTACTTCCGACTGCGTAAATTTGTCTTCCTGTTCTCGTATGATTAATAAAATAAAAGAAGATCAGATACGTAATGACTGCGATTAAGATTAAATTATTAATCCCTAGGAAAGATCCTGTTGCAATTCCTTTGAAGCTTGCTGGCATTTGATGGGCACTCACCCATTTACCACCGCTCACCATAAAGGTTAAGCCTCTAAAAATGTACATCATCCCTAAGGTTGCAATTATAGGTAATACTCCCCCTTTGGAAATAATCACTCCGAGAATCCCCCCGCTTACAACACCTACGAGAATTCCTAATAGAATGGCCAAAAAGGGGTTTAGGTTTGGATACGCGCCTACTGTCAGCGCTGCGATCATTCCTGACAATGCCAGCGTGGCCCCAATCGAGAGGTCAATTCCCCCTGTAATGATAACAAGCATCATACCAATCGCAAGAATACTTAAGATTGCCGTATTGGTAATCATATCGTTAAGATTTTCAAGTGTTAAAAAACTTGAATTCCTTAATTGAACAACGATTGACAAAAGGATAATAAATCCTAGTAATCCAACTTCCCGAAAACGAGCAATACTCGCACTAAGTGACACCTTTTCTGTTACTTTTTCCGCCATTTCTCATCTCCCCCCTCCTTTATAGACCTGATGCTTCTCGCGAGTCACTGATAACGTTGTTCTCTTTATTCATCATCGCGGCTTCTAAAATTGCTTCTTGTGTTGCTTTCTTCCCTTCGATTTCAGCTGTAATTCTTCCCTCTCGCATCACAAGTATTCTGTCACTCATACTAAGTACTTCCGGCATTTCGGAGGAAACCATAATCACTCCATATCCCTGACATGCAAGGTCACTGATAATTTCATAGATAGCTGATTTTGCCCCAACATCAACCCCTTTGGTTGGTTCATCAAGGATGATAATATCCAAATCAGAAGTTAATAGTTTTGCTACAGCTACCTTTTGTTGATTTCCACCCGATAGCGAACTGACAAGGTTATAGATACTTGGTGTCTTTACACTTACTTTTTTAGAAAGACTGCTGGCAATCGCTTCTTCTTTCTTCTTATTTAACCAGCCTTTACTTGATAAACGGTCTAATGAAGGCAGTGTAATATTCTTATCGATGCCCCAAGAAAGAATGAGTCCCTGTTGTTGCCGGTCTTCCGGCAAATAGCCAATTCCTTGTTTCATTGCCTGCAATGGATTCGTAATCTTTGTTTCTTTTCCTTTTATCAGGATCTTTCCTTTATCTGCGGGTTCTATTCCAAATAAAGCCTGACATACCTCACTTCTACCGGCACCTACTAGACCGGTAAGACCTAAAATTTCCCCTTTTTGAAGTTTAAAAGAAACCCCTGCAAAAAATCCTGTTTTCCCCAGATTCTCTACACTTAAAACTTCTTCCCCAATTACGGCTTCGGTTTTAGGAAATAGCTGCTTGATCTCCCGCCCAACCATAGCCACAATAAGATCTTCATTAGATATATCATGGACTCCCCAAGACCCAATGTATTTCGAATCTCGGAAAACCGTCACTTTGCTAGCTAACCGGTACATATCTTCAAATCGGTGTGAGATAAAAATCACGGAAGTCCCACTATCTCTAAGCTTTTCTGTAATCCGATACAGTTCTTCACTTTCATTCCTGGTTAAGGCGGCAGTGGGTTCATCCATGATGATGATTTTTGCGTTTGTTGAAAGTGCCTTGGCAATCTCTACAATTTGCTGTTCGGCCACACTAAGAGTCCCCATTAGCGCTTTTGCATCAAAGTTTGCTCCAAGTTCCTTTAATAGCTTATTTGCCTCCGCATGCATTTCTTTCCACAGGATTCTTCTAGTTTCTTTTTGGAGTTTCTCATGTCCCATAAAAATATTCTCCGTAACATTTAAATCTGGAAAACAAGTAACATGCTGATAGATGGCAGCAATCCCCATGCTTTTGGATTCCTTTGGATTTCGAAACTCTACCTTTT
Source organism: Bacillus sp. ISL-46 (assembly GCF_018613205.1). Classification (NCBI taxonomy): domain Bacteria; kingdom Bacillati; phylum Bacillota; class Bacilli; order Caryophanales; family Bacillaceae; genus Bacillus; species Bacillus sp. ISL-46. The sequence goes on from NZ_JAGGQR010000011.1 coordinate 79,521, forward strand.
GACCGTTTAGGTACATTTCCCCTTCATCCGGTTGATGAACACCAGTGATTACCTTAATAAAGGTAGATTTTCCCGCCCCGTTTTCTCCCATAAGAGCATGGATTTCTCCTGGTTTAAGTTGAAAATGAACATTGTCGAGAGCCTTGACCCCTGGAAAGGTTTTGGTAATCCCTCTTAATTCGAGTACAAATTCGGACATTTTTTCACCCCTAACAATTGCTTTTATCCATTAAGATTATTCATCCTAATACTTTTGATCTTTTAGCATTTGATATTATTATTTGAATCCGCTTACATATAGATTACTCATTCTCCTTTCCTTCGAAAAGGAGATAACTTTCGGGTTAGGGGGTCAATCCTCGGTAATATACTGAAAATTAAAAAAACCTCCAGATAGGAGGTTAGAAGTTATATTTTGCTTTTTCCTTAAATTTTGAAGGTACATCTCCAAAATACTTTTTAAATAGTTTACTAAAATATTTGGTATCGGAATAACCTACTAACTGTGATATGTCATAAATTTTTAGTTCGGTTGAGATAAGCAGTTCTTTAGCTTTTTCGATTCTGGTTTTTGTAACATAATCCAGAATTGTTTCCCCTGTTTGATTTTTGAAGTACTCACAAAAATAGGTGGGATTCATATGGATCGCTTTAGCAATTTTATCGATGGTAATACTCTCACCTAAATTGTCTAGTATCCATTTCTTTGCTGTTGCAACAGGGTCAGGTACATCACGTTGGTTCACTTTTTCCAGTATTTTAAAAACTTTTTGCATCCAGTCTTTAATATTAACCTTTAATTCTTGAAAACTCGGTGATTTTTTTGTTAGTTGGAGTCCATCTTGGATTAAGGGAATATCATCCTTTGCCTGTGCATTCTTCAGTAGAAAATTTACTGTCTGGATAGACATCGATTGGATATTCCTTTCAATTTCTTGCGGCGAAGCTAGCTTTTCTAACTCCTTTAGAAACTGATGTAAAAGCCCAAATGCCTCCTCCTTTTGAAAACGTTCAAGAGCTTGTAATAGCCTGTTGATCGTAATATCTAACTCTTTTGACTCCTTTATCATATCCTTATTAGGTAAGTTCTTCTCCATGAATGAAAAGGTATAGATTTGATTTCCTCCAAAAACTAAACGGAATTGAAGTAAGGATAAAAGTTCATCCCGCATATTGGGAAGTAATGCCACATCATGAAACACTCTGCTAATGGCAATGGTTGCGGATTGCTGATAGTCGTATTTTATTTTTGACCTCAGCTTCTCAGCAATTAAGTTTTCGTGCAATTCTTCGGCCCGGTCATTCTGAATTAACACCCAAGAAGATAATTCTTCACCCTTCCAGTTCCAAAAACGAGTTGTAGTTCCTTTATAATATTTTGATAAAATGGAGTTTATCTCAGTTTCAACAATTTTAGTCCAATTTTCAAGTAAAGCATCTTGTTTTACAGTTACTACATGATCTTTTGAGATACATAAAAGATAGTAGGAACCAAACGGAAATTCCTTCGTCCACTCCATTTCTGAGAGGTCAATATCTTGTCCTCTAGTTAATTCACTCAACCTTTGAACTTGCTTTACAAAGTTGAGTTGGGTATCCATCTCTTCCAACTTCTCTTCGTCTTCCCACTTTAGATTAATTTTCTCTTTAATCTTGTTTAACTGCACCCGGAATTCATCTCGCATTAGTGGTTTTACCATATAATCAATTGCACCTTCACGAATTGCCGTTTGCAAGTACTTGAAATCATTAAATCCACTAATCACAACTGCTTCGAATGAAGACCAATTTCTTAATTCTTTTATTAATTCTAGCCCATCCATGCCTGGCATTTTTATATCGGTAAACAGTAAATCAAAACCTATGCTTTCTTTTTGAAAACTTTTGATTAATTCGATGGCGCTTTTAAAACTACCCACAACTTCATATTCCTCACCACATGATAATATTAATCTCTCAATTCCTCGCCTAATTCGATTTTCATCATCGACCACGATCGTCTTTATTTTCCTAGTTTCCAATCTCCCCATCTCCGTCCATATCTACTGCAAGCATTTCGTTTTTCAATAAAGGAATTGAAATAGTAACCTCTGTTCCCTTATGTATCTCACTTTTTACCTGTAGCCCATATTGATCCCCAAACATCATAATTAATCTTCCATGAACATTGATTAAACCAAATTTGGAATCCCTTTTCCCCATTGGATCTGACTGAAGATATTGATTGAGTTCGGATAAGATGTCTTCAGGAATCCCAGGACCATTATCCCTAATTTTAAAGAGTGCTTTTTGTTTTGCTTTTAGCGAGTCACCACTACCAGTAATAAAAATTTCAATCTTAAATTCTCCTTGATGATCTAAGCCATGCTTAATAGCATTTTCTACAATAGGCTGCAGAATAAATTTAGGGGTTATATATTCTTTGATATCGATCTCTTCGTGAATGGAAAATTCGATACGATCTTCAAATCTAATTTTTTGAATCGTTAAGTAATCCCGTGTGTGCTGAATCTCTTGTTCAATTGTTACCATTTTTTCTTTATTACTAATCGAGTATCTTAACATTCGACCAAGCAGTGAGACCATTTCCACAACTGTGTCGTCTTCATCTTCTTCTACTGCCATTCCGATTGTTTCCAGAGTGTTGTACATAAAATGCGGATTGATCTGCGACTGAAGAGCATATAATTCTGCTTCTTTTTGCTGTAATTTTATTTGATAATTCTGCTTGATTAAATCTTTGATTTCCAGAACCATTGAATTAAAGCTTTTTGCAAGGATGCCAACTTCATCCGAACTCTCAATAGGAAAATCTACATCAAAGTTTCCTTTTTCCACCTTTTTCATTAATTTCGATAACCGATGGATGGGTCTGGATACACTCCATGCTAGAAATAATGAAAATAATAGACTTAATAACACAACCACGATAAACACTGCAATTGTTGCATTTCGTACTAAATCAGTTCTTCCGGTAAGATTTTTCAACAGCACACTGTGGACTAGGATCCATTGGTCAGGGCCCGACCTGCTAATACTGAAAAGTTTACTCTCTTTTTCCGAAGTAGTACGAAAACTGCCATTGATTTGGGGATACTTTAACAAATCTTTATTAACCTTGCCTATGTATTGTGGCTTTGAATGGTAAATAATTTGCCCATTCTTATCCATTAACCAAATATCTGATTTGTTAACGGTTTCAAGATTTTCGACAATATTTTTTATAAACTTTAAATCAACAGCAATAAACATGGTGCCTAAATTCATCCGGTTTTCTGTATCTGTAATTTGACTCATCAACAAAATAAAAGGTCGATTGTTTTTAAACTTCAATGTTGTTTGACTTGGAAAAATAATTTCCTGTTTACCTTTTAAATCTAAATCCTGTCCTAACGGTAATGTCTTTTTTTCGAAGCCCGTATAGGAATCTTTTGAACTCTCAAAAAATCTGTTTTTCGATAAAATAAAAACTCCAAGGATATCTGAATTTCCCCCATTTATATAGGTGTTCGTTAAATAGCTGTTAACATAAAATTTATCATGTAAAAGGGAGGAATTGTTTTGGTAAGAGTCTTTACGAAGCACCTCAATAACCTGGCTAGAATTATAAAGAAGGTCTGGGAGCTGTTTTATTTCATTTAATTGATCTGCAATCCGCTCATTTGCTTGGTCTAATACCTTAGGGATATATTCACCGACCTGCTCTTCGATGGATCTCGTATATTGCGTATAGGCAAAGTAACCTAGGAGTGATACAGGAATCACGGTAATTAATGTATAGGTTATAATGAGCTTTGTCATTAAACGGGAATTTTTGAACCTTTTCCATTTAAAAATCATACTGATCCACATTTTCCTTAGTAAAGTCAATCGGTTCTCCCATAATTACCATGTCATCAATTACTTTTATTTTCCCTACTTGTGGAATCTGCTGCCGGTCATATGGGCGGGTTCCTTCTAGAAGGTTGTCAGCTAGTACAACAGTAAGATATCCTAACTTCTTTGGACTCCATAATGTCACAACTTGTGCATAATCCTCTTTCAAATATTTATTCATTGGATTAGGAGGTGATAAACCTACAACTGCTACCTTTCCTATTTTCCCTAAGTCTTTAACAGCCTGTGATGCTGCTGGAGGGCCAACCGAGGAGTTTCCAATAATGCCTTTTAAATTTGGGTAGGTGGATAATAATTTTTTAGCTAATAGGTAGGCTTTATGAGGATCGTCATCTGATGCAACGACTTCTACAAGTTTCATTTTTGGATAATATTCGCTTTGTTGGATTTTGATCCAATTTAACCACATATTTAAATTTGCAGCTGAATTCGCACCTGTGATAATTGCAAAGTCACCTTCTTCGTTAACATTCCATGCAAGTGTATCCATTAGATGTCTTCCAAGTGTTTCAGGGTTCACCATATTAATGAAAAATTCCCTTGAACTTGAGTGAGTATCTGCATCCCATGAAATCACTTTTATATTATGACTTCTCGCCTTTTTTAACACGGGCACTAGTTTGACTGGGTCATTTGCAGAGACAGCAATGACATCTACTTTTTGGCTAATTAAATCGTTAATAATATTGATTTGCTGCGTGGCATCTGCCATAGTGGGACCTTTATAGATTACATGAACTCCAAGCTCTTCTCCGGCTTCAACGGCTCCTTCTTCCACTGCGTTAAAATAAGGAATATTAATTAACTTGGGGACAAGGGCAATGGTTACCTGGCGTTTTTCACTCTTTTCCTGAGGACTTTTTACGTCACCCTTTGAATAAACAATTTCATATTCCGTCCGTTGATTGCAACCGCTTGCAATAATAAAAAAAATTAGAGGAAATATAATATAGCCCCGTTTAATCATTTTTTCCCCCCTAGTGCTATAAAATTAGTAGTTTAGTATTAATTATATCAAAAAACAGGCTTTAGATGTGAGATCTATTGTAATATTTCGAATTATTAATTATCACTATTCACTTAGTGTATAGAGGGATTTGTAGGTTTACAATAGCAAAATCAAACAATAATTCGATCCATATAACACAAATTAAAAGGATGACTCCGAACATTATAGAGTCATCCCTTACCCAAAATTTTATAGTGTAACAAACTTACAGCTTAATAGTTCTCCTACTTTATTAAATAGTGAAGCATTATTGCCGATGGACATGGCACAATGATGTGTCGGTGCTTCATTGAACCATCTTTCCATATAAATATCAGGATGATCCTTAAACTTCACAGGAGTTTGAGTGTTGCCAATTCGCATGATTGGTCTATTAGTTGAAATACCTTCGCTTACGATAAACTTAAGCTTTCCATCTCCTGTCTGGGTAACATTCAGGGTTGTTACAGGTCCAGTTTTGACCTTTGCTTCAACCGAAACACCAGTCCCCTGCTTGCCATGATATAAGCCCATCCCCCTAAGGATTGGTTTTCCATCAGAATTAGCTAAATGAAACGGCCCATCGTGTCCGAGGAGAATCGTTTCATCAATATAATCCACAACCACTATTTCTGAAAAACTACCACCAGTTCCAAGGATATCGCAGATTTTCATTGCAATTGCTGTCTTTAGATCGCCTTCCCCTGAGCAAGGAATCCCTCTAGCAGTTAGTAAGGAATGGCCAACAATGAAGCCTGATTGCAGCTTCTCAAATTCACTATTTGGTGCCCCATGATAATAGTAGGAAAGGGCGTCAAGATCAAATTCCCTCACCAACTTTTCTTGAGCAACTGCGACTTTGCAAGCCCACTCCAATTGATCAGGAGTCGGTATCTTTGCAATTGGATCAGATGGAGAGTCACCGCTTATTTCAAAAAATTGGTAGACTTCCTCCATTTTACTTTGAACCTCACTAGATGTTACTCCCTTTAACAACCTGTCTAGGTCACACATTTCCAGTACCTCAACATGAACCCCCGTTTGCGCTTGGACCATCGTAAAATCACTATACATATCAAGCATTCCGCTGTAGGTATTACCCAAGAATCCAAATCGGCTATGCCTTAATGTTCGTGGCACAGAAGCAGCCCGGACCCATTCATTGATTTGGTTCCAAGCGGCAATTGCTTCTTTTCTGTCATCAGTCTTTTCATTAGTAATTGAAATAGCAGGAGTATTATCTAAGCCCAGCAGTCCATTGACCACTCTGAATTTAATTCCGCTGCGATTAAAGGCGTTGGCAATTTCCGGAGTCGGGCAGGCCCCACAATGGGCAAGCCATTCCCCAGTTGTTGTTTGCTCGTAATTAATCCGCTCGGTTGGCTGGAGGTTAAGTATAACCGCTGGGGCTTTACAAATTTGATGGACTGGTAAAATAGCAGAACTGGTAGAATAAGTACCTGAGTGGCAAAAAACGATATCTACATTTTTTTCATTAAACCACTCTCCTGCCTTCCTCGCCGTATTTTCCGAATCTACTAAACCAAAATTGAACACTTCACCGTGCTCTGACATCTTTTTCCCAATAAAACTGCCATACTCAATTAATCTTTCTTTTAACCCAGGGAATTGATTCCAGTATGCCTGGAGTCCTATCGTATATAAGCCAACTCTCCCCTTTTTTATAGGTTTAATAGGTGCGAGTGTCTGCAATTGGTCCCCTCCCAAAAATAATACTTTATTATTAGATTGTAGTCGCTTACACTCTAAATAACATCAAACTATCTTGTTCATTTATAACAGTATCTTGCTTAAAGGAGGATGTTGCATGGTTACTTTTAAAGAACGTGCGTCCTATGACTGGTCAGAAGATTCCGTTAGGATTATGGCCACCCCCAGCTCGATTGCCAGGAATACATTTTTTTATGTACAAGAAATAGGCAGCTTCCAAACAAAGCCTAACTATTTTACAGAGAGAGAACATCTTCCTTCCTATTTAATTGTTTTCACCCGAGGCGGTAAGGGTTACTTAACCTATGACAATAAAAAATATACCCTGCTTCCCAATCAGATTTTTTTTATAGATTGCATGAACTATCATTACTATGAGACGGATAAAAAGGAGCTTTGGGATATTATTTGGGTGCATTTCAATGGTCCAGCGAGTCAGGGGCATTATCATTATTTTCAGCGACACGAATCTCCAGTAGTATCAGTGCCTGAAAATTCTCACATTACTCAAATCATGAGCAACCTTTTAGATGTCCAGCAAACCCATGATTTTCATAAAGAACCGATCTCTTCAAAATTAATAACTGATTTATTAACGGAGCTTATTTTTGCGGCAAATACAACTATCCCCTCTGGGGCGCTCATCCCTGATTCAATAAGTAGTATCATGAAGGAGTTGGAAAAGAGGTTTAACGCGAGGATTTCACTTGATCAGTTAGCTTCAGCACATGCGATTAGTAAATTTCATTTAGTAAGAGAATTTAAGAAATATACAGGAATTACTCCAAATGAGTATCTTATCAATTGTCGAATCTCCTATGCTAAGAAGTTATTAAAATACTCAGACCTCTCTGTATCTGAGATTGCTTATTCGGTAGGAATTGATAATGTCAGCCATTTTATTAATTTATTTAAATCTAGGGAACAAATCACGCCCCTTACTTATCGGAAACAATGGCAAAAACAAAATTAATCCTATTATTTCTCCGGATGTAGTCATTTAGACCAAAAAAAAATCCTCCAGTGTGGGAGGACTCTTTACATTACCGCTTTATTTGACCCAGTAGAAACCACGGTTTTAGCCGATGGCATATTTGCAATAAATACGCCTAGTAATACCAAAATACCGCCAATGATTTGATTCAGCAAGATATGATTCCCTAAAATAAAATGAGAGGCTAGGATGGCGACAAACGGCTGGATATTCATGAACATTGAAGCTGTACCTGCACCAACTTTAGCTACGCCTTTATTCCACCAAAACCCAGCAATACCTTGAGCCATGATCCCAGCAAAAATTAACAAAATCCACATAAAAAGAGAGTGGCTGATGACAGAGCCGCTCACAAAGTTTTCGACACCGGCAGCAGGAATCATTAGTACACTTCCTAGTACGGTTGAGTATATCGTAATAATAAATGTGTTCATAGTTTTTGATAAACCTCGGATAAATAATATACTAATCGAGAGGCAAAGCATGGCGATTAGTATGTTAAAATCTCCCCATGAGATTCCCAACCCGCCATTTGCAACACCAATAATTGAAAAAACACCAATTAAACTAATAATGGCTCCTGCCGATTTTTTAATGGTAAACTTGACCTTAAAGATGATTCGTTCCAATAAAATTGTCGCTATCGGTGCCAAGGAAATTATTAATGAGGCGTTAGCTGGTGTTGTATGATGGAGACCCGTAAAGTAGAAGGTTTGATTTAACAGGGTTCCAAAGATTCCAACACCAATGAGGTATTTCCACTCTGAAATGGTGGGACGCTTCATTCCTTTATGAATCATGGCTACGATTATCAAAAAAAGTGAGGTAAAGCAAATTCGAACGGTTGATAAAAAAACAGGTGAAAATCCTTGCAGTAAATAGGAACTGACCGGATAATTACACCCCCATAAAACAGAAACCAAAAAGAGACTAATAAAAGCTTTTATCATACTACTCGACATTTACCAAAGACAACCCTTCTCAAAATGTTTTTGTTGGTGACTTTTATTAGTATAGCATGGTATTTCGCTTATCGAAAGAATTATCAAAGGGAATTTTCATTCCTCTTTCCTAAGTTAAATGGATTAGAATTTCCTTGTTTGCTGCTGGCACTTGATCGGGAATTAATGCTGTTAAGGCAGTTCTCATAAAACTTAGCGTGATTTTCGCTAATGCCCAAAACAATAGAACCATCGTAAAGGATTTAGCAGCTCCGACCCCGTAAAGTGCCACGGCTCCTCCAATGGAACCCAACAAAATCCAAGGGCGCCGGCGTCCTAATTTCCATGTAGTCCTATCGCTTATCACACCTGCCATATATTGACTTAAAATACCAATTACGCCAGTCATCAAACCAAGGATACTAAAGTTTTTAGTAACGCTTGCAGGATCAAGCATAGCTAGCTTTACTGTATGCAGGAATGCTAAAGGAGTTATGAGAGCAAGATTATAACCAAAGCTTCCAATAGAAATACCTGCAATTAAACGAGGAAAAGGTGTTTTAATTATATTAGAATTCATTTTCTAACCTTCTTTCCTTTTTTATTTTTTTACAAATTGAAAGCGCTTCTATAATTTAGTGTATTGGAGACTCTAATCGATAACTATAGCCATATGTGACTTAATTCCTATCCATTTCAAACATGGTTGTTAGAATAGTAGAAATTTATCTATCAATAATTGCCTGCTTATTTAATGTTCATGGTTAAAAGTTACTATGTAGTCTTATAAGAATTTAATAAATCCTCACAATTAAGAGCGTGGATGTAGTGAGTAGAGGTGCTATACTGTGGTGTCCACTTGTGATTCGCTAATTAGTAGTATGATTAATAACAAAAAACAGGGTCCCAAAGAATGATCAGTTCTTTGGAACCCAGTTTTATTTTTATTTCATCAATGATTCAGCATACTGTTTTAATATTTGCGCTTGTTTTTCTGTGAAGTCTTTATTCGTTTTTGCTTTAACTTCGTTGATATAAGCATTTAGTTGACCATCTCTTGCACCCTTGTTCCCTTTTTCCTCAGAAGCTTTTGCCGAATTAAGTTTTGCAGTTAAAGAGCCTAAGATATTACGATCTCCGCTCGTTTCTGTTAAGAAGAACCCGGTAAGTCTTCCTAGACTATCAAAATCAACAACGACATGAATCGTTACTGATTTAGTCAATCTGTTGCCAGCAACGTCTTGAGCATCTGCCTTAAATGTATGGCTTCCTAAACCAAGCTCATAGGCAGGTATAGAAACATCCTCACATGTTGAGGAGGCAACTCCTGATAACTCGTCTGCTGCTTTACAAGTAATACTCATAACTGTGTCCACTTTGAATTCTGTACCGTCCTCCACTGTGAAGGTAATATCTGGAGCCGATTTGTCTATGTTAATTTCAACGGTTTTCTTGGGTTCGATGTTACCGGCCTTATCAACACTCCAATATTCAAGAACCTGTCGGCCATCCTCTGTTATGCTTACGGTATTGCCTTCCTGTTCTGCAGAGCCATTTAATGAAAAATAAGTTGCTTTAATACCAGATTGATAGTCATATCCAGTCAAATTCACTGTGACCGGATTATGATACCAGCCTTCCTGTACTTCCCCTCTTACCTCATGTTCGGTTTCAGGTGCATTCACATCTGGTATTTCTACTACATCAATGCTTGGTACAGGAGGCTTCGACATGCCTGTTCCAAGGAAGAAGCTAGTATGCGGCGGCTGGTTATAGCCGACGTTTTGCCAAGCAATTGATAATCGATACTGAGGGTCATTCATTAAGGTGTAAATTCTATTTTCTGTTTCCTCTGTTGTCATGTACACCTTTAAGGCACTGCTATCATCCGTTCTCCAAATGATTTCTTCTCTCCAGTCACCAAACAAATCAGCCTGTAAGACCGGATTTCCTTTTGTACCGTTATTAGATTGCGTTCCTTCGGCGGTAAGAATATTTACTAGCTTATTATTTTCATAATCCCATTTGTCTATGGTTCCAACACCTTTTGACGTGGTATCATTCCATTTGTGGTCTACTAGCTCACGAGATAAGTCTCCATCCCACCAAATTGCAAAGTTACTAGAAGGAATGTTTTCGGAAATTTTTTGTCCTTGTGCACTATAGAGTCCCCCAACCTGGCTGTTCCAGGCACCTGAAATTGCCCATGCTTCTGCACCCTCATACCTTGGGTCAATATCTGCCGCAACTCCGCGACCTGTATCCTGGCCTGTTTTCACACCCCATAAAATTTCGCCAGTTTCTGCATCGCGCATGTCATATCCATACGGACTATCTGTATGCTCCTGCACAGCAAAAACTTCAAGCCCTGGTCTTGTTGGATCAAGATCACTCACATGCTGTGCATCCCCATGTCCTAAACCGGTTGTATATATGCCCTTACCATCATCATCGATTACTGCCTGACCGTAAACGATTTCATCTTTACCATCCTTATCGATATCAGCAACACTTAAGTTATGGTAACCTTGTCCTGCATAGTCTCTATGCTCTTCATCGTTGGAATCGAAAAGCCACTGCTTTGTCAATTTTCCTTTTTTAAATTGATAAGCAGTAAGTACGGTTCTTGTATAATATCCACGTGCCATGATTATACTTGGAGTTTCGCCATCTAAATAAGCAACCGCAGCAAGGAAACGATCAACACGATTACCATAGCTGTCACCCCAAGCACCAACGTCACCTCGTGGTGGTTCGTAATCAGTTGTAGTAAGTGCTTTTCCAGTCTCACCCTCAAATACAGTTAAGTATTCTGCACCCTGCAGAACGTAACCTGAGCTGTTACGGTGGTCTGCATCCGCTTTGCCGATTACTGTTCCCTGCCCGTCCGTGGTGCCATCTGCCGTTTTAAAAACAATCTCTGCTTTTCCATCCCCATCAAAATCATAAACGAGGAACGGTGAATAGTGAGCACCTGCACGAATATTTTTACCCAAATCAATCCGCCATTTTAAAGTACCATCCATTTCATAGGCATCTACATATACATTGCCGGTATAGCCTGCTTGAGAGTTATCCTTGGAATTGGTTGGATCCCACTTTAACACCAATTCATACTTTCCATCAGCATCTAAATCACCGATACTTGCATCATTCGCACGGTATGAATATGGATCGCCAAGTGGTGTCACACCATCCGCTGGTTTTTGAAGCGGAATATCCATGTAATTTTGATTTAATACATTCGTAGTGTCCTTTGATTTTCTTTCTTTTCCGTCAATTACCGCACGAACTTCATAAGTTGATTTAGATTTTCCTTCTTTATCAACGTAGTTGGTGCTGGTAGTAATGGGTTTAGAATTAACCTTTTCACCGTCACGGTAGACGTTAAAGCTAACACCCTCAGGATCGGTTCCGAGCATTCTCCAGCTGACAAAAACGCCTTCTTCCGTTTTCATGGCAACGGGAGCACGGTCAATGTCTTCCATTTGTCTTTTTAATTTAGTTACAGCTGGTGTTTTTAGGCTATCGGATAGCTCTGAAATTCCACCTGCATTAACAGCTGAAACCTTATAAAAATAAGGAATCGTTGTTAAAACAGTTTCATCTTTGTAAGATATAGTTTTCGTTTTACCAATAAATTCAAATGTTCCATTCGCCTTTTTCGAACGGTACACATTATACGTAATAGCTCCTTCTACCTGATCCCAGCTAATCGTAAGGTCATTCTTATTTACTTCACCAACCTGTAGGTTACCTGGTTTAGCTGGAACTGGCTTTGATGGATCCACCATTACCACTTTTAACGGAAGTGAAGGATCTGTTTCCACATCTGTATTATCTACCGTTGTAGCAACATACTGATATTCCATCCCAACATCCACCGTACTATCTGTATAGGATGTTGTTTTGGAGCTGCCAACCAATATAAAATCACTTGTCCCGGCAACTTTTCGGTAAACATTATATTTGACTGCATCCTCAACTGGTTTCCATGATAGAGTAACATATGGATTTTCAGCATTTAATGATTTGTCATCCACTTTAAGATTTGACGGAGCAATCAATATTGGGGTTATTTCAACAGCGTTAACAATCCCTGTTTGCCCCCCGAAACTAAAATTCATTTGTTCATCTTTAACGGAAACCTGAGAAACGACTTTAGTTGTATAGTTATTTTTAGATGAAGAAATTGTGCCATAATCCTGACCTTCAACGGCAAGAGTGGTTCTTGCACTTCCTGTTAAATCGCCAACATAGACTTTTAAAGCATAAAGTCCGTTTGGCACATCAACGTTAAATTTCCATCCGATGTTAAAATAGCCTAGCCAATCTCGAACAAGATTGTCACCTGTTTTGCGGTCGCGTCCAATCATACCTGTTGCATCTACAATCCCATAGCCTCTTTGAGGTGTATATAAAGTTGATAGATTAACCTCAGTAAATCCTTCGGCAACAGGACTTCCTGCGATTCCAAAGTCAAATTTTAAGGTTGCTTTTTTCGTTGTAAATTGTTTCACATCCGATATTTCGGATTCACCTTTTCCATTAACCGCAGTAACATAAACGTCGTAGGTTTTCCCTTCTTCCATTCCTGTTATATTAAGTTGAGGAATGGTAGAGGTACCCACCGATTTATATTCGCTGTCAGTGGAGAGTTTTCGGTAAATCCTGTAAATGTCAGCTCCATCTATAGATTTCCAAGTTACAAGCGCACCAGCATTACTAATGCTGCTTACTTCCACGTCAGTTGGTTTGCCTGGAACATTTGCAGGAGGTTCTATACCGGTAACATACTGAGAAAGTGGAATATTCAGATTTTTAATTTCATCTGATACTAGACGTGCGAGCTGAATGGCCCCGTATTCCTGAAAGTGTGTATTATCCTGGGATCCATTTGGGAATGCAGTATAAACACCTGGGTCTGTATGTAAAAATACGGAAAGACTTCCTTCAGGTCCAATGGTGTCGTAATAGGCAACACTTCGTGCACTTAAATCGACTACGTCGACATTCATTTCTGCTGCTACTTCTTGCATTCCCTGAACATATTCTGGAAAGCTGACATTAAATTTGCCAGTTGTTGTGTTAAAGTCACGTCTCCCAACAGGAGTAACAAGAATTGGTGTTGCACCTCGTTGGCGGGCGCCATTAATATAGGTTTTTAGATAATTTTTATAATCTGGTACCGATGCATAACGGTCCGGTAAACTGACGGTTGCATCGTTATGGCCAAATTGAATGAGAAAATAGTCTTTTGGTTTAATTTCTCTAAGAATATTATCTAAACGGCCTTCATTTATAAACGACTTAGTACTTCTACCGCCAATCGCTTGGTTCTTAAAGGTTACATCTGAACTGAAATAGCGAGGAATCATCTGGCCCCAGCCAGCTTCTGGTCTCCAATATTCATCATAAGTCTGAACAGTTGAGTCACCTGCAATATAAACGGTTGGTAGTTCTCCTGCCGTTCTTTCTGAAACTTTCTCAATGATGATTCCGTTTATTTTTGGGGTAGCTCCTGTAAATTCAAAGTTGAATTGTCCATCAATGAGTGCAATCTCAAACTTCCGTTCAATGTGTTGACCAGTTGGAATTGTCGTGTTTTGAATTTTCTGAATATTTTCCACCTTAACACCCACTTCGGTTACTTCTGTGTCATCACCAGCAATAACTGTGACCGAATAGTCACCATTTGGTAGATCTACGTTAAAGGGAGTCTCAGTTGTTAATATAAAATCTGAATTCAAATGGTCTGATGTTGATCGATCTGTAGAGGTTACCTTGGAGATATCAGCAAAACCGTAACCGGTTTCTGCCGAATAGGCTGTGTCTGAAGAAACTTTTAAATAGCCATCTTTCACGGCGCTTGTTGGTGTTCCAAAATCAAATTTTTTTAAAATGGATGGTGCCTCCGCGGAAACTTGATTTGGTGCAGCCGGAACAGAGGTTATTAATAACAAAATACTAAGAATAACAACAAATAACTTCCTCGAATTGCTTTTTTTCATATTCGCTTGCTTTCCTCCCCTATTGAACATTATTTTCCTATTTTTATCACTTAATTACTTACTATAAATTCAGCTCCTTCCCCGCTGTTTTGGCAGCGTTTTCAACTGTATATTAGCTTCCTAATGGACTTTTTAATAGTAAAAATACAGTTATGAATGTTTAATAAACAGTGATTGTAAAAAACAGGATTTTACTCCTATTATTAATTAGGTAGTTTTCCTTATGAATTTACTACATCCCTAAAGACTAAGTTCCTACTAAACAAATAAAAAAGCTTGCAGAATATGACTTAATCATTCTGCAAGCTATCTATTTATTATGTCAATCGTCAACTTGCTTTCACAGTATTTGGAACCGGAAACCTTAAAATGTTTGTAAATGACCCACCACTCTTTTGCTTCTCGGTTCCTAACATTACAGGAGCAGCAGCACCTTCATAATTTGGGATCCCTAAATAACGGGAGTATCGGAACATTTGATTCAACTTGTTAAAACCCCCTTTTCCTTAACCAAGCTTCACACAGACTTGGCCAAACTTTTGCTTCTGGATGCTCCTGAGCTAAACCTAATCCATGCCGACCGCTTTCAAATACATGAAGATCATATGGTATTTTATGCTTGCTTAAACCGGAAGCAAAAAGCAAGCAGTTTTCCACGTCTACCGCATTATCATCGGCCGTGTGCCAAAGAAATGCTGGCGGAGTTTCTTTTGTAATTTGAGTTTCATTAGATAAAATACTCTTGATTTCTTCGTTTGGATTCTCCCCTAATAAATTTTGCCTACTTCCCTCATGGGTTTGTTCTCCCATTGTAATAACGGGGTAGCATAAGACCATTAAATCAGGGCGGCTGCTATAACATTCAATTGGGTCATCGGCCAGTTTATTTCCATAGTCAAAGTGCGTTCCTGCAGTGGAGGCTAAATGACCTCCTGCAGAAAACCCAAGAATTCCAACACGATTTGGATCTAATCTCCACTCTGGCGCATGATATCTTGTTAGTCTAATAGCCCTCTTTACATCCTCTAACGGTATGGGATGTTTGTATGGAGCAACTCGATAATTTAGAACAATAGCAGAGATTCCAATGTCGTTCAGCCAATAGGCTATAGGGTATGCCTCATGTGGAGCGCGGAAAGCGTAAGCTCCTCCGGGTGCTATGATGATGACGGGATGCGGCCCACCCCCTTCAAGCAAAGACAGCTGGATACTTGGCGCGTTTTCACTAGGACCGTTTTCTTCAAAATTTACAGACTCCCATAATCGTATTTTTTTACTTTTCATCGGCCATCCACCTTGGGAATGGGGTCCTGTAGTAAGCTGGACAAGCTTTCAGACATCCCAATCTGAAGTATACTTTCTAAATGGCCGAAGATAATTTCAGTCAACCCAGCAATATTAGCCAAATTAAAACCCCATAACGCTTCGTTTTCAAGTACTTTTCCTACAAGCTGTTCAAGCCCTAACCGGTTCTCATCATAGGCCTCCCAGGCTTCTGAAAAAGCTGAAACCGCCTCTTTTGAATCACGGATTTTGTATTCCCCGCCAGCTCGATTCCCTATCATATGCTCATCATCGGTAACTCTTGTGGGACGGTAATAATGAAACAAAGCTGCCATTGAAAAAGATAAGAGGCTTGGAATCCGGTTGTCCCTTTCTATCCAATCTAATAGAATTGGCAATACCCTTGTCTTAAATTTACTAATTGCATTTAAGCCAATATCACCAAGAAAATGTTCAACGAATCGGTTGCTGAAGTGTTCGATTACGGAATGGGCAAAATCAGTCTTTTCCTTGGCATCAAATGATAAGACTGGAAGAATTTCTTCGAAAATGACCTTCTTTACAAATTCACTAACATTTTTATCCTCCATTACTTCAAATACCGTATTTAATCCCGATAGAAAACCAATCGAAAATAACAACGTATGAGGTGCATTTAATAAGCTGACCTTTAACTGACGATATGGGGTAACATCACCCCATTTAACGTTTAACCCTGCCTTGTGAAATGGTATATTTTCCATTATCGTTTCATTTCCTTCGATCGCAAAAAGAATACGGCTCACCTACTCCAATTAAATTATCTTCATACCCAAGTACATCTTGAAAATGATCGATATTTTTCTTCTGATATCCAGGTACAATTCGGTCGACTAATGTATTACAGAATTTAATATGTTGGTTTACCCAAACCATAAAGTCTTCCCCTAAATTCCAAGCATTTGAATACTTTATTACTAAGCTCTTTAACAAATCACCATTATTCTCAACCAATTCACATGGTATAATTGTTAACCCGGTATAAGGGTCACCGTTCATTTTTATAAATCTATGGTAAAGAAAAGCGGCAAGTTTTCCGGGATATGACTTAGGTGATTGATTAATATTATAGGATTCGTTTATATAGGTTAAGCCAGCTTCTGTCGTATTTGAAAAAACAAATTCAAGATCCTCAGATTCTGCAAGTTTCAAAACTTCATGCCAATTCTCATAGGGGTTTATTCCTCTGGAAATGGAAGAAATAATTTCGTACTTTTCAACTTCACTTCCCTCTTCAATCCCTTGTAGAACAAATGTGTACAGACCATTCTGAGCATTTAATTTTGGGACAACTTTTCCGTGCGGGGTTGGCTGGATAGCGACTACTTTACCATTAAACAAACCCAGAAACGAGGTCATTACCTGGTCCCTCAATAGATTTAGTCAGTTTAGACACTACGCCGCCATAAACGTTCTCATGGTTACTAAAACATTATCATTTTTATGAATGATGACATGTTCTACTTTCATTGTTCATCCTCCTTGACCAGCTTAACTGGTTTTCCAGTTCTTGCAGACTGAGTAGCTGCAGCCGTAACACGATGTGTTTTTACCGCATCTTTATAGGATGATAAGATTTGAGTTGGATCCCCTGTTCTGACGGCATCAAGAAAGATTTTATTTTCTACTTTGTATGGGTCCATTTGACTTGTATATTCGATAATCTCCTTACCACGAGTTACTCTTAATTGATCGGAATTGATTTCTATTACTCCTCTATCCGTATAAACTTCAAGCCCAACCTTGTTTGAATCAGGGAGAATACAGGTATTTTAAATATTCGCAACGATGCCATTGTTTAGCTTTAAGATTACACTTCCTACATCAGAAACCGTTGTCCCCTCAACTTTTTCCGCCATCGTCCTGCTGCTATAAGCAGCATAGACTTCCTTTATCTCACCACAGAGAAAACGTAAAAGATCGACAATATGTGTAGTCTGTTCCATAAATTGTCCGCCTGACTTTTTCACGTCTCTCCACCAAGGGACCATCGGCATATTCCCCATCCAATAACCAAGAGCCATGCCCACTTGACGCTCCTGAAGAAGGGATAATGCCTTGTTAGTGATGTCTTTATAACGCCAGTGGTAGCCTACAGAAGTAATAAGACCCTGCTCTTCTATCTTTCTGGTAATTTCATATGGCTCATCATGTATTCCAAGCGGCTTCCCCACAAAAAAGGGATCCTTCTTTCTAGCACCCATGTTCAATGGAACCATGGCCCATTGGCGGTACACATATATAGACGGCATCTAGTTTTTGTTTATCTAACATTTGCTCTACGTTTGCATAGCCAGGGCATTGGACCATTTTCTTGCTTCGGCTTCTGCTTTTTCAATACTTGTTCCACAAAATGCCGTAACCTCTATTCCGTTCATTTCGCCTAAAATATTTGAATGCATATTTGTGAACCAACCCGTACCAATAAATCCAATTTTCACCTTAAATCTCCCCTTATTGTGTATGATCTATAAGAGCCTCTTTGATTGTATTCCTGTTTCCGACTTTTGATATCATTTCACCTTTCATTCCCTTTGAAAAAATGATCGATACTTCATCTAACGTAGTTTCTTCAAATGGCAGTGTTTTGAAGGCATGATCAGATATACGACTTCCGGCCTCATGAAATACATTTATCCTCATATCGAGTGATTTTAGTAAGTCTTCATATGTAGTAATGCTGGTATTTGTAACTTCGGACAGCTTATCAATATACTCTTTGAAGGTTGGCAGATTGATATTTAACGCTTTGTCTGGACGAAAAGAAAGTAAAACCTTTGTGTGTATGTCTGCATTCTCTTTAATTACTTCAATAAAAAATCTTCATGGATAAACGAGTTCATGTTTGTTTCCTCCTCAAGAATTGTAAAATGTTGAAAGGGAGAGATAGTAAATTCCCTCCACTATCTCTCCCAAATATTTATTATTTAATTGAGTACTAACTTAGATTTTTGATTAATTTTTTCGAAGGCATTAGTTGCGGGTTTCATAATAAATAGGGCTAATAGATTTCCGCTATATAGGATACATATTGGCGGCGCATAGGAAAGTGCAAAACATATACCAAAGCTGCCTATCAGCATATAAAAGGTAGAGAGTGGATTCATAATCATTACAAAAAAGGAGTTTTTAATTACCTGACTAATATTCATATCATAATGCACAAAAATTGGAATGATATAAAACAGCATTGAAATAAAAATGAACGTGATGATAAAAAATGGGACATAAAGAATAGATACGAAACTATTGGCAGCATTTTGGATGAACTGAAAATCTATGTACAAAACAATTCCAATGGCAAAAATCATTAAGCCGAGAAGATTACTCTTTAAAAACTCCCGTTTATATGCAGTCCAAAATGTCTTAAAGATAGAAACATCCTCTTTTCCCAGCATCCATTTTCGGACAACCGAGAACATTGCCACCGTTGCAGGAAAAAAACCGAAGATGACCAGACCTAGAAGTGAAAAAGAAATCCATAGTATGTTTAAGAACGCTAGTCTTGATATCCATTCAAGCAACTTATAAAAACCGCCCATAAAAGTAGAAGTTTCCATTCATAATCCCCCTTACTCCATTGAAAACCTTAATTCCAATATGATATAGTCTTTGCCACTTCTGATTAAGATCTAAATCATGTACGAAGTGGCAAAGGTTTAAGATAGTCTGGTATTTTAATTATCATACCTTTGAACAACATATTACCCTTTCAATCCGCTGGTACTTATACCTTCTACAACATGACGTTGGAAGAGGAAGAAAATAACGAATACAGGAATCAAGGTAACCACAGACATGGCAAACATTGCGCCCCAGTTAGATACCGTTTCATTACTTAGGAACATATTTAAAGCCATGGAAACTGTATACTTTGATGGGCTATTTAAATATAGTACAGGTCCTAATAGGGATTCCCAAGTCCAATAGAATGAGAAAATCGCAGATGTTGCTAAAGCTGGTCGTATCAACGGCAAAATAATCTTCGAGAAGATCTTGAAGGTACCACAGCCATCAATAATTGCTGCTTCATCTAGTTCTCTTGGAATGGTTCGTATAAATTGAACTAATAAGAAGATAAAGAACGGATGTCCAAAATATGCTGGTATCGCAAGTGGTTTAATGGAGTTAAGCCATCCAAGCTTTGAGAAAATGATATATTGCGGTACCATTACCACATCATGTGGAAGCATTAAGGTAACCATCATGATTCCAAACCAAATTGCTTTTCCTTTAAACTCTAATCGTGCAAATCCAAAGGCAATAACAGCAGATGAGATTACCTGACCAATTAAGGTAATTACTACCAGGATTGCTGTATTTTTAATGAACACCCCAAATGAATTGCCGCCAATCCCTTTCCAACCTTCTGCAAAGTTTGTCCAAATCCAAGTTTCAGGAATTAGTGACTTTGCCGTAATAAAAATCGTGTCACTTGGTTTAAATGAGCTCATTAGGAGCCAAATAACAGGATAAAGCATTAATAATGCAAAACCGCCCACTAGTATGTGATATATCCACCATCTTGGTGATCTTAACTTCGATGCCATTGTTATTTGCCCCCTTCCGATTCATAGTGAACCCAGTATTTTGATGTTGTAAAAATAATAACTGTTAATATTCCTACGATAATAAGCATGATCCATGCCATTGCTGAAGCATAACCCATATTAAAGAACTCAAAACCTTGGATGAATAAATATAATGAATAAAGAAGGGTTCCGTCTAACGGGCCTCCTGTACCTTTAGAGATAATAAACGCTGGTACAAATGTCATAAATGCAGCAATAGTTTGCATTACCGTATTGAATAGAATAACTGGGCTTAGCATTGGAAGAGTGATTTTGAAGAATTGCTGTATTCCATTTGCTCCGTCAACGCTAGCTGCTTCATAATAACTTTTTGGAATACCTTTTAATCCAGCTAAGAAGATCAGCATCGAAGAACCAAATTGCCATACTGACAAGAAGATGAGCATCCATAACGCTGCAGTCGGGTTACCAAACCATTTAACGATTGGGATCCCAAGTGTATCTAGTAATATATTGACAATACCTAAATCACCAAAAACATTACGCCACATAATCGCAACGGCAACGCTGCCGCCGATAAGTGAAGGTAAATAGAACAATGAGCGATACAGTCCAACAGCTTTCGATGCTGTATTTAACATCAAGGCAATTAATAATGCGAAGGCGAGTCTTAAAGGAACCCCAGCAGCCACATAGATGAGTGTAACTTTTAATGATTGCCAATAGCGAGGGTCCGCTGTAAACATTTTTAAGTAGTTATCAAATCCTATCCATGTCGGTGGTGCAAATAGATTATAGTTTGTAAATGATAAATATAAAGATGCTAGTATAGGAATTAACGTAAATGCAAGGAATCCAATAATAAACGGACTGATAAACGCATATCCGGTCAAGTTTTCCTTGATGGCACGGCTTCGTTTGGTAACAGGGCGGATCGTAATATCTGCTCTTATATTTTCCTTTATCACACGTGTACTCATTCATTCATCTCCTTATGCTTTGGATTCATTTCCTAAGATGAAGGACGATAGCTGATCTAAAAAAGTGATCAGCTATCGAAGTGGAAATTATTTTTTGTTTTGTGCTAAGACACTTTCAGCTTGTTGTCTAAACTGTTTTGCAGCATCTTTCACTGATATATTTCCATAAGCCATTTGTTCAGCTAAACTGTCAAGCGTTTCAATCACTTGTCCGGCACCAACTGGGTCTGGACCATCGAATGCTGAGCTGTTTCCTTCTGTCCAATCCACATAATCAAATACCTGAACTTGTGCTGGTGAAAGCAACGGCTTTAATGCTTCTTTTACAGTTGAAGAACCAGGAACACCACGATCGCCTAGATTTAATTTGTTAGCTTCGATATCATTGATCATGAAGTCAATAAATTTTGCAGCTTCTTCTTTATTTTTCGAATTATTTCCAACTGACCAGAACATACTAGGTTTTAAATATAAACCAGCTTTGCTGTCAGGACCAGGCATTGGAGCGATAGCTAGTTCTCTATTTGCAACTTGTTGTAATCCAACAAACTGGTTTGACCATTGCCAGATACCAATTGCCTTTTGTGTAACAACAGGATCATCTTCAATTCCTTTAAGTTGTGCTAAATAATCAGGAGTTGGAACTGCTTTGTCCTTAATCAAATCAGAACGCATATTAAAGAAATCGATGAACAACTTGTCATCCTTATATCCTAGAGATGCTCCATCTTTGCTATATAATGACTTACCTTCTGTTCTTAAATAGTAGTTGAAAAATACATCAGCCTTCATACTAGTATCCATAAATAGGCCAGCGTCTTTTGCTTTTGCTGCGATTTCTTTGTAATCGTCCCAAGTCCAATTTTCAGGTATAGAATCTACACCAGCTTTTTTAAGTATTGCTGGATCATGATGGAAACCAACAACGTTTACACCAGCGTTAATACCATATAGCTTGTCGCCAAGTTTACCGCCATCAATGATGTTTTCACTAATATCTTTTGTATTGATTTGTTTATCCAAATATGGAGTTAAATCAGCAATTTGATTATTTTGGGCATACTGTGAAAAGTATGATAAGTCCATTTGAATAATATCTGGAAGCTCATTTGCTGCTGCTTGTGGAGCTAGCTTCTTCCAGTAGTCATCCCAGGCTGCATATTCTGCTTCAATCTTTACATTAGGATTTTTTTCTTCATACATTTTAATAATTTCAAGAGTATAATCATGTCGCGGTTGAGAGCCCCACCATGCTATGCGAAGAGTTACTTGTTCATCTTTTTTGTCTTCTTTAGGTTTAGATTCTTCACCGCTTGATGTACTACTGCTGTTACATGCTGCTAATGAAAAAACCATAACAAAAGTAAACAATAACACTAAAAATTTCTTCATTTATTACTTCCCCCTTCTTTTTTCACACTTTTATGTAAGTGTTTACATTTCTAATTATGCAATGAAATCAAAATAGTCTGAATCCAATTTTCCGCTTTGTTTGTTTAAAAATCAGACATTTAATTAGAAATAGAAAAGCTCCCTTGAACCATGCTGATCAGTGCATGGTTCAAGGGAGCTTTCATCTTGGTGGATAGGTTAGTTTTTGTTTGAAAGGATTTTGTTAGCTTCTGTTCTAAATATTTGCGCCCCTTCTTCAGGTGAAATTTTTTTAAACAATATTCGTTCCGAAACATCTTGTAATATTTTCACTACCTCTATACTGCCAAGGGGATCTGCTTTTTCAACATTTTGGTTTGTATTTCTTACATTATTTACATAGTCGAATACCTTTTTCTGGATATCTGTTAAATCATTTTCTATTTTTTCTATTACATGCGTAGAAATGGGAACTCCTCTTTCACCTTTTATTAGTCTATTTGCTTGAATATCATTTATAAAGAAATTAATAAATTTAGCAGCCGCCTCTTTATGCTTTGAACTATCTGACATTGAAAAAAGCATACTAGGCTTCACGGTAAGCCCCAACTCTTGTCCTGGACCTGGAGGAGGAATAAGATCTAGCTGACGGTTTGTTGCTTCCAAAAAGCCAAAATATTGGTTGGAATATACCCATTGCATCGGTGATTGTTGCTTTACTAATAACTCATCCTCTATTGCTTTTATCTGTTCTGTAACATCCGTTCTTGGAAACGCACCATTTTCCAGTAGTCTTAATTGCATCTTGAAATAATCAATAAACAATTGATCATTCTCATAACCTAATCCAGTTCCAGAATTATTATATAAATTCATTCCTTTAGTACGTAAGTAATACGAGAAGAACACATCAGGGGATTTCATACCGTTTGTACCATAAATTTGCTTTTCTTTGTGAACTTGTAAAACAATTTCTTCAAAATCGCTCCATGTCCAATTAGCTTTCGGATAATTAGCCACATCTGAAGAAAGTAAATTTGGATCCACGACGATTGCTGGTGCATTTAATCCTAATGGAAAACCATACAAATTTCCGCCGATTTTCCCGCCAGTGAGAATTCCCTCACTGATTGTTTCTGTTTTAATCGTTTCTTGATTAATATATGGGGTTAAATCTTCAAGCAAGTGATTTTCACTGTATGTCCTAAGATATAGCAAATCCATTTGAATAATGTCAGGTAGTTGATTACCCGCTGCCATCGGGGCTAATCGTTTCCAATAATCGTCCCAATTTGCATATAAAGGCTCAACATTAATATTTGGATATTTTTTCTCAAACAATTCTATTACTTCCAAGGTATAATCATGTCGTGGATGTTCGCCCCACCAGGCAATTCTTATAGTGATTTCCTCTTTACCTTTACTTTCTGCAGAATCTGCTAGATTGAATTTTCCACAACCACCAGCGAAAAATACCATTACTAGGGATAAAGTTGAAAACAATAGTTTTTTCATCGTTTTTTTCCCCTTTTACTATTTTTTACAACCCTTGTAAGGACTCTCTCTTGTATTCTGATGGAGTATATCCTGTATGTTTTTTAAATACTTGACTAAAATATTGAGGGTTTTCACCATAACCAATTTTTTCAGCAATTTCAAATACCTTTACATCATTTTCCTTTTCTATCAAATTAATCGCTAACTCAATTCTTAATCTCGTTATATAATTTGAAAACTTTTCACCTGTTTCTTTCTTAAAAAGTTTCCCAAGATAATCTGCGTTCATATATAACATTTCATTTGCAACCCAATGCAAAGATAAATTTTGATTACTAATATACTTTTCAATTGTCTCGATGACTTTCTTGATAATCGTTGAATGTTTATTATTGTTTTGATTAAAGAATGATAGAGTAATTTCTTGGGCAACGCTTTCAAAAAAGGTTTTCAAATTTTGAATCGTGTCTATATCTAAGAGAAGCGTTAATTTTGTTAAATATGTATTCATTTTTTTAGATTCGCATAAACGTATCATGGCATTAAATAATTGGATGACATAAGACTTCGTGATATTGATATCAAGCCTTAAATCTATTAAATGATTAAAAAACGATTGTATATCTTTGTTAACATCCTCCCAGGAGCCAGATTTTACTAATCGACAGAAGGTTTGGTCATCATAATAGAATTCTATTTCATCAGCAGAGGTTTGATAGGCAATGTCTTTCTCTGTAATGATGCCGCCTTCTCCTAAATAAAAGCGATAAGTTAAACAGTCAAGTGCTTCATTATATAGCTTATTCGCATTACTAATTTTGCCTGTACCACTAATGGCGACTGTAGAATCAATTTGGTAATATTGAAAGAATGTTTTTTTTATTTTTTCGATTTGAGAGTGAAGTTTAGGATATTCACAATAATCCTCAATTAGAAATAAGATTGTTTCCCCTACTGTACAACTAATAATATATGAATCAAAAATATGTTCAGCAATATTTTTGAGTGCAAACATGTGTTCAAATTCAAAATTCCCCTCTAGCTGGAATAACACAAGCCTGACGCTTGGAGTATTTAAATCGAAATTAAAAAGCTTTTGATAATGCTCTAGATCTTTATTTTCATAATGATTGGTAATAAATTCTTTCAGCAGCTGTTCTTTGGCATAGGGAAGAACACTTTCTAGCGTTCCTTTCATTTTCTGAATAAATTGTTCTCGATTTTGTTTTTGTATAAAATCCTCACAAATTTCGGATACTGCATCCATAATCGTATTTTCATTACAAGGTTTTAATAGATAATGCTTCACTCCGTATTGCATCGCTTGTTTTGCGAAATCAAATTCACTGAAGCCTGATAACAAAATAAATCGTATTTCGGGAAATACGCTATGAACCTTTGCCACTAACTCGAGACCATTCATACCAGGCATTTTAATATCACTAATCACGATATCTGGCTGTTGTTGCTCAATGATACTGTAGGCCTCAATCCCATTTCTTGCTGTACCAATTAAATTAGTGCCAATTGACTCCCAATTAATGACCTTTGACATTCCTTCAGTAATGATTCTTTCATCATCTACTAACAATACCTTATACATGCTCTTCCCCCTTATTAAAAGGTAAAACAATGATAACTTTCGTTCCTTTATTGGGTTCGCTTTCAATACTTACTTCATATTTATCCCCATAAGACAGCTTAATTCTGTCATTAATATTTGATAAGCCCACCCCTTGTCCACGGGTTTCCACTTCGCCTCTTTTTAATTTTTCTATAAAGGCAGACTCCATTCCGGGCCCATCATCTTCTACAATTAGTTTGATCGTTTCTTGATTTATTACCGAATAAATACTAATTTTACAAGGATCAATCTTTGGCTCTAGTGCATAATGAATGGCGTTTTCGATAATAGGCTGCAACGTTAGCTTCGGAATATAGAACCCATAAATATCTGAATCGACCATCATGTGAAAATCCAATCTTTCTTCAAATCTATATTTCTGAATAATCACATAATTTTTTACGATATTAAGCTCTTCCTCAATGGTGATCAGTGGTTGTTTTAAGCTAATTGAATTACGCAGCAAAAACCCCAGTGATTCTACCATCTTGGAAATTTGTGTCTGGCCATTGCCTTTTGCTAACCAATTGATGGATTCTAACGTATTGTATAAAAAATGAGGATTAATTTGGGCTTGCAGTGCCTTAAACTCTGTTTCTTTAATCGTAAGTTGTTTTGAGTAATTTTCATTAATTAATTCATCGATTTGTTGGATCATTGTCTGGAAATTTTGTTGAAGTTTACCAACCTCGTCCTCTTGCGATATAGCTGTTTTAAGTACTCTCTTTCTTGCTTCCTTAAAATCACCGACTTTTACATATTGCATTCCATCTACAAGATTCTCCAAAGGAATTGTAATGTTCCTGGCAAAGCGTATACCTAAAATTGTTACGCCAACGAACATTAGGATAAATATCATGATTAAGAATGTTTTAACCATATTTATATTCTCAAAGATTTGATTAAAGGGGATAACATTCAAGTAGCCCCAATCAAAGTAGGTGGACTTAATGTGGACAAGGAAATAGTTTTTATTATCAATTTTTTTTATTTGATAGCCTGATTCTATTTTGTGAGAATCTAAGGATGTCGCTGCTTCTTTTAACGGAGGATTTGTTTCTTTCGGGAAAATAGGATTGTTATCTCTAACAATTAAGAATTCACCATCAATTTTTCTTGATCCCTCTAAAATATGCGCGACAAGTTTATCCATATTGATATAAATAATGATTGTTCCTAGATTGTCAAAGCTTAAGTTTCGAAACTGTCTTATTTCTCTTGCTGTAGCAAATATATAATCATTTTTCTCTGGATTTAACCAAACATTACTGCCATTAGCCTTTATTGTCATCTTGGTAATATTTGCTTTTTGATGTTGAGTTAGTTTAACTGTCCTTGGTCCTACGACGTACTCTTCTCCTTTTACATCAACTAAATTAATAGATTGAATATATTCTTCCTTGTTCGCATAGCTTAGCAGTTTATCCAACATGTTCGTACGCAGACGAAATTTATCATATTCGGTACTATCTTCACTAATCGAAGATAAATATTGTTGAATTTGGGAATCGGTCAAAATATTATAGGTCAGTTCCTCTAAATTTTTCAATTCACTCTCAATACTATTAGAGGATGTACTTAAAACTTGTGACGACTTACTATAAATCTGTTCATCGTAAATATGAAAAGCATACGTTAATCCGAAAAAAGTAAAAGAAAATGAAATAACCATAATCCATGACACTAGTAAGAAAAGTTTGTATTTAATTTTTAAATTGTGGTACTGTTTCTTTAGTCTATGAAGTATCTTCTTCATTTAGGGTTATTCTCCAATTGGTTAATTTTAATAATTAAGTACCGATTTTCAGATGTAAGCGTAGTCAATTAAGTAAATTAAAAAAATAATTTTTACTAAACTTGTCCGTATAAAATTAATTAAATTTTAACATTTAACTAATGTTTTTCATAGGAATATTTTATTTGGTACGTACAAGTAAACTATTAATCTCTTGGCAGAACTAAAAAAGCCCTCGAAATTTGAGGACTCATTAGCGTTTATCCATCATCAAGTTTTTGCGGCTTATAACCTATTACTCTAAATAAAATACTTGCTTCAGTTCTAATGAAACAGGGCTATTATCTGGGTTTGTTTCCATAATATCCTTCATATAAGCCCACCATTTTTGACAAATTTCTGTTTGAGCCATCTTATTCCACTTTTCCTCGCTCTCAATCTCAACATATGCAAACAGGTTATTCGTATTATCATCTAGATAAATGGAATAATGATGGGCTCCATGATTTTTTAACTCGGTAACCATTTTTGGCCATAGCTCGTCATGGCGCTTTTTATATTCCTCCTGAAATCCAGGAAACAATTTCATAATAGAAGCTTTTCGAATCATTCATAATTCCTCCTTCATTAATTAAATCTAATCATTTTATAGTCAAATCTGCCTATTTCAAGTTTTCCTGGTTCAATTGCAGTATTAGTCTGCAAGTTTAAAGCATTTTGAGGTATTGTTACTGAACCACCATTACCGTCCATGTTAATAATAAACCAAACTGTGTAACCATCACCCTGCCTGGGAGCAACGATTGTACCCATAGATACATCTGTTCTCAATGTAAGCCTTGCTTCTTGTGAATAGTATTCTACTAGTTGCTGAAGCAGTAAATCTCCTGCGTCTCCTAATGGCAATGACCCAAGCATGACAATTTTTCCTGCTCCAAGCGGATGCTCTGTGATAAAGGCTTTGCCTTTAGAAAGTCCCTCTTCAATTATTCCAACTGCACTTTTGGAATCTGCTTCAAAGACGGAGCTCCATAGTCCTAATGGGGCAGAAATATCAAAAGCACGACCAATGGTTCCTGTATCATCCATCGGGTAGGTGTATAACACTTCTACACCAGCAAGTTTCTCTAGTTCTCCTAATGCTCGGTCCGTATGCACCGTATGATTTTCTGTCCGTCCGCCTGTTAATGGTCCGGCAATCCAAATTCCACCATTTTTTACAAACTGTTTTGCGCGTGCAATGTAGTCAGAAGATAAATATTGAATAAACGGGGTGAACAATAGTTTATAACCGTCTAAACTTGCTCCTTCAGGTATTACATCACGATGAATCCCCATCGATAAAATACGTTTATAAAAATCTGTTATTAATGCACGATGATTTAAATCTCGATGCGGCTCGGTTTTTAAGAATGCCTTGCCCCGATCAGAATAAGTAATCGCCAATTCTGCTTGTGTAGGTTCAGTCGATAATATAATCTGTTCAATTTCTTTTCTTATATCTTCTACTTCTAACACATTCGCATAGCCCACTGTAGGTTTTCCCCATGCACTTAAGACTGATCCATGCGGCAGTTCGCAGCCTGCACGCTGCTGTCTCCACAACCAATAACAAAACGCTTCGGCACCTAATGCATATGCAGCTACTGCTTCCGCTTTTAAATAACCATTTGGATGAGGACTGGCGTAGCTTTCTAATGACGCGGCATAGGATGGACTGGTCTCCATTACCCAGAAATTTTTACCTTTTTTAAAGTTTCTCCACAAATCATTGTTAATTAAATAATTGGCAAAATTATCAATCGTTGCATACGTATCGAACGATGCAAAATCTAAGTTATTGTAAAGTCTTTCATTGTCAACACTAAAAAAGACAGAGCTGTTATGAGTAATAGGTGCACCAGAAAATTTTCTAATGATTTCTGCCTGTTCATCGGAAAACTCAGCAATTTTCTCCATTGAAAAGATTTGGTACATCGTACTTAACGATGAGTTGTGTAAAAAAGGGACAGGGCCCGGCTGCGGTACCTGTTCAAAGCTATGATAATATTCACTCCAAATCTTAGTACCCCATGCATCATTTAGGTTTTCTATGGTTTCATAACGATTCTTTAACCAAAGATGCCATTGTTCTTTACAGGTATTACACATACATTCGCTAACGTGACATTTAAACTCATTATCGATCTGCCATCCTATTACACCAGGCAGGGATCCTACTGCTTTTGCTAGATTTTCAGTTATGAGCCCTGCTCTTTCTCGAAAATATGGATGATTCGTACAAGCATGCTGCCGGGACCCATGTCCCATCACCTTGCCATCACGATCAACATACATACGATCTGGATGCCCATAGGTGAACCAAATCGGAGGGGTGGGCGTCGGTGTACACATCATTGTTTCAATGCCATTTTCATAAAGTCTTTCGATGATGTTAACAAAAAAGCTCAGCTCAAACTTCCCTTCTTCTAGCTCCATTGTTGACCAAGCAAATTCTCCCATTCTGACAACATTAATGCCTGTTTGTTTCATTAGCCTGATATCTTCTTCAATTACCTTTTCATCCCAAAGCTCTGGATAATAGGCTGCTCCATGATATAATTTTTTGCCCACATTTATCACCTCGTCTTAGTTTTAAGGGTATATATCTACTCTTTAATAAAAGTAACAATCGGTAGCTGTAATTCTTTTATTCCTTCTATTACGAGTTTGCCGACTTCCTCTGCTCCGTGCTCACAAAAGTGAGTGTTATCCTGAATCCCCTCAAGATAATTTGGATATTCATTAGGAGCAAACCACGTGAACAATTGCTTTGACGCTTCGGGACCTAATGTTTGATAAAGCTTATCTGTTTTTTCCCATAAATTGATAAGTTGTACGTCAAGTGTTTCCGCTAACTGAATCATTGCGCTTGGATAGTCTCCGAGAGTATTTACTAATCGGCCCTGCTCATCGAAATTTCTGCGGTGAACAGAAGTAACTAAGATTGGAATTGCACCCTTCTCGCGTGCACCAATTACATATTCAGTCAAGTATGACTGATAGGTTGTAAATGGCTGGGTACCAAATGATTTTTGGTCGTTATGGCCAAATTGAATAAACAGGTAATCGTTTGGCTGGATGAAATCAAGTATGATATCTAAATACCCTTGTTCAATAAAGGTATTGGTACTTGCTCCACCTTTTGCAAAGTTATGAACTTTAATTTTGTCCGTAAAAAAAAGTTGAAATACTTGCCCCCAGCCGGCCATTGGCGCCTCATTCCGCGGACAACTCGCCACAGTGGAGTCTCCCGCCAAAAAAATATGAATAGGTTTGGAAGTTGAATTACTTATCACGTCTATTCCACCTTATCGAAAAATTTTCCTTCAAGCCTTTTTGCTAATTCATCATCCGATAATGGATTTCGATGGGTATTTTCTAGATAAATGTGTTTTTCTGTTTCTGGCATTAAATATTCCTTGTACCATAAAAAGAATTCCGGGCTATCGCCATGCATTCGGACAAATTTTCGAGCTGTGTCTAGAGAATAAATAGTACTTTCTATGTTGGTTAACCAATCAGCACGATAAAAGTTCTCCCACTTCCCATGCCCAGCACGCTTTAATGCAAGCTGACCGTTCTTATAAGCGCTAATTGACTGGTATAACTGAACAAATGCAAGTGGATATTCCTCTTTACTATAAGAAAGATAGGCGTTGCATAACGCTATAAATCCCTTACAACCTGAAACATGTAATTCGACGTGTATAATAAACTGGTCATAGAAACGAATCCGATCTTGTTCTAACAACTGATTCGATAATTCATAACATTGTTCTAACAACTGCTCCCAACCATGGACTGCTGTTTCACACTTTTCTTTAAACCAACAAACTTGTTCTGAAAAAGGAACCTCACCTGTGGCCCAGAACAGCTTTGGTTCATGCGTATTTGTTTTTCCTTGCAGCCAGTGCCCAATGATTCGTCTGACCGGATGGTGATAAAATTCTTCACCTGCTCTGTCATCAGCATGGGGACCATACTTAATCGTCTTTTCGAAATAGCTTTTGTAAAGCTGCGAAATATCTTTCGTTTTCGATGTATATAGGCGGCTAATAAACACCTGTAAATGTTCTTCTACCTCTACCTTACCATTACTCCATAATTCCCTGACCATATCTAATGGATAAAGATGGGGACGAATATTACCGCTGTTTAGCAGTAAATATGAAAAAGTACCGGCTTCAAATGCCTTTTCTACTTCCTCCTTTAACAGTTCTGGAGGACATGGAGACATGGTCAAGTGATTAGACGCCTGCAGGTCATGGAACGTAATATGATAGTAAATTCCATGCTCTCCGGAATCATCAGGAGTTGGCAAAGCAGGGATTCGGTAGTTTTCATTCCCTTGTCTCCGGG
Organism: Bacillus sp. ISL-46; assembly: GCF_018613205.1. Classification (NCBI taxonomy): domain Bacteria; kingdom Bacillati; phylum Bacillota; class Bacilli; order Caryophanales; family Bacillaceae; genus Bacillus; species Bacillus sp. ISL-46. Next base: position 111,546 of record NZ_JAGGQR010000011.1, read on the forward strand.
ACACCATTCTACCATAGCCATTATCTGCCCAAATCTTAATGATTCCATCAGGTACATCGATATGACCCGCTTTGTATAATTCAGCAATTTCTCCATATAGAGCCATGGAACAAACAGGCTGTTCTACTGATTGGCATCCCATTTCATATTGCCGTCTGACCACTTGAGAAATCATCCTGCCTCGTTTTTTAGGAGTATCAAATTCTGGATCATACAACCAAAAAGGCGCATCCCCTTGCCCCCTGAATGATAACACCCAGACAATTTTGCCATTTTTCTGCTTCTTAATGGCTTCTTCCCATAGTGACTCAAATAACTCTGGATGTTCCTTATAGCTTGGTTTTTTACCAGGAAATGCCCTTAAGAACATTTCAGCACCAAGAGGTTCAGCGTGATGATGGGTCACCCACAAACCCATTTCAGAGGCTAAATCTGCATGAATCCCATGTCTTGGGAGATCCGTGCCTGGGATGACCATATTACCCCCGCATCGTAATAATGCTTCAAAGACGGGATGCCATACCTCTTTCGTTGGAGGGTATTCTTCCTTCCACCCGATGAGACAAACTTCATCATTCACAAACCAGCCACGGTATTTTACTTTCTTTTCCCAGGAATCAAATTTAACCGTTGGAATATGTATGTTCGTTTTTGGTTTAACAGGAATATCCGCCCAAAACCAAAAAGGGTCTACTTCTAAATATTGGTGACTGTAATGCAGCAAACCATAGATGATTCCTAAATCGTCATAACCGATAATATGCAATGACCATTTTCCGTCATTTTCCTCAAAACGAAAGCTAAAAGCTTCTGGTTTAGCAGGACATTCTTCTGCCGTTACCGCATATCTAATCACAATATCGGTTTTTCCAAGGGTTTTAACTATTGGGGGTCTTCCAAATACCTTATGATGATCTCTGCTAATCATATCTACTGCATGCTTGACTGGAGTTGATATTTTTTCTGGTACTGAAAAGATTGAATGAGCATCTATCACCACATATGAAGGCTTCACTTTTACTCCTCCTTTTTAAAACCTTACCCTAGCAGACAAAGAATCTATTGATTCAAAAGAACCTGTGGAAGCTTACAACATTCCACAGGTTTATAGATTTACAATTTTTTATTTTCTCTTTTTAAAAGTAGTGATAAGAAGGCTAGAACTAGCCCTTGTCCCCATCCTTGTACTCGTTTATAAGGAACTTCTTTGTAACCGTTGGCATCATACATGACAGCCGTACCTGCAGATACACCCATCACGGAACCATCTTCTCTTATTTGACCAAGGATTCCTTCAATCGATCGCTGGATATATTTGTTATACAATTTCCCACTTGTTAACAAGGCAGCGGCGATTCCGGCTGAACCTGAGGTTTCAAGATAAGAAGTAGGGTCGTCAACAATCGTATGCCAAAGACCAGTGTCTGATTGTAAGCGAATTAAAGCACTTAACTGATCACGTAACGAACCTTGAATAATCATAAAAGACGGATGCTGAACCTCAATCAGTTCAAGTGCCCGCGCCATGGTGTACGCTGCCCAGCTGTTTCCTCTAGCCCAAAAAATTCCTGACATATGGTTTTGTCCGAGATTATCCCAGCCATGGTAATAAAGGTTTGTCATGTCATCCTGGAGAAACTCTTCATGACCATGGTATTGCTTCAATCCAAAGTTGAAATAATCTTCTCTCTCCAACATATTGCCTATTCTCAACAGAAAATATCCAGCCATAAACATGGTGTCGACCCATGCTTGTTCCGGAAATTGATATTTGCTTCCATTGACAGTATGCTGCAGGACACCATCTGCAAAGCGCTCGGCATCGTTAAGTAAGTAGTCTGCCATTTGAATCGCAAATTCAATATACTTTTCTTCATTTGTTGCTTTGTACAAAGTTAAAAGGGTATGACCAATGGAAGAAGCATTTACGGTTAACCTTGGAAGCCCATCTTCTAATTCTGCGTCTACCCAATCTTTAATATATTGAAGATACCTTATTTCACCGGTTGCTTCATATGCTTCGGCTACACCAAAAAAGGCCACTCCTCCTGGCCAATCCCAATTGAAATCCATATTGAAGGTCCTTTCGACAACACGGTCAATTGCCTGACAAACCTTGTTTTCTTCAAGTACTAATTGTGGCATCCTTATCCTCCTTTGTATGGTCAATGCTATCTTGTTAAAGAAAGGTCTACGCTACTTTCCAATAAATCACTGATCTTAATTGGTTTATTTTCTTTAACGGAACGCCAAACACCTTCACCAACAGCGATTGAGTATGCGCCTGCTTCTGCACCTGCTAAAATTGGGTAAGGGCGAGCCTGATCTACCCCTAAGAAGAGATCTTCCAACAATACAGGATCTCCCCCACCGTGTCCGCCTCCTGTTTGGAGAACATGAATTGTCTCTTTTGCCCCGCCAAATAGCGGATAGAACTCAATCGTTTGTTCCGGAATGGAAAATGGAATCCGGCTTGGTTCATGGAATTCAGTTGTTTCAATTCTTCCTTTGGTACCGTTAATCGCTAAACGGTAACCTTCATAAGGAAGCGAGAAATTTACGGAATAGCTTAAGAATGAACCTTTATCATACTTAACAGTGGCAACATACGTATCTTCGATTTCAATTTCATGGTCAAAGATACAGGAATCGGGACGATAATCGGTATAGTTATGTGCCGATTTTTCGATGCTATCAGCTTTAATATGGTCATCTTTAATTTTTATATTGTTTCGGCGATTGGACCAGCGCATATAGTATTGACACAAGTGTTTTTCTTCGCATGTACTACAGTAACGGTTGTCCGTTTTGCTTGGATTAAATTCTCCATCTTTCCCAAAGTAATTTAATGCACCATATGCAAACACTTCTTCTGGTTTCTGATCTAGCCACCAATTCACTAAGTCAAAATGGTGGGTCGATTTATGAATCGATAACCCGCCTGAAAAATTCCGATTACGGTTCCATCTTTTGAAGTAGCTGGCGCCATGATAGGTATCAATATACCAATTTAAGTCAACAGAAGTTACTCTGCCTATTTTTCCTTCTAGAATTAGTTCTTTTATTTTTCGGTGAAACGGGTTGTAACGATAGTTAAACGCAACGATTACTTTTCCATTACTCATCTTTTCCGCTTCTACTACTCTTCTTGCATCCTCTGCTTTCGTGACCATTGGCTTTTCTGTAATAACAGTCAAGTTATTCTCTAAGCCTTGTAATATATAATGAATATGGGTATCATCTCTGCTCGTTACAATCACGGTGTCTGGATTTGTTTCTTCTATCATTTGTTGGAATTGATCTGGATGATAAGAGGGAACCGTTTTTAATTCTGCAAAACTATTCTTGCAAATCTCGATTCTTCGTGGATCACTGTCTAGTACTCCTACAATTTGGTTATTTGAACCAAACTGATGAAGGATTGAATTAATAAACATTCCTAATGCTCTATTACTTAATCCACAAACGACAACTTTATTCATTGTTCTTCCCCCTATTAATTAAGAAGATAATGTAAAAAAAACCCCATTACAGTTCAACATCACTTTAATGGGCAGCTTTTTATCTATTCATTTCGTTCTTAGGAACTTAACCATCCACCATCAACTGCTAGAATATGTCCATTTACATAGTTAGCAGCATCTGAAGATAAGAAAATAACAGCTCCCTTTAAATCCTCTGGAGTTCCCCAGCGTCCTTGAGGAATTCTTGCTGTAATAGAGGCATTTCGGTCTGCATTTTCTCTGATAGGTGCAGTATTATCTGTTGCAAAATACCCTGGTGCGATGGCGTTAATATTAACCCCCTTGCCTGCCCATTCATTCGCAAACGATTTGGTTAAGCCGGCAACGGCATGCTTACTGGCAGTATAAGCCGGAACTCTTACCCCGCCTTGAAATGAGAGCATGGATGCAATGTTAATGATTTTGCCAGAACCTTTTTCAATCATATGTTTGCCCGCTTGGCGGCAGATTTGAAAAACGGCATTTTGATTGACATTTATCACATCCAGCCAGTCCTCATCTGAATAGTGTTCTGCTTCGGCCCTTCGAATAATTCCTGCATTGTTCACTAAAATATCGATACGATCTGTTATAGACAAGGCATTTGCGACCAATTGAGTTGCAGCACCTTGTTTTGATAAATCTACTTTTAATGCATGAAAAATTCCACCGATTGATTCTATTTGGTTTCGAGTAGCTGACATATCACTCATGCCTGCACCGATTACAACAGCCCCTGCCTCGGCTAACCCCACTGCCATGCCTTGCCCGAGCCCACGGCTAGCCCCTGTAATTAAAGCAACCTTTCCTTCTAATGAAAAAAGTGATGTCAAGACTTTCTCCCCTTCCCTGCTGATCTTATTTTTTAATAAATGTGTTAAACTTGTCTGTTGAGGAAAGCGATACTTTCGTCAATATAAGGTTCTTTTGTTTCTTCTAATATGATATTGATAAATGGTTTCTTCTTATTAATCATATTTAAAATGAAATCATAGTTTAAAAGTCCCTTACCCACCGCAGTAGGTATTAACTGGTTATCTTCGACGATAAAATCCTTCGCATGAAGAACTACTACCCTATCACCCAATAACTCCATTGTTTCCTGTAAAATCTCTTCTTGATTTTTGTACGTATCCCTCGTTAGGAGATTTACTGGATCTAGAATCACTTGAAGATTATTAGAATCGATAGTATCTAACAATCTTCTCATTACCTTTGGAGAATAGACAGGGTGGTTCACCCCTGGTTCGATTCCAACAATAACACCAAATTTTTCTGCTTCTTGTACGAGCTCCCGGACACTTTCAACTACTTCTAAAAAAGGTTCTTCTTTGAAGTTTTCTTCGGTATAGGAGATTTCAGCGTTTACATTACCTGTTTCGGTTGCAACGATGCTGCAGCCAAAATCCCTTGCATAACGGATATGCTCTTTGAATCGCTCTATTCCTTTTCTTCTTTCAACTTGGTCCGGGTGAATCATATTGAAATAGCATCCTAACACAGCAATTTGTATATGATGTTTCGAGAATTCTTTGCCAACATAGCTGGCTAAACCTGGACTTAAACTACCATATTTGGTATTAATAGTTTCTATTGATTTACTTAAGGCTAACTGGACAGATGTCAGCCCTTTACTAGCAATTTCTTTCACTAATTCTTCTAATGGACGGTTTTCAATATCATGGGCTCTTATACCAATATTCAAATGGATCACCTTACCTATCTCTTTTAAACTAAGTATTGTATTATCGTAATTCTTCCATTTTTACATGGTCCATATCTGTATAAGTAATATTTTCACCGCACATTCCCCAGATAAAAGTATAATTACTTGTAGCTGTTCCTGTATGGATTGACCAACTTGGTGAAATAGCAGCCTGCTCATTTTTCATGATCAAATGCCTAGTTTCGTCTACTTTTCCCATAAAATGGAATACACGAGTTTCTGGCTCCATATCAAAGTATAGGTATACCTCCATCCTCCGTTCATGGGTATGACAAGGCATGGTATTCCAAACACTCCCAGGCGAAAGCATCGTTAGCCCCATTTGCAGCTGACAGCTTTCGCAGACATTCGGGTGGACATATTGATAGATTTTACGTTCATTCAGTGTTCCTGGGGCACCTGCTTCTAAAGGTGTAATTTCGTTTATGTCGATTTTTACGGTCGGATATTTATGATGTGCAGGAGTTGAGTTAATATAAAATTTCGCAGGATTGTTAGGGTCAACCGAACGGAATAACACCTCTTTGATTCCTTTACCAACATATAATCCGTCTTTACGCTGCATATTGTATTCCTCACCGTCAAGGATGACAAAACCATCTCCACCGATGTTAATAATCCCCATTTCACGACGTTCTAAGAAGTAATTAACTCCAAGCTCTTTATCGAGTTTAATCGTTAGTTCCTTATCAGCAGGTGTAACCCCGCCAAAAATCATTCGGTCAACATGAGTGTAAGTTAGATGTACCTGACCTTCTTCAAAAAGTGATTCTACTAAAAATTCTCTTCTTAATTCTTCGGTAGTATACTTTTTTATATCCTCTGGATGATGTGCATATCGAGTTTCCATTGAGCATTCTCCTTTTCCATTGTTTTCTATCATGTTTAACGATTTATTATTCCTGAACCATTTTCTACTACTCGAAAAATCTCATCTGCTGTAAATGCATTACAATCTCCATAAACGGTATGCTTTAATGCTGATGCTGCTGTAGCAAAAGCAATTGTCCGCTGTGGTGCGAGGTTTTCTAGTATTCCATATAAAACCCCGGCGGCAAATGCATCCCCTCCGCCCACACGATCTACTATAGAATCAATATGATGTATTTTCGATTGGTATAGCTCGTTGTTTGTATAGAAGTTCCCTTGCAGCTTATTTGCCGATGCCGACAGGACATCTCGGTAGGTTGAACTTATAAATTGGAAGTTTGGATACATTTCTTGTATTTTTTTATAAAAATAGATTAGTCTGTCTTCACGTTGAAGAGTTTCGTCTGCAGGCTCAATCCCTAGTAGATGAATAGCGTCTAGTTCTCCACAAAAGCATATGTCTATATATGGAAGCAGTGGCTTTATAGCGTCTGATGCTTCCTGTTGACTCCATAAGGATGAGCGATAATTAAAGTCAAAGCTCGTTTTTACACCTGCGATCTTAGCACTTTTTAAAGCTGCCAGCACAATCTCTCTTAGATTTGCTGAAAGAGCAAGAGTGATTCCTGTTATGTGGAAAAGTTCAGCCTCATGAAATATTTCATCAAAGTTTAGCTCATCGATTGAAAGCTTTGAAAAACTCGAATATTTCCGGTCATATGTTACTTGTGCACTTCTTTCACCGACACCAGATTCGAGGTAATAGGTTCCTAGTCGTTCCCCGCCTTTTACTAACAAATCTGTTTGAACAGAATGGGATTTTAAGTGTCTTTCAACTGCTTTCCCCAGCGGGTTATTGGGAACTTTACTTACGAAATATACATCGTATCCAAATTGAGACAGTGATACTCCTACATTTGCTTCCGCACCACCATAGGTCATGGTAAGCTGATTTGATTGATAGAGTCTCTCGCCCGTCAAAGTGGATAAACGCAGCATGATTTCACCGAATGTGACGATTTTTTTCATCTTGATGCCTCTCTTGCCTCGTTTACTCGATTCACATATTGCCTTGCCATTTCAGTAATTTTATCAAAATCACCTGTTTTTGCCGGGGCAACTAAATTACCACCAACACCAACAGCGACACACCCATTTTTAATCCAGTCTGCTGTATTTTCTAAGCTTACACCGCCAGTAGGCATAATGTTTACTTGTGGAAGAGGTGCTTTAACTGCTTTAATAAAGTCTGGCCCAAACTCACTGCCTGGGAAAAGCTTAATAATGTCCACACCAAGCTCAAGTGCATGTTTCATTTCTGTTATTGTCATACATCCTGGCATGTAAGGGACTTGATATAAATTACAAAGCTTTGCCGTTTCTTCATCAAAGCATGGACTTACAATAAATTGTGCTCCTGCTAAAATTGCAATACGTGCAGTTGCTACATCAAGAACTGTTCCCGCTCCAATTACAATTTCTCCATCTTTCCCATAAATAGCTGTGAGTTCTTTAATCACTTCATCAGCACCTTGTACGGTAAAGGTTACTTCAATACCAGCAATGCCGCCTTTTACACATGCTTCAGAGATTTGGATTGCTTTTTCTTTTGAATCAGCTCTGACAACAGCCACAACTCCACAATCTGAAATTCTTGTTAATACATTTAGTTTTTTCATCTATTTAGCCCTCATTCTCTTATATTCTGTGATATAAGTACTCTACTAATGAAAGAATTGCCATTGATTGTCCATATGGCATAGCAGTAACAGGAATTTCTTTATAAAACTCTTGTGTTTCACCCATCGCGGTACCAGCAGATACGTTTTGTAATTCTCCGTTTACATTAATATTTTCAATCACCGCTCTAATTGCCATTAATCCCATATCCATATATTTCTTATCAACATAGCGTTTACGGACAGATCTTAATGTTCCAAAAGCAAATCCGGCTGTACAAGAAGCTTCCAAATAGGAGGCAGGGTCTTGCAAGAGAGTGTGCCATAAACCGTTTTCATTTTGGCATAACTGTAATGCTTCTAGTTGTCTATCTAATGTATCGATTAACACCTGACGAACCGGATCCTTTTCAGGTAGTTCTACTAAATCCAAGAACTCAGGAATCGCAATGGTTACCCATGAATTCCCACGCCCCCATAATGCTTTAGCAAAGTTATGGTTTCCTTCAAACGTCCAGCCATGGAACCATAATCCCGTTTTCTTATCAAATAAATATTTAATATGTATTAAGAACTGTTTCTTGGCTTCTTCAACATATTCTGGTTTATTTAACAATAAACCAATTTTTGTTAAAGGCAGAACGCTCATCATCAAGGTGTCATCCCATAATTGCTGATAATTCTCATTACCAAACACAATATGCTGAAAACCGCCATCCTTTGTTCGTGGCATATCATGATACAACCAGTCACCCCATGTTTCTAAATATGGAAGGTAGGTAGGATTGCCTGTTTCTTCATACAAATATGCAAGCGTTAACATTTGTACCATCGTGTTAACATTTTTTTCTACTGGAGGTTCTTTAAATTGATCTTCAAACCATTTAACGATGATTGATAAAACTTCTTCATTTTTCGTTAATTTATAATATTTCATCATTCCATACAGACCGACTCCTGCTGTCCATTCCCAATAGTTAAAGCTTTTGTTATCAATTTTTCTTCCATCTGCAAGTGGAATTGCATACTTACCATCCGGATCATTTAAATTAACTAGATTTTCAATAAGCAATTCAATTTTCTTCTCAATTTCGAATTTATGCAATTTAACTACCTCCTCTTAATTGAATCGTAATCAAAGGGATATAAGGTAAACATCTGAATTTATGATAGTGCTTTCACTCTTTATTATATTTAAACTTTTTTTAAATAAAATTTAAAATTCAGTTTTCTTTTATCAAAAAACAGTGTTTCCTAATGCAAGTTAATAGAGAAAAAACTCCTTCGGTTCTTTTAGACCGTGATAATAGACTTAAATAGCCATTTTTGATAAAAGAGTACACTGTATTTTTATCATTAATATCTGAATTTTAAATTTAGTATTCAGAATAATTGAAATATAATAAAAAGTGCTTTTAACATCCTTGATTCTAGCTGAATGGGTAGCCACATGAGTCATGAGCGCTCGTTAAGAGAGGTGATCATATAATTTTTTGTAAGCGCAACCATAGCTATTGTTTGTTCCCGACTATTGGAAAATTAATTTTTAAGGAGGGTAATTAAAGTTGAAAAAACATTCAATTACAAAAAAGGTTCTAGCCACTGCTGTTGCCTTACCCCTGTTGTTATCAAATTTTTCAGGTGTTTCAGCAGAAACGATCAAGCAAACTACAAAACAAGGCCAAGGAATCCAATTAGAATATCTTGATCGTGGTTTAGTTGCTATTCCCACATCTCAGGGTGTATTTATGAGTTGGAGATTGTTAGGGAATGAAGTGAAGGGGTACTCCGAAACGGGATTGACCGGTGTAAATTTCAATGTGTATCGGGATGGTAAAAAGATCGCGACGGTCAATGACAGTACCAACTTTGTTGATAAAGAAGGGAACGCTGCTTCTAAGTATTATGTAAGTTCTATCCTAGATGGAAAAGAATTAGATCAAAGTTCTTCCGTTACGGCATGGGGAAAAGCCTATTATGATTTGCCCCTAAATAAACCGGCCGATGGTGTCACCCCAGCAGGTGAAAGTTATACTTATTCGGCTAATGATATGAGCGTTGGGGATGTTGACGGTGACGGACAATATGAATTCTTTGTCAAATGGTATCCTTCCAATGCAAAGGATGTGTCACAGGTTGGCTATACCGGCAATACTTATATTGATTGCTACAGGTTTGATGGAACACTTCTTTATCGAATTGACTTAGGTGTTAATATTCGGTCAGGTGCACATTATACACAATTCTTAGTATATGATTTTGATGGCGACGGAAAGTCTGAAATTATGTTTAAAACGGCTCCTGGTACAAAGGTTATCAAATTTGATAAAGAAGGAAAGGTAACTTCCGAGAAGTTTATTAAAATGTCTAAAAAAGACATTGCTGCTGGGTATAGCAATAATGATGATTACCGCTTGAGCAGCAAAGATTATTATAATCATGTCGTTAATATGTTTATGGACTGGGATAAGCATGAAGAAGTAGTAAAGGGTAACTGGCCAAAAACACTTGAAGAATGTTTTGGAATTGAAAAGAAATATAACTATCCGCTATCTAAAGAGGATGCTGAAAGTTTAGCGGATTATTTCATGGATGTATATGCACCAAGCAGAAGCGCCCGGAACAATTTAAGAGCATTTGAAGGCTTTATTGTGGATGGACCTGAGTATTTATCAGTCTTCAATGGAGAAACTGGTGATGAAATGGATACGATTGACTATAAACTGGGACGCCATGATGATGGTCTGATGTGGGGCGACTATGCGATGGCCAGAATTGAACCAGGTAACCGTGTAGACCGTTTCCTTTCAAGTGTAGCTTACCTGGATGGCGAGAAGCCATATGCAGTATTTGGCCGAGGGTATTATACAAGAACCAATTTGGTTACATATAGCTGGGATGGTAAAAAGATAAAGGAAAACTGGGCAGTCGACAGCGGATGGACTCCGATGAGTAATCCATTTAACGATGGCCCGCACGGTAAAGATGGCACAGATCCAGTATACGGTTCAATCACAACCCAAGGGGCTCACTCATTAAGTGCAGCAGACGTTGATGGTGATGGAAAACAAGAGATTGTCTATGGCGGGGCAACCATTGATCATGACGGTTCCTTGTTGTACAGCTCAATGGATACCATGCCAGCAGAAAGTGCAGCACCGGGTACCACTGCTAGAGTTGGGCATGGGGACGCTCTTCATGTAACAGATATTGATCCAAATCGACCTGGTATGGAAATCTTTATGGTTCATGAGGGTGCAGCGTCGGCTCCATTTGGATATGCACTTCGTGACGCGAAAACAGGAAAAACAATTTATGGCGGCTATACAGGAAAGGATACAGGACGAGGTATGGTTGGTGATGTTGATCCTTCACACCCTGGTTTAGAAACCTGGGCAGTCGGATTATGGACTGCAGATGGTAAGCAAATTAATACTAAAGCGCCTGGTACGAACATGAACATTAAGTGGTCCGCAGATATGACGACACAAATCGTCAATGGTGCAGAAAATAATACACCTACTATTGACGATTGGCAGAAAGGCAAGGTTCTTACTGCTTCAGATACACGAACAAATAATGGAACAAAGGGTAACCCAAGTTTAGTTGCTGATATTTTTGGCGACTGGCGCGAAGAGCTGTTGGTAAGGACCACTGATAGTTCTGCGATGCGAATTTATTTGAGCACAGAGGTTACAAACCATAAATTATATACGTTAATGCACGATCCTCAGTACCGGGCAGAAGTAGCAAGACAGAGTACCGCTTATAATCAGCCTTCTTATACAAGCTTTTACTTCGGAAGTGATACTGATTGGGCAAAGGTTCCGGTCCCTGAATTCATTATGCCTAGTGTTCTATCTGCATTAGAAAACGAGATGGCAGAACTTAGAAAAAATAAAGAGTTAACTGATCCGCTATTCAGTCAGTTAGACAACTCGCTTAAACAAGTAAAACACCACTTGGAAAAAGAATCTGTCCAAAAAGCATTAGAATTTATGGAGAAATTCATGGCAGAGATTAATAAGAAGAACAATGAAACCTACCTATCTTCTGAAGGTAAACTCAACTTGACCCATAACGCTCAATTATTCATGAATATGCTTAAAAAAGAGTAACGATTAGATTCCTAGATTTACAAAAGACTCGCAGCCTTTTGGCTGAGAGTCTGCCCCCCGCTCTCCGTATATAAAAAATACAGACGCCTGAATTGAATTCAGACGTCTGCTAAATTAAAGTGTTTACCTTTATTTTTAGACATTATAGTTGTTTAGAAGTTCGTAAACTTCTGTATCTAATTTCTTGGCAAGTTCGGGATTATACGTCTTTTCATATTTCGGTTCAACCGTCACCTTGCCGCCGTAAAACATAACATTCTCCACTTCTTCAATATCAATAGTTACCACACACAGCTTCATGGTCCTTTCGATTACTTCAGAAACGCGAGCGTTGCCACGCACTGAATAGCAGCTTCCCCCTCCAATCAATCTGACGACCACATTGGGATTTCTCTGGATATTTTTAATACTTGATGCTTTATGACCAAGGGCGACCTTTATTTGTGTGCCGTCCGGGTTCGCATATACCCATGAAACAACGCTCAATTGCGGAAGCTTTGTTTCCTCATCAACCCTGGGCCCAGCCTTTAGGATATAATGCCTGCATATCTGGCCCGCCAATCAGCTCATATTTTTTCATAAGGTCATCTACAGAAGCTACTCTGCCTGCTGTAAGTGCACTGAAAAAGCTGTCAGTACCATTCGGTCCGCCTTCTGGTGCTGCGCCATTATCACCTAAAAGAACAATCATGGTATTTTCGTATTGTCCCGTTTCCTTCAAATAACTGACCAGCTTGCCGACTTCTTCATCGGCCTGTGTAATGTATCCAGCATATGCCTGCATAAATCGTGTATAAAGCTTCTTTTGATCTCCTGTAAAACTATCCCATTTCCCCACTGTTGGATCCGAAGGTGCAAGCGTGGGGAAATGGGATAATGCCAAATTTCTTTTGACGCTCAAAGCGCTCCTGGCGGATGGCATCCCAGCCTTTATCATAGACCCCTTCGTACATATCAATATATTTTTCAGGCACCTGTATTGGAGAATAACCCGCGCTGAAGTCATAATTCAAAAAGAATCGAAACCTGATCCGTAATATATTGCTTAGCATGTGCTAGCACATCATCAGCTAAGCTATATCCTTCAGTCTTTGGTGCTTCAATCAGTTCATTTCCGTTTACCAGCTGTGGTTTGAACTGGCCTGTTTCGCCATCCATATAGCCATAATATCTATCGAACCATTTGACAGCGGCCAGTAATCGAATGGTCCTGCAGGTCTTACTGTATGGATAGGAGCAATGTGCCACTTTCCGACACCAAATGTGCTAAAGCTATTTTCTTTTAATATCTTGGTTACTGTTCCCGCAGCAGGAGTGACACCTCCCTGGAGGTTAGGCCGGTCGGGGCCCAATGATACATTTGCTACAAGTCCCATTCCGACAGAATTATTTTCTCTGCCGGTCAGGAGCGAGGCTCGTGTTGGTGAACATAGTGCAGTGGCGTTAAAGTTATTGTAGCGGAGTCCGTCTGCAGCCAGCTTGTCTATATTAGGTGTTTTTATTTCCGACCCGTAGGTGCCGAGGTCGGAGAAACCGATATCATCCAGAACAATATAGACAATATTTGGTTTTTTGTCGCCATTTGCGTATTGGGTTGGGTTTTTTAGAACTTTTTTCGTATTTTCTTTTGGTTTTTCGCTTGTTTTTGCGAATGAAATATTTGAACTGCATGCTGTCATAGTGGCCGTGAGGGTGAGCATTGAGCCAAGGGCGAGAGCCTTCATTATAGGCTTGGTACTAGTATAGTTGTTTACCAATTTTTCATTTCCCCCTTAATATTATGGAATATTTCTATCTATGAAACTTCTTCTCGTTCACCATTTGGTACTTAAGTTCATACCTCCCCATCTTTTTAATCAAGTAAGCGCTTCACTTATTTAAAAGTATAGGTCAGTATAATTGATTAGAGAAATATAAAATATCGTTTACAGTAATACGAATCTTGTATATATTCCAATAATTCAGTCTGCTAGTTCTACCATTTTACCTTAAGTTCCTTCGATAAAATCCATTTTAGTGTAAAAAAACACCCCGCAAACGCGGAGTCTTATAAGTCTGCAATTAGAGAAAATGGTAGAAACAATATCAATAAAGACCGTTCCATGATGATGGAACGGTCTTTTTACTAATTTTTTTGGTTTGCTTAACTTATCTAGTAAACGCCGCAGGTACCCCGCCATCTACTGTTAACATACAGCCAGTCGTTCTATCTGATTTTGATGAGGCAAAGAATGCAATTGATTCAGCGATATCTGAAGGATAGATATTAACTAAAAGAGTTGTACGTTTGCGATAGTGCTCTTCTAATTGATCAGGATCAATTCCATATGCTGCAGCACGCTCTTCACGCCATCTTGAACCCCAAATCGCTGAACCTTGAAGTACTGCATCTGGAAGAACAGAGTTTACACGAATTCCATATTCGCCGCCTTCAGCCGCAATACATCTTGCTAAGTGTGTTTCAAGTGCTTTCACAGAGCTGTAGGCAGCTGCATTCTTGCCAGCGTACACTGAGTTTTTCGATCCGATAAATACCATGTTACCGCCAATAGCTTGATCTTTCATTTGCTTGAATGCTTCGCGGGCAACTAAAAAGTAACCTGTACCTAATACATTCATATTTAGATTCCACTCTTTGAGAGTTGTTTCTTCGAATGGACTTGATGTTGCAAGACCTGCGTTGTTGACAATAATGTCTACACCGCCATATGTTAGTGCTATTTGGTCAAACGCTGCTACAACTTGCTCTTCACTAGTAACATCCATCTTAACGGCAAGAGCACGATTCGCCCCGAACTTTTCATTAATTTCAGCAGCAACCTTTTCTGCACCTTCCAAATTTAGGTCAGCAAGCACAACATGTGCACCTTCAGAAACAAGACGACGAGCTGTTGCACTACCAATTCCACCCGCACCACCGGTAACAAAAGCTATTTTTCTAGAAAATTCTGCCTCTGCAGGCGCAAGTGTTAATTTATATAGCTCTAATGGCCAATATTCAACGTTGTAGGATTCATTCTCGCTTAAAGATACGAAGTTTCCTAATGTAGTAGAGCCTTTCATAACAGCAATCGCACGATGATATAATGCCCCGCTTACTCTAGAGTTGCTAACATCCTTTCCAGAGTTCACCATACCAACCCCAGGAATAAGGATGACACGTGGAGCAGGTTCAAATATTTTATCGCCTTCATTTTTGTTGCGCTCAAAGTATTCTTTGTACTGTGCTTTGAAATTGGCAATCCCTTCTTTTACACTAGCAATTAAGGCTTCTACGTCTTTCGTTTGTGGATCCCAATTGATATAAAGTGGGACCATTTTTGTGTGGACAAGATGGTCTGGACATGCCGCACCTACTTGAGAAAGCTCTGGTGCTTGGTGACTGTTTACAAATTGAATAACATCTTCACCACGGTCAAACGTTAACAGCATTTTCTTTTCATCACTTACTGCTCCGCGGATTACTGGCATTACTTTTGCTAGGATGCTAGTTGCTTCTTCGTCGGTAAGAGATTCATATTTTTGACCGCCAAAAACTGCTGCCTCATCAATTCTTTCATTAATATATAGTTCTGCTTCATTAATAATTTCAATTGTTTTGGCATAGGACTCTTCTGAAGTTTCTCCCCACGTAACAAGTCCATGTTTTTCCATTAAGACAAGCTCCGCATTTGGGTTATTTCTTACTCCTTCTGCGATCATTTTTGAAAGTGTAAAGCCTGGCCGTACATATGGAACCCAAACAAAACGATTTCCAAAAATCTCTTCAGCAAGCTGCTTCCCATTATCAGCACAGCAAAGGCTAATAATCGCATCTGGATGTGTGTGGTCTACATGGTTATATGGTAAGAACGCATGTAATAATGTTTCGATCGATGCTCTTGGATGTTTACTATCAATCATGCAATGTGAAAGATAGGACACCATATCCTCATCAGTCATTTCATCAAGTTCAAATAGTGGACGGATATCTTCTAGGTTTAGGCCTGTAAAGTTATGAGCCTTCATTGTTGCCAAATCGGAACCGCTTCCCTTTACCCACATCACTTCTATATCACGACCGCGAAAATCCTTTTCAGTTGTCTTCATCGATGTATTGCCGCCACCCCAGTTACATACGGCACGATCTGATCCAATCAAGTTGGACCGATACACTAATTCTTCTACTCCTTTTAAAACTTGTGATGCCTTTTCAGTATCCCAAAGATTCTTTACCATCTGAATTCCCCCGTTTGTTTGTTAATATGTTTATTATATTCTGTTTTTATTATAAAACATTTTTGTTTATTTTTGAATATACAAAATAAATTTTTTTATTTTTTATTTATTTCCGTTTATATCTTTTTTTATCTGCTTTCTAGGATTCTTGCACAATGAATAACCAAACATCTTGTCCTAGGATTAAAGCGGACTCTAATTTATCTGCACGATTTCGACATAGACAAAACATACCCTCTACAGAAAGACCGCTACCATTTAAAGATAGCGGTCTACTCTTATTTAATAAGGTAAATTATGATGATTTGTTTTTATTATAAATATCAAAAGCTACTGCAGCTAATAATACAAGCCCTTTAATACCTTGCTGCCAATCTATTCCTAAACCTAGGATAGACATTCCGTTATTCATGACACCCATAACAAGTCCACCAATAATAGCCCCTGGAACCGTACCTACTCCACCATATGCTGATGCCCCGCCAATAAAACACGCAGCAATCGCATCAAGTTCAAAAAGATTTCCAGCTCTAGGTGTTGCAGCATTTAATCGAGCTGCAAATAGAAGCCCAGATAGAGCAGATAACACTCCCATATTTACAAAGACCCAGAATGTGACCCGCTTTGTTTTGACCCCTGATAAACTGGCTGCTTTTTCATTTCCACCTATCGCATAAATGTGACGTCCTGCAATGGTTTTTGTTGTAATAAATTGATAAGCCAAGATTAATAAAGCCAAGATAACTAAAATATTAGGAATTCCTTCGTAAGTAGCAAGAACATACACAAATACATTAATTAAGGCAACTATTGCAATAATCTTCAAAATGAAAATTCCTATAGGTGAAACATCTAAATTGTATTTTATTTCAGCTTTTCTAATTTTCAATTCATTGAAGATTAGAATGACAGATAGCAGAGCTCCAATGGCAAGAGTTAAAATATGAAGGTTCGCTCCACCAAACACATCTGGAATGAAACCTGAGCTAATTTTTTGAAATGTTTCAGGAAATGGGGCGATTGATTTGCCCTCCAACACAACCATGGTCAATCCTCTAAACAAAAGCATTCCTGCTAGAGTAACAATAAACGCAGGAATTTTGACATATGCCACCCAAAATCCTTGCCAAGCGCCAATAAGTGCACCAATTAATAATGAGATTATTATTGCGGCTGAGATCGGAACTTCATAATTAACCATTAATATAGCAGATATAGCTCCAACAAAGGCTGCTATTGAACCTACCGATAGATCAATATGTCCGGTAATAATAACTAAAATCATTCCTATTGCCAATACTAAAATATAGCTATTTTGCAAGATTAGGTTTGTAATATTTAATGGTCTTAATAAAATACCATCTGTTAGAACTTGAAAAAGAATCATAATTGAAACTAGTGCCAAAATCATACTGTATTGTCTCAAATTATTTTTGAAAAATTGTAAAATGTGATTTACTTTTGGTTCACGAACTGCAACTTTCTCGTTTTCAGCCGTTTTATGCGTTAACAATTGCATGTTTTGCTACCCCCTAAACCATACTTTTGGTCATATATTTCATAATACGTTCTTGAGTTGCTTCTTCTTTTAAAACTTCTCCTGTTATTCTGCCCTCATTCATTACATACACTCGATCACAAATCCCAAGAATTTCTGGCAGCTCTGAAGAAATGACTAAAATCCCTTTTCCATCTGTAGCCAACTGATTAATGATTGTGTAAATTTCATACTTTGCGCCTACATCAATACCTCGAGTAGGTTCATCTAAAATCAGGATATCAGGTTCTGAAAAGATCCATTTACTCAATACAACTTTTTGTTGATTTCCACCACTCAGATTTCCAGTTTTCTGATGAATACTAGGAGTTTTAATTTTTAATTTTTCACGGAATTTTTCCGATTCAATAATTTCTTGGTTCTTATTAATAACAAATTTGTTGGTTATCTTATTAAGGCTGGCTAATGTAATGTTTTGTTTAATATCATCCATTAAGATTAACCCGTTAACCTTTCGATCTTCAGAAACATAAGCGATTCCATGTTCGATTGCCTGACTAACATTATTCAAATGGATTTCTTTACTATCTTTATATATTTGTCCCGTTATTTTCTTTCCATACGATTTCCCAAAGATACTCATTGCCAACTCTGTTCTTCCTGCGCCCATCAAGCCGGCAATACCAACAATCTCACCTTTACGAATATGAATATTCACATTATCAATTAATTTTTGATTTGCATGCATTTCGTGAAAGACATTCCAGTTTTTCACTTCAAAAATAGTATTTCCAATTTTCGCATCCCTTTTTGGATAGCGATTCGTTAATTCTCTTCCTACCATTCCTTTGATAATTCTGTCTTCTGAAATTTTGTCTACTTTCATATCTAGAGTTTCTACGGTTTGGCCGTCTCGCAAAATTGTGATGGAATCCGCCACTTTGGAAATTTCATTTAATTTATGCGATATAATAATGGCTGACATGCCCTGTTTTTTAAACTCTAATAAAAGATTTAATAGGTTTTCACTATCGTGTTCATTTAAAGCAGCAGTAGGTTCATCCAATATTAATAATTTTACATTTTTAGATAGTGCCTTCGCTATTTCCGTTAATTGTTGTTTCCCTACACCCAAGTCTGCGATTTTTGTATTTGGTGATTCGTTTAAACCTACCTTTGTCAGCAGTTCTCTCGTCCTTAACACTGTTTCATTCCAATTGATAATTCCATTTTTCGCTTGTTCGTTACCAAGGAAAATATTTTCAGCAATCGATAGATATGGAATCAATGCCAGCTCTTGATGAATAATAACAATCCCTAATTCTTCACTTTGTTTGATGTCCTTAAATTTACAAACCTTTCCATCAAACAGAATATCCCCAGTATATGAACCATGTGGATAGACACCACTCAATACTTTCATTAAAGTGGATTTCCCAGCCCCATTTTCTCCACATAAAGCGTGAATTTCGCCCTCTTTTATCTTTAAATTTACATTTTGTAGTGCTTTGACGCCTGGAAACTCTTTTGTAATATTCCTCATTTCTAAAATTATCTTTGACATGTTTCACCACAACCTCGCAATTTTATAAAATGATTTAGTGACGGTTCTTCAACTGTCACTAAATCATTTTAATCACTAATTATTTACTTAGTTCTTCCTTTTTGTAATATCCAGAATCAACTAAGACAGATTCATAGTTTGCTTTATCAACTGAAACCGGTTCAAGCAGATATGAAGGAACGACTTTTTTACCATTGTCGTACGTTTTTGTATCATTTACTTCAGCTTTTTTGCCCTTTAAAACGGCATCAGCCATAGAAACAGCTTTTTTAGCCAATTCTCTTGTGTCTTTAAACACTGTTTGTGTCTGTTCACCTTTTATTATTGATTTAATAGAAGCTAGCTCAGCATCTTGTCCAGTAATAATAGGAAGTGGTTTAGTAGCTGATCCATAACCAACACCTTTTAAAGATGATATGATCCCGATACTGATTCCATCATAAGGTGATAAAACGGCATCTACCTTGTCAGTGGTATAGTGGGCACTTAATAGATTATCCATCCTAGCTTGTGCAACTGCACCGTCCCATCTTAATGTGGCACCTTGTTCAAATGACTTTTGACCGCTTTTTACGACTAATATCCCCGATTCAATATAAGGCTTTAATACTGACATTGCCCCATCAAAAAAGAAATAGGCATTATTATCATCTGGCGATCCTGCAAACAACTCGATATTGAATGGGCCCTTTCCTGCCTTTAAACCTAATTTTTCTTCAATATAAGAGCCTTGTTGAACACCTACTTTAAAGTTGTCAAATGTTGCATAATAGCTGACATATTTACTATTTTTAATTAAACGATCATATGCAATGACTTTAATCCCTTGCTTGTTTGCTTTGTCTAAAACATCTGTTAAGGCTTCACCGTCAATTGACGCAATTACTAAAACGTTTACACCCTTCGTAATCATATTCTCAATTTGAGATACCTGATTCTCTACTACGTCTTCTGCATATTGCAAGTCCACTTTATAGCCTAACTTTTCAAATTCTTTTTTCATATTTTGACCGTCACTTACCCATCTTTCCGATGACTTTGTAGGCATCGCAAGTCCTACAAATCCACTATCTCCACTTGTACTTTTACTTCCACATGCTGCCAACGAAAATAATAATGTAATTAACATAATTACTGACAACAACTTTTTCATCTGAATCGCCCCTTTTGTTTATTTCAAATTTTATGTTTTATTCCTTGCTATGAATATATCACCCTGTCATTTTTTCGTCTTTTCAATAAAACAACTATTTTTATAAAAATACAACTTAACTTTAAGCGCTTTCAAAAAATACTTCATAATAAAAACAAAAATTACCCACTAGGTTTGAAAGCACTTTTTGTTCGAAATTCCCCGTAAACAAAATAGAACAGTCCAAATGATTTTATTTGGACTGTCCCTTAGTACATTCATATTTGGCTAATTAAACTATATTACTCCTATTCTTTACTAGAAATCGAACTTGAAAAACCTGCACCTTTTCGATACTGGTTGGGAGATACACCCATTACTTTTTTAAAAGCAGTACTAAAATAATGCTGTGTGTCATATCCAACTTTTCCGGCAATTTCAAGAATAGAAAGTTCTGTGGAGTTTAGCAGCATAATAGCCTTGCTGATTCGCATATTTGTAATCATACTAACAAAAGAAGTACCTAATTCCTTTTTCATTATCCTGCTTAGATAAACAGGGGATACTTGCAGATACTGTGCCAATGATTCCAATGTCAAATCTGTTTCTGAAAAATGTTCACTAAGATAGGATCTCGCACGCCGGACGATCGGTGAGATCTTTAAATTTTCATACATCATTGTTTCGCAGTGTTTATAAATTTCAGAAATCGCAAATGTTTCTCCAGTTACTTGCTCAAAGTGCATATTCGGTGTCGTGTTCAAATAATTTTTTAATTTCTTTGACAACAATAATACGACATCTTCTTGTACATTTCCCCAAATACAAACTGATATAAACCCTGAAGGGTCACGAAAAACAACTTTTTGGAAGGGTTCAAGTGCTTCAGCAACGATATCTTCTGTAAAATTAAATAATTGTTTATTATTTTCATTCAATAAAGGTTTATTGATATAAATTTCATGACATTGAATGAGACCAAACTGTTTCGGGCATTCTAGAGGCAAATGTAAGAATTTTAGTTGTTTAATAATTTCAGATTCTGTCATATTCCCTTTTAGCCATTCCTGACAAAAATTTTGCTGTAAGAGAGGGATATTTTTTATGATTTGGTCTTTCGCTAATGCTAAGTACTCACTTTGCTGTTCTCTTTCTTCCAATTGTTTTCTTATACTCTGTAGGACGTTTTGTAATTGATCAGGATTTGCGGGTTTGAGAATATAATCATTAACATTTAAGCGTAATGCTTCTTGGGCATATGTAAATTCGTCATGACCTGAAATAATTATTATTTTACAGTTTGGCAAACTCTCTCGTACATGTTTAATTAAAGTCAAACCATCCATAATTGGCATATTCAAATCTACCAGCAATATGTCTACTGAATATTCGATGGCAAGTTCGAATGCTTCTTCTCCATCTTCCGCTTCTGCTACAACCTTCATATGAAGCTCTTGCCAATCTACAGATTCACGAATTCCTTCACGTATTATCGGCTCATCATCTGCAATCAATACATTCCAATGATTTTGCACACAATTTGCTCCCCTTTCTAACTCTTTCATCGCTTCATTTTTCTCTGATGGCAGGAAGGACCACCTTTACTGTTGTACCCTTACCTAATTCACTATCAATTGATATACCATAGGCATCTCCAAAAGTCAGTTTAATTCTGGCTTGGACATTAAGCATCCCATACCCGAAATTCTCACTTCCTTTATATTGCTGAGATTGAGAAAATAACGTTCCCAATTTACTTCTTAGAGCTTCAAGCTTTTCAGGAGGAATTCCCTTCCCATCATCCATTACATGGAAAACTATATTTCCTTCATGTTCTTCTGCTTTAACGATAATATGACCAGGCCCTCTCCTTTCTTTGATTCCATGATATATGGCGTTTTCTACGATTGGCTGTAATACAAGCTTTAATACATTGATCTTTTCAACATTTGAAGCAATATTTAAGGTGTAATTTAATTTATCTTGATATCTAGCTTTTTGGATCTTTAAATAACTGTTAATATGTTCCATTTCTTCTTTTAGAGGAATTATATTGTTACCTTTACTTAACCCAATGCGGAAAAGTCTTGATAATGACTCTACCACCTCAGCAACATCTACAGCACCTTTTTTCCGGGCCAGCCAATGAATTGTGTCTAACGTATTGTATAGGAAATGAGGTTTAATATGAGCCTGAAGACTTCGTAGTTCAGCATCACGTTTTTGACGCTCTTGCAGCTCATTTAGTGTTATAAGTTTATTTAATTGAACAAGCATCGTATTAAAGCTGCGGCCAAGTAACCCGATTTCATCCATTCGTTCTCCTTTGTAACGGACAGACAAATCTCCAGATTCCGCTTTACGCATAAACGACATGAGTTGCCTGATTGGTCTTGATATAGAATAGGATAAATAATAGGAGGCCCCAAGGCCAAACAAACAAACGAAGAAGACAAAACTAATCACATAAAAATGAATTTCCCTTACCTCTAATACTGATTCTTTTGTAGAAAATACACCTACAGTTGTCCAACCAGTAAAAGGAGACTTTCTATATATGAATTGAAGCTTATTGCCTTTAACTTTTTTTGAGAAATTCCCGGATTCATTCGAATGGAGCCACTCAATAGGAATCTCGTTAAGAAAGGGCTCGGATGGTGAGTAGATATTTTCGCCTTTATCGTCAATCACCATTAAATAACCTGTTTTACCTAAGCGAACATCTTTTGTCGCTTCCGATATCACTCTGAGCTTCATATCAATTAATATTACACCCTTCACTTGCTGGGTTTCAGGGTCTAAAATTGCTCGTACAACTGATACAACCTCGTCATCCTTGTAATGTATATGGCTAGTTATGTTTCTGCTGAATGGGTGCCCTAAGATTTTGAAAATCCCTTCACTTTTCACAGCAGCTTGATACCACGCCTCTTCAGTGAGGCTTTTCATCGAGCGGGTATACATGTCGTTACTGATGTACTGACCATTGCTGTTTACCACAAGAATGCCTGCTACTTCTGGATACAACGTTGTAAGCCCTTGCAGAAATGTTCGTATCTCATAATCATCCTTTACCCCTTGGCTTTGCTCGCTTTTTTTCTCGTACAAAAATTGTTTAATTTCCGGGTTAAAAGCTATCAAATAACTCATGTTTTGCATGTTACCGGCATAGAAATCCAGTGTTTTATTGACTTGACCAATTAACTGCAGTGTATTTTGGTTCACTTGTCTCTCTATAATGCGGTCTACAGTCCATCCTGTCAGAAACCCAAGACCAATAGATGGAAGAATACTGATTAACATTAAAAGAACAATTAACTTAAATCGGATAGGAAGGTTGTTAATTTTAAAAAAAAAATTTTTGTCCAATATCTTCGAATCTCTCATTTTCTTGGCGGCTCACTTTGCATAGTAATTTTCTAAATTTTCTTTAGTAACAATAGAAATCCCTGTATCAACATATGATGTCATTGGAGGTTTATCGGAAAATTCACGTTTTATTATTGGAGAATTTTTATGTTGGAGATCAAATAAAAACAGTAAAGACCAAAAACCCATCCTCCAGGTACCTTGAGCCAAGGTTGCAGATATGGTACCATCTTTAATCAGATCCAGAGTTTGTTTATCTGTATCAAAACTTACAATTTTCACTTTTTGATTCTTCTTGAGGAGACTGACGGCTTTACCGACCCCAACCCCTCCATTGGCTTCAGTAGCAAAAATACCCTTCAAATCTGGATACTTCTTTAAGAGGTTCAATGCGACCTTGCTTGAAACAAGCTGATCCCCCTTTCCATCTTTTACTGCTATCACCTCTACCCCAGTAGTTTCTTTCTTAATTGTGTCTAAAAATCCTTTTGTTCTTTCTTGATGATTTAATTGATTGGGAGATGTAATGACAGCCACTTTTCCTTTTCTCCCAATTAGTTCAATTAACTTATGAGCTGCAGTTATACCAGCTTTATAATTATCAGTCCCCAAAAAAGAAGACACCTTGTCCAATGCAGCGCCTGAATCGAATAAAACTACAGGAATACCCATATCCCGTGCTTTTTCAAAAGTTTTAGCTAATGCGTCAGGGTCGATAGCGGATATCGCAATTCCCGCAGGCTTTTTGGCAATCACCTGTTCCATCACAGTAATTTGTTCATGTATATCATGCTGCGTAGCCCCCCGGTATTCAACTGATACATTCAATTTCTGAGCTGCATCCTCAAACCCTTTTAAAGAGTTCTTCCAATAATCAATTCCTGACTGGAATGTAACCATTACGAACTTCTCACTAAATTCTCCCTGACCTTCTCCTTGCGTTAGTTGGGATAAATGCGACTCATTAATATGATAGTTATATAAGTATAGAAAGTAGACGATAAATAAGAAGGCATAGATTTGTAATAGCTTTTTCAATTATGAATCCCCTTTCAAAAAACTATCAACTTATGTATTCTGTTTACTAAAATCACTAGTGTCATTTTTATAAAAGCCCTTACATTTCAATGATTGGAAGATTCATTGAGCATAAGTTTCAATTATTGCATCATTACTATATTCTTAGCTAATAGCTGATTTATTTTTACTAACTCTGGATCAGAAAGTTCTTTATCTTTGCCATATCATACATTTTCCTGCGATAACTCTCAATACTTTTTTCTTAAAAAAATGCTTTTCTCAAAAATCTTTAACCCTTTTATCCTTGCATACATTTTGGTCTTATTAAAAAGAAGCTTTGTTAATTCCCCACTCAGGAAATAACAAAGCTTCTCAGGTACTAGTAGGAGTCAGGCTTATTTTTACTCTTGTACAATCTGGTAAAGTTCATTTCGATCAATGATGCTGCCTGTAAATTCATGCGTCAACTTTCCATCCTCGTTAAAAATAAACGTTTTGTTATCATGTAAAACTTCCGAATTCTTTTTTTCAAAATGTTAAATTGGCACTCACTTCGTCACCCTCAATCCGAATAATGCGGGGTTGGCGCATGAATTATTCATGCGCCTTTTTCAATCATCAATAGGCCTTGAGTTTATCTTTCTCATCAACCTGTAGTCTAGAAAGCATCGGCCTGTTGTTCTTCCACTCCACATGAACTGGAAGATTGAAAAACGCCGTTAGTTTTTGACTAGATATCAATTCACATGTCTTTCCATCTGCAAAAACTTGTCCCTCTTTTAGTAATAAGGTTTTAGTGAAAACTGGTAAAATTTCTTCGATATGATGTGTTACATAAATCAATGTCGGAGCACCGGGATTTTCTGCAATTTTTTCAATCGATTCTAACAGTTGTTCGCGCGCGATAAAATCCAATCCATTCGTAGGTTCATCGAGAATGAGCAAAGAAGGTTCAGCCATCAACGCACGAGCAATTAAGACACGTTGCTTTTCCCCTTGTGATAATTTTTCGTAATTTCGGTTCGCATACCTTATACAACCAAGTGTCTCCAATAGTTCAACAGCCTTTTTTCTCATTTCATCTGTCGGTGTTTCGTAAAGACCGATGGAAGCAAAGGCACCACTTAAGACAACCTCAAACGCATTATCCCCTGGATGAAATTTTTCCTGAAGGGATGAAGAGACAAATCCGATCTGTTTACGCAGTTTCTCACTTAGATAGGTTTTCCCAAATTCCATCCCCAGTACAGTTACTTTTCCTTTTGTCGGGAAATAATAGGCATTTATTAAATTTAATATGGCTGTCTTACCCGAGCCATTTAATCCAAATAAAACCCAGTTTTCTCCTCTATTAATCTTCCAATTTATATCTTGTATAATCCAATTTCCTTCTCGTAATAACGAGACATTTTCAAGCTTTAAAACCATCATTAATACTCCTTTCTATCATTCGTAGGTTGAATATAAAATTTTGGTAACCCTATTGTACCAAATTTTCAGAAAACAAAAAATAAGTCCCACCAAAATGAGGACTTAAAAAAGGGCTATGAATCTTTTAGATGTTTATTCCTTAAACAAGGACCTTTTTCAGTTTTTCCGTAAGTGCTGGTATCACTGTTTTGTAGTCGGCGATTACACCGAAATTGGCCCGTTTAAAAATGGGTGCTTCTGAATCTGTGTTGATGGCAACAACGGTCTTCGCACTGGTAATGCCTGCTAGATGCTGGCTGGCACCGGATATTCCGACCGCAATATAAAGGTCTGGAGCAACAACAGCCCCCGTTTGTCCTACCTGCAGGTTAGAAGGAACCCATCCAGCGTCACATGCTGCCCTTGAAGCACCGACTGTCCCGCCCAGTAGTTCTGCAAGGGACTGCAAATCTTGAAAGCCTTCAGATCCGCCAAGACCTCGACCGCCGGAGACAATAATTGTAGCATCCTCAAGACGGATATCTGACAAGGCCGACTGAATCTTCACCACCAGTTTTGTTAAAACGACTTCCTCTGGAACGGAGTAATCAACAGAAATGATTTCACCTATGCGTGTTGAATCAGGTACAGCCAGTTCCTGACTCTTTTGGCGAATGCCTACAACCACCTTAGGACGTGTAGTTGAATACTCCCCATATGCTTTATCACCATAAATTGGGCGCACCCATGTCAGCTTTCCGCCTTCAGTTCTAAAATCAGTCACCTCTGTTATGGCAGATGCGCCAATTCGTGTAGCCAGTCGACCTACAAGATCCTTACCCATTCTATCGAAGGAGAGGAGCAGCGTATCGGCATCAGATTGTTGGAAAACAGTGAAGAGGCTATCTACGTAAAGTTCAACCTGATATTCAGAAAGTAAAGGATTATTAATGGTATATACTTTGCTTGCTCCAAAGGCAATTGCTTCCTTTGCACCAGCCTCAGTTGCGGGTCCAACCAAGACAGCCTCCACACTTCCGGCGGTGGCACTTGCCAATCGACTGCCGAATGCCAGTGCTTCCTTGGCACCAGGGCTTAGTGATTCTTCTTGCTGATTTGTAAAGATAAGGATTTTGGACATAGTTTGAGACCTCCTATAATATCTTGAGTGCCAAGAGCTTGTCAGTCAATTCAGCTGCGAGCTCTGAGCCATCGCTGCCAGAAAGGATTTCGCAATTGACATCTCTGTTTAGGACGTAGGCCCGCTCCAATTTAGCGCCCGACTGACACCGAACATGATCTAAATCAATATCATCTGATTCAAATCGGGTAATTGGCTTGCTCCTCGCAAGTCGGATATCTTTAACCTTAGGGAGGCGAGGGACATTTGCCTCATAACTGATAATTGTAAAAACAGCTGGAAACGGAACACTCGCCACAGTATAACCGCCTTCTGCTTCGCAAGTAGACTTCACTCTGTCTTCATCCAGTTCAAGTTCGGAGACAAGCGTCACACAAGGAATCCCAAGTTCTTCTGCCATGACTGGTCCAACAAGGCCTTCCTCAATGTCACTTGCTTGATATCCGGTCAGTACAAGCTCCGCACCACCAAGGGTTTTGATTGTTTGCGCAAGGATATGTCCAACGGCCTGACCGTCGAGATTTTCCCACTCCGAATCCCAAATTCGTACGGCAGCGTTTGCCGTGAAGGCAAAGGCTCGACGCAGCACTTCCTCCGAGGATTCGTCACCCAGGCAGATGGCAGTCACCGTAGCACCCGGTGTTTTATCTCGAAGTTGAATAGCCAATTCAAGTGCGTTCTCGGCAAAAGAGTCCAAAACCATGTCGGAATCTCCATTCACCGGACGATTGGTCTCTGGGTCAATTTGAAAATAACGCGGAGTAATTTCCGGATCAAGAACATGCTTTAGGCATACGACGATATGCATCTCTAGTTCACCTCTTGTCTTTTTATTTGGTTAACCTTTTACTTCTACTCCTGCCCTTACTGCTAATCCTCGCTGGTTAGTAGGATTTGGGTATGGATCTAATGCGTACATTTCTCGTAATCGTGCAACCGCTTCTGCTGGTGGTTTTGAGTTGTAGTAACCGCGCCGGGTCATATATACTCCTGACACTCTTTTTAGGTCCGCTAGTGATTCGCACATCTTGATTCCGGCACCAAATGAGTCAACGACAGGTACGTCACCAATCCTTGAAATCCCGAAGGTTGCAAGGAAAACGTTCATCGGCCCCTCTCCTGGGACAATCACATCGGCTCCTTGAGAGATGGCAGTCTCGGCTGCTCTTCGAAATGCTGCAATAACTGGCTCAGGATTATTGAAGCCTGCGAGCACATCATCAAAGCCTGACTCCAGCGGAACAATAGGTCCGAGCTTTTCGCCGAGGCCGTACCGGGCGGCGTTTTGTCTAAGTTCGTCTGCCAATGGGGTTAAAAAATTGACTACTCCGATACGGTCTCCAAGCATGGATGCCATATGGAAGGAGGCTTGCCCATAACCAACCACAGGGATATCAACGAGCGTGCGTGCCTCCAAAAGACCTACGTCAGGAATGGTCCCAATAAACATCGCATCGTATCCTGCGGCTTCAGCCATTAATGCAGCACGAACGAACTGCTCCCGGTGCAAGTTCTGCAGGTAGAAATGAGTAATAAAATGCCCGGGGTAATGTGTGGGATATGTCTCTTCAGACATGCCATGTAGAACGACCTCCACGTCTGGTCGTGCAATCTTCCGCACATGGTTCATGATTGCATCTCGGTATTGAGGAACCCGGTCAATCGTGGTTAGGCTCTGATGCCAGATTTTCATAAAATTTACCTCCTTTTTGTGCTTTTTTCGAAAATATATATAAAAAGTTCGTTTTTGTTATTAGATTTGTTTCAAAAAAGTGTATCGATGTTTATTTTTGCGGAAATTCATCGTTTGTTAGTGAAATTTAATAGTCTATAAGCGAATTCTCAAGCCATATCAGCGGATTTCCCAGTTCTATCAGTGAATCTAATTTTATGAGCGAATTTAACCATTTTATGGGCGAATTCACCAATCTTATGAGCGAATTTTTTAGTTTTATGGGCGAATTCACCCATTCTATGAGCGAATACTAATCTGAGCCTTTCCAAGCCCATGCAATTCAATTATTTTACTGTTACCTCTTTCAATGCCTCTTGGACTGCTATCCGTCCAAAGACCGCACATTTCCCTAAAGAACTTCCGGTCATGTAACCTGCCCCGTGGAATCCACCAGTCACTTCTCCAGCTGCAAACAATCCTGGAATGGGCTCACCGTATGGATTCACCACTTGTGCCGCTGAGTTCACCGACACCCCTGCGTATGTTGCCAGCATCGCAACTGTCGACTCAAATGCATAGAATGGTGCCTTCTCAATTGGTGTTGGTTTTCCATAGTTATGTGTTAATGACTTCCTGCCGAATTCAGGATCTTCTCCATCCTCAATTCCTTGATTGTATTTGGAGATCGTTTCTTCAAAAACCTCAAGTGGTACATCAATACAGTCAGCCAAATCCTCCAATGTGTCCGCCTGGTACAGAAGGCGGCGGCGCTTCAGTAATTCCAAATCATAGAGAGGATCATCATGTACACTCTTGTTCATTACCGTTTGGTCCCAAACTTGGAAACTAACTTGGTCAGGCTGCTCGAAAGCAGCCTTTCCTAATAGTTTATAAGAAATAGACTCGTTAACGAACCGTTTCCCAAATTGGTTGACCATGATTGCACCCTTGTAGAAGGCTAACCCTTGAGACTTTACTGGTCCAGCAGCTGTAGGATGAAATCCATAGGTCCCATTCAGGTATGGTAAATCCTTTAACCAGGCCCCATGCTCACATGCCATCCGTATTCCGTCCCCATGATTTCCACGGCCGCCAATCCTTAGTGCTCCCTTTAATTGGGGAGCAAACTGCCCTAAAAGATCTTCGCTTTTTGCAAACCCTCCTGATGCAATGATTACCCCTTTGGAGGCATGCACAAATTGCTCTACCCCTTCGGCCACATATAAAACACGATCAATCCGACTATCGTCATTTTTCAATAGTCTTCGTGCCGGAGCATTAAATCGAATGGTCACGTTTGACATCTGCTTAACCCTTCGGTTAAGTGTTTGAATCGCTTGGTGTGGGTCAATAATATGTCCGCGGGGAACACTGTGACCGCTAACCGCTTCGAGTGAGCGGAACTCAACACCGTGCTCAATAAGCCAATTATATGTCTCTAATTGGTGCTGGCCATAGGCTTCAACAAGTGCCTGTTCATTCACCCCGCCGCCGACCTCGATCATGTCATCCAATAACGACTCAGTCGAATCGATGATACCTGCCTTCTCTTGCATATCTGTTCCGGCAAAGGCCATATACCCTGAGCTAAGAACCGTACTTCCGCCCAGTTCATCCTGTTTCTCAAGGAGCAGGACGTGTGCACCCGCTTCACCTGCAGCAACAGCAGCACACATCCCCGCTAGTCCGCCGCCTAAAATAATCAAATCATAGGTTTCCATCCATCAACACCCTCTTACTCTAGGTTATTTAGCACTTCTAATGCTGCCTCGCAAACCTGCATATCGTGAGTATAATGTCCGCCACTAACCCCAACACCGCCAATCAGTTCGTTATTGATTTTGATTGGATAACCACCGCCAAAAATAATCAATCTTGGAGTGTGAACAATCCCATGCAGCAATGGTGGATCATCCTTTAATCTGTCGTACCATTCGTGTGTTGCTCTATTATAAGTGGCAGCAGAAAATGCTTTATTTTGAGCAATTTCCAAACTTAATACTGGTGCACCGTCCATGGCAGCAAACGCTTTTAGGTTCCCCACGCGATCAACGATTGAGATGCTAAACGGCATACCTAGTTCTTTTCCCTTAACAAGTGCCGCCTCTAACATTTTATTAGCAAGTGCTAGACTGATATTTTTTGATTCAATAGCTGGAATTAATTTTTCCATTATGATTTCCCCTTTCAACTTTTAGAAATATTTATAAATTTACTGGTCGTCCGTAACCAAATGCTTCAATAGCGGTTGCAGTGACAGCGACACTTTTTGGTAAACATAAATCGACGATGACATTAGCAAGGTCACGTGGATGCAACCAATTGTCTTTATTCACATCAAAATCATCCATCATCTTTGTATTTACTGGACCTGGACAGACCGCATTCACTCTAATTTTGTATGGCTTTAATTCTTCACCCAGTGCTTTGGAAAATCCGAGACATGCGTATTTGGAAGCAATGTAGGCACTTCTGTCAGGACCGCCTTTTGTTCCCCAAATCGACGATAGATTGATGATCACACCGTGTCTTTTCTCCATCATTTGCGGCACGACTGCCCGAGTACATAAATAGACTCCACGAATATTAACATCTTGTACAAAGTCCCATTCTTTAACCGTCATTTCATGGAACGGCTTAAGGAGCATGACACCCGCATTATTGATTAATATATCAATCGAACCCAAACTTTCTTGTGTTGTCTGGACTGCGTGATTTATATCCTCTTCTGAACGAACATCCCCGGTAAAGGCGATTGCTTTGCTCCCAACCACCTCAGAAATATAGGAAGCAGTTTCTTTGCTTTCAGATTCATTGTCGGAAAAAACAGCAACTTTAGCACCTTGTTTCGCTAGGAGAATACAGGTCTCTCTGCCGATTCCTCTGCCTCCCCCTGTTACTAACGCCACCTTGTCTTTTAATTCCAAAAAGCCTCACCCTTTCTCAAGAAAACCATCTACTTAAACCTCTAATTTCTTTGAATCAGTTACGTAAGCAACAGCATGACCACCGGCGCGGCGGCCAAACACAAGACCCCTTAGCACAGATGTCCCGCCTGGATATTTCCCGTAATAAAGACCAGCCGTTTCACCGACTGCATATAAACCTGGAATCGGATCATGATCTTGAGACAGAACACGCCCATTCGTATCGGTAGCTAATCCACCGTTGGTGAAAACATTGGAGCAGACAATTGGATAGGCGATAAACGGAGCCTTATTAATCGGAATCGCCCAATTGGACTTTGGCGGCGTAATTCCAATCGCCTGTTTTCCATCTTTTTTATCCCAATGAAATTCACCCGGTTGAACAGCAGCGTTATAGGATTCAACCGTAGCCGTTAATTGGCCGACAGGCACGCCAATCTTCTCCGCCAGTTCTTCAATCGTATCAGCAACAATGGCCGGTTTATCGGTTTCCACAGCTCGTTCATAGTTTGGAATTTCATACATCTTTTGATCGCCGATCATATAGGCAATATGTCCAGGAAGATCGTGAAATATTGTCCGTGCAACCTCTTCATATTGCTCATCGACTGTTGTTTTCCCCTCATCAACGAAACGATTTCCATTCTGATCGACTAGAATAAAGTAAGGGTATGTCATTACAGCAGCCTCTTCCCGTTTACTTCTTGGGTCGACCGGTTCAGCATGGAAAGAATCAAATTGACCAGCCGTTTTTGCCCCTAGCTCCATTGCCATCCGGATTCCTTCACCTTTGTTAAACAATCCACCCTCGGCTACTGTCCGAACTTTATGAGCATCTCTGCCAACATATTGTGCCATCATCTCCTGATTTCCCTGAAATCCACCTGAAGCTAACACAACAGCTCCCACTTTTAATTGAAGTGAGGTTCCACCTTTGACACGCACCATTAGTCCATTCACTACGCCCTCGTCATCAAGAAGTAATTTCCAAGCAGTTGCCTCGTAAATAATCTCTACGCCAAGTCCACCTGCACGGCGGGATAGTGTGTCAACGATGGCACGACCGCCGCCTACGGGAAGCAAACGTGGCCTTGATGCGGTCAAAAACATTGTTGGCAGGTAGTCAAACTCGACCCCTTTTTCCTGGACCCAGCGAAGTGTGCTGCCAGCATCCTTGGCGAGAGTTTCTATGTACTCCCGATCGGAATAGTTGTCTGAAAAAGCCAGCATGTCTTCTACGAAGTTATCAGCAACTTCATCGAGATTCTTCATCCGCATATAGGAGGCAGTCCAACGAGAATTTCCACCCCTATGGTCATAATCAGCTCGTTCTAAAATAGCTATTTTTAAGTTCTTATTTTCCTTTTTAGCCGTTTCAGCGGCAGATAATGCGGCTGAGGTCCCGGCAACTCCACATCCAATGACTACGATGTCGTAATCTACTTTTCTCCCCACAACTTAGTCCTCCTTTAAAGTTCTTAATTTATTAAAAAAGTAAAATTACTTTTTAATTAATGACTGATTTTCTCCATACTTGTTTTCCCACTCTTTAATCTGATTGAGTTTAAAGAGTGATTGTCGCTCTTCCCACGTACAAATTAACTCGTGAACATTTTCGTGTGAACCTTCGGCTTTTAATATTCTTAACGACTCTATGATTCCTTTGATGGCAGAGCGAAGAACAGTATTAGCGCAAAGCATGATTTTAAATCCGATCTCTTCTGCTTCTTTCAAGGTAATCAGCGGGGTTTTACCGCCTTCTACCAGATTTATTACCTGTGGTATCCCTTTTAATGAGCTGGTAATTTGCTTTAATTGTTCCATGGTTGTCGGCGCTTCAACAAAAATAATGTCGGCTCCAGCTTCCGCATAGGCATTTGCCCTGTCCAATGCATCTTCCATGCCATTTACGGCTAATGCATCCGTACGGGCGATGATTGCTAGATTTTCATCTCTCCTAGTGTCAACAGCGGCTTTGATTTTCCCAACCATTTCTTCTTTTGAAATAACATCTTTCCCATTGAAGTGGCCGCATTTCTTAGGTGTAACCTGGTCTTCCATTTGAATCGCTGCTACACCTGCTCTCTCAAACTCTCTTACAGTACGGATAACATTAATCGCATTACCAAAGCCTGTATCGGCATCGACGACAATCGGAATGGTCGTCACATCCGTCATCCTTGCTACAATGTCAACCACTTCTTTTAAGGAAGTCAAGCCTACATCCGCCCACCCTAATTGAGCATTGGATATTCCAGCACCAGTGGCGTATATCGCTTGAAAGCCGATTTCTTCTATTAATCTAGCGGACATTGCATCATAAGCACCTGGTAAGATAAATGAACCAGGTTGGTGTAAAAGTTTTTGGAACTCTTTCGTTTTATTCACTTTTTATAGCCCCCCTTTTTTAAAATTATCTTTTATTAAAACTTCTGGTTATCCGATTTGAACAACTCCTTGAATCCACTCATTCTCTTGATAAGAATTTTTCACTTTTCCGAGGATTTGTTCGTGCCAAATGATAGAAAAAACACCATTATAATTGGATGCTAACTCTGAAACTGATTTTAGCGGAATCAATTCTTTCTCTTTTGTAACAATCATTTCTAGTACTTGTGATTGATTTGCTCTTCTTACCGTTACTAAATATTTTCCCGGAGCAGGCAATGTATAATGAGGCCTTACACTTAGTGAAGTACCGTCCCATTCACATGCCACTTCATAGAGACGTCCTAAAAATGCTGGCAGATCCTCAATATTTCCACTTGCCAATTTTTCACGAATGCAGGTTGAACTAATTTTCTCCCCCTGGTATTCCACTTTATCCACCTTCGTCACTTCGAGGATCCCGCCTGAATCACTTATCAAGCGGTCCATATTTCCAACTCCACGAAAACCATAGGTATAATCAAAGCCGGCAACTGCATGGACGACACCAAGATCAACTAAATACTTAGCTGCAAACTTTTCTGGGGAAAGTGACGCAAATTCTCTATCGAATTCAACGATATAAAATATGTCGACCCCCAGTTCACAGAATATTTTTTCCTTATCAGAAAGCGGCATCAGATAATCAACATGTGTCTTTCCATTGGATAAAACTGTTTTCGGATGTGGAAAGAAACTCATCACAGATAGTGAAAGATTCCTTTCTTTTGCTTTCTGAAAAGCTGTTTTAATCACTTCACGGTGTCCATTATGAATACCATCAAAAAATCCTAGGGCCATGACGCTGAGGCTTGCTTTTTGCTGATAGTCCGCTAGATTTTCCGGGTTCAAATAAATCGTTTCCATGCAGTTCCCTCCTAATCATTTAACCTAAGCCTCAATCATTATTAAATATTTTTCGTATTGCTTGAAAGACCACATAATTCTCGGCCAAAGTTTTCTTTGGATGTAATTGGCGAAACTGTTCTGTGGGTGTATAAGGCAGCAAAGTCACGTCCGATTCTTTGCATCGGGTTCCCATTGCCCACATAGGCCGAACCCGTTGCAAGGATTAAGATATCGATGGCTTCCTTACAGGACTGCACCGCATAGCCGATATTGGCCAATGCCTTGACTCTTTCAAATTTGCTCATGTACTCGCCACTTGCAGCGCAAGCATCAAGGCGGTCAGCAACTTGGTAAAAGTGCATGGCAGCGGTTTCAATTTTTAGCGATGCTTCTGCCGCTTGATGATGAGTGGTAACGGCATCACTTAGGTATTCAACCCCCAAATTCGCCGCCCTTCGATTTGGCAATTTTTCCATGAATAATTCTAAAGCTGCCTTCGCCATTCCTAAGCCCGGAACACCGATTGACATCGCCAGCGCAGGGAATAGTGCTGTATTATAGAGTGGAATATCTCGAAAATGATCAGATTGAAACTTTCCAGCAATGGCGTCTGTAAAGGATACAACCCGGTGATCTGGAACAAAAACATCTTTCATATTGATACTGTTACTTCCTGTGCCGCAAAGTCCCATTACATGCCAATCGTCCGTAATTTCCACTTGGCTCATTGGTAAAGTAATCAAGCCTTGATCAACGACGTTTCCATCTTCATCGACAATTGGCATTCCGAAGTATCCCCATGTCGCATGAAGGGAACCAGAGCAAAACGGCCAATAACCTTCTTCTATGATGTAACCGCCTTCAACCTTTTTCACCTGAATCTTTCTTGGTTCAAATACACCTGAAAAAACAATATCATCACCAGATCCGTAAATTTCATGATGCGTCATTTCAGAAAAGGATTCCGATATCATCAATTCCCGAATACAACATAGGGCAACAATCCAGCCAGTTGAACCGCAGCCACGGGAGATTTCCGTCACAATATCCGTATACGTTCTCATGTTTGTTTGGTAGCCGCCAAATTGTTTTGAGCGAAGGATATAGAAAAGGCCGGACTCTTTTAATTCGTTAATTGTGGCATCTGGAATTCTCCGAATTTCCTCTGTCTCTTTTGCCCGTTCACGTAATCTTGGTACAAACGATCGTGCCTTTTCTACCAGTTCAGTCTGTACATCCAAAATAGTACTCGTCATCATTGCATCTCATCCCTTCCCATTTGATTTAGCCCATCTATTTTAGTAAGTATTAAATGAAGTTTTGTTCATAATTAAATTTTAGAAAATTCGGTAACTTCAATCTAGAGTAAAAATCGTTTGAGTTAGCGCAGTTTTTAGATAGTTTTTATTGGTTTTTATCTAAAGAGGTATTTAATTTACACATTTAATAACTTTTTTACATTTTAAATCCATAAAAAAGCACCTAAAAGAAGATTTTTAGGTGTTTTTACTGATAGACTTATCACTCTACTTGCGGATAACCAGTTCTAACTTGCGCTTAAGCAATCCAACTTGCGGATAATGAGTTCCAACTTGCGCATAAGCCACTCCAACTTGCGGATAACCGGTTCCAACTTGCGCTTAACCTACCCCAACTTGCGGATAACCGGTTCCAACTTGCGCTTAACCTACCCCAACTTGCGGATAACTGAATTTAGTTAGTATCTAAGGGCATTCGATTCCAATCCTGCCAGAACCCGCCCGTAGTTTTCTTTTGTAATCGTTGGTGAAAGCGAGCGGTGTGAATACAGTGTCCAAAAATCACGGAAAATTCTTTGGAGAGGGTGTCCCTCATAAACAAACCCTGATCCACTGGCGAGCATCAAAATATCCAGAGCCTCTTTACACATCTGATTTGCATAACCGATATCTGCCAATGTCTTTACTCGTGCGTGACGATCCATGTGTTTCCCGCTTTCCGCCCAGGAATCAATCTCATGAACGACACGATAATAATGCATTTCAGCGGTATCAATTTTTAAAGAGGCATCAGCCAACAGAAGATGGGTGCTTGTGGCATCTTTGGAGTATTCAACCCCAATATGACTAGCTCTTCGATTGGGAAGGAATTCCTGGAAGAAATCCATTGCAGCCTTCACCACACCTAAGCCAGGCAAACCTAATGATAAGATCAGGGATGGAAAGAGTGCCGAATTATATAGTGGAATATCACGTAGGTGCTGTGAATTAAAATTTCCGTTCAAAACTTCAGAAAATGAAACGCAACGATGTTCTGGGATAAAAACATTGGTCATTTTAACACTGTTGCTGCCTGTTCCTTTTAAGCCCATCGTATGCCAATCATCCATGATTTCTAACTCATCAAATGGCACCGTCATTAAAGCTTGATCGACTAATTTTCCGTCCTCATCTGTAATTGCCATCCCAAAGTATCCCCATGTCGCATGAAGGGAGCCAGAGCAAAACATCCAAAATCCTTCTTCAACCAAATACCCGCCATCCACTTTCTTCGCAATCCATTTTCTTGGTTCATAAACCCCAGCAAATAGAACATCTTCCTCATTTTCTCCAAAAATCTCCAAATGCGTTTTTTCTGT
The DNA here is from genome assembly GCF_018613205.1 of Bacillus sp. ISL-46. Taxonomy (NCBI): domain Bacteria; kingdom Bacillati; phylum Bacillota; class Bacilli; order Caryophanales; family Bacillaceae; genus Bacillus; species Bacillus sp. ISL-46. The sequence goes on from NZ_JAGGQR010000011.1 coordinate 149,289, forward strand.
AAAAGATTCAGCGACCATTAGTTCCCGAATCGCACAGAGCGCTACAATCCAGCCAGTTGAAGCACAGCCCCGAGAAATCTCGACAATACAATCTGCATAGGTCTTCATATTGGTTTGTAAGCCGCCATATCGTTTCGGACGGAGCATCTTGAACATACCTGCTTCCTTTAATTCCTTTATTGAGGCTTCAGGGATTCGACGAATTTCTTCCGTTTCCTTCGCCCTTTCCCTTAATTTCGGAACTAGTGAGCTAGCTTTTTCTACAAGAATATTGTCAAATTCTTTAAGTTTCGTCATTAAAGCATCTCCTCTTTTTCTTTTACTTGAGTAATAAAGCGTGAGGCGTTTTCACCGGCAATTTTCCCGAATACCGACCCTGCCATTAATCCAGCACCACCAGGGTAGTTAAAGTAGAATAGACCGCCTACCAGTTCACCCGCAGCATATAACCCGGGAATCGATTGGGACAATACATCTTGAACTTCGGTATTGGTGTTTATTTTTAAGCCGCCAAACGTAAAGGTAATCCCGCACGTAACGGCATATGCTTCAAATGGACCTTGATCCAGGGTATTTGCCCAATTGGATTTTCTTACCGCTAACCCATCTGTACAACGGCCATCTTTAATATTAGGGTTGAATGGTATATCTTTACGGACAGCCTCATTATATTCCGCTATCGTCTTTAAAAAACCTTCCTTATCCACACCGTCAAGCTTATCAGCCAATTCTTCTAAGGTATTAGCTTTTACCTTTGTTACCTTTCTTCCCCGATATTCGTCGCGTAGAAGCCCGGCTACTTTAGCATCGAATATCTGCCATGCAAATTGTCCTGGCTGCTTGAGGATCAATTTCCCATATCTCGCATAGGTATAATTTCGAAAGTCAGCCCCTTCGTCGACAAACCGTTTTCCTTCGGCGTTTACTAGGACTCCAAACGGATAGCTTAGTTTTTGGAACCCTTCTGTAAATTCAGGTAAATAACGATCTCCGCCAACTGAATGACAGCCTGACCAGTTTCCAGCTGCAAGTGCTCCAATATTTAGCGCCATTTGAATGCCCTCGCCGGTGTTAAAACGGCTCCCTCTTGCTTTTGCTAAATCCCAATTTGGACCTAAGTATCGAGTTCTCATCTCTTGGTTGGCATGAAAACCCCCAGATGCTAAGATAACTGCTTTCGCATGGACTTTTGTTGTTTTTCCATTATGTTTAAAAACCACCCCATGCACCCCATCATCATCGTGGATGAGTTCGGTCGCCATCGCATTAAATAATACATGAACACCTAAATGTTCAGCTTCCTCGTGGAGTGCACCGACTAACCCTGGACCTCCACCAACAGATTCAACAATCATTCCGCCCCAAAATTTAAAGATGCCATCCACTTTAAAGGCTTGGCGACCGTAAATCGGCACCCACCTGACTTTATGGGACTGCATCCATTTCATCGTTTCAAAGCTTTTACTTGTTAAGAGGGAAGCAAGCTCTGGGTCGGTACGATATTCCGTTATACGGCACATATCATCAAAAAATTCTTCCTCAGTATAGGAACCAAAATCTGTCATGTCTATATCTTCCTGTGTAAGGTCAGGCATAATTTGCTTTAACTCATTGACATCCTTGTAGGCAAAACGAATAGAGCCATGGGTAAACGTGCTATTGCCCCCTTTTTCAACCTCTGGAGCTTTTTCAAGCACAATGACATTGGCACCATTTTCCCGTGCAGCTATTGCAGCACACATTGCGGCATTCCCTGCCCCTACTACAACAATATCAGTTTCATAGATTTTGTTTTCCTTCATAAGACTGTCCCTCGCTTTCAAAAAAGCTGACTCAAGCTATTTCCTGAGTCAGCTTATACATCACGCTTCGATCGTTGGTTTATTCAGTTCCTTATCGCTTACGGTTTCTCCCCAATAGGTGTTAGCAATCAAGTGCTCTTCTTCCGTCCACTCGACCGGTTCCCAGTCTGGTTCAAAAATTAAATAGGATCCGCTAAATAATTCCACACGGCAGCCGCTGCCAGGGTCACATACATAGAGATAAAACGCTTGAGATACCCCATGTTTACCAGGACCAATGAATTTAATGCCTTCTTCTGCAAGAATATCAGCAGCCCTTAGGATATCTTGGGCATTATCGTGCCAATAGGAAATGTGATGAAGCTGGTTCGGTGTTTCTGCTTGCGGTCTTGAAATAACTGCAATATCGTGCACTAAAGGAGTAACGCTCATCCAGCCTGCGACAGTCGTTGTTTTATGATATTTCACATATTCACGTAGCTTAAACCCTAATTGGCTGCCTAAGTAATCGAGTATTTCACCGACATCCATGGAAGTAGCAATATTTACATGGTCAAATCGCCTTGGAGAGCAACCGCGCGCCCATGCTTTGTACGTTTGATTTTTTAAGACAGAACGTCTTTTTTCATCTGCTTTAGGTTTTTCTACATCATAGTAAATTTCAAAAGAATGCTGGCTTGGCAGTTTAAAGCGTATCGCCCTTCCTTGTCCGGCTTCTTCGCCCGCTTCAATCCAGTTAACCTCTGTTCCAGCTTTTTCAAGTAGCTGGGCAAATCCTTCCACATCTTCCGGTCGTTTCGTTCTCCATCCAATATGATCGACGTACCCTTTCTCTCCTGCTGTTAATGAGAGGGAATGATGTTCAAAGTCGCCCCATGCACGTAAGTAATAGGTTCCGTTTTTTTCTTCTGTTACTTCTAATCCAATGACATCCCTGAAAAACCATAATGATTTTTCCAAATCCGGTGTGACGAGTGCTACATGTCCTAACTTTGCAATCTCTGGTAAAGTCATCTTTATACCTCCGCTCCTAATGTTTTTTAGATTGTACTAGAGAAATAGTTTTGAATTAAATTATTAAAACTTTCTTGGTTCTCAATTTGCGTCCAGTGGCCACATTTACCGTATACATGCAATTGAACATTCTGGAGATGCGAGAGTAGGTAATAGCTAGATTCAACTGAGCAAACCATGTCATCACGTCCATGAACAAGTAAGATTGGGTTTTGGATCCGTTTAAGTGCTGTTACTGGCACAGGGACAGCTGCTGTTGCAAAGATGGATTCGTTGGAAAGATGTATTTCCGGACGCATCGCTGTCACATATCGAGTAGCAGCAAGTGAGTCAATTTCTGGGGCAAGTTTTTCCACATCATACACGAACCAGCCCATAATTTGACGCATTTTCTTTTCGGATGGATTGTCGTAGAAGCCCTTTGCCCGAGCTAGTTCAGGACTTAGCTTTGTATTCGGTGTCCCTCCAGGTCCCATTAAGACAACCCGGCCAAAACGTTCAGGATATTCTAGTAATAGTTCCAATGCAATGGAACAGCCTAACGAATTTCCAACCACGTGAGCCTTTTGTATCCCGTAGCGATCTAGCAGTTCAATCAGCTGATTTACCCAAAGGTCCATCCATCCCTGTCTGTTCTTTGGAGTTGACTCAGGATGTCCACTCTGTCCGAAGCCAAGCAGGTCTGGAGCAATACAGTCATATGTTTCACCGCATGCATTTAATGCGTATCGCCAGTTAGCCCATGCGAAAACACCTGGTCCTGAGCCATGTAAGAATAATATAGTTTCAGAATTCCCCTCACCCGAGCGATTTACAAATGTTTCAAAGTTATCCGTTTTAACTAATTGTTGAGTAATGTTTGCCATTATGAAATTCTCCTCCTTCTGTAAAAAAACAATCATGGGAATATCCATTAGAATGTAACCCTTTTCATTTTTTTATATTTTAACCCTATCTAAATTTTAGAAAATTCAATAATTTTAATCTAGAGAAAAAATCATCTGACTTCCTACTATTTTTAGATAGTTTTTATTGGTTTTTTAATTATATTTCTACGACTATTTTGTCTTCTATTTCATTCTGATCTTTCTTCGCTAATTTAAGTGTTGTAAGTGTGATTAAACTGATAAGCAGGAATCCAGCTATAATAAACATCGCTTGATTAAAATTGAAAACACCCATTATATATGGGCCAACGAATCCGCCTAATGAGGAAAGAGTGCTTACTAAAGCAATGCCTACAGGTGCAGTAGATTCTGAGAAGAAGTAAGTGATATATGCATAAAAAGTACCTGATATACCATATAAACCTGCGGAAGTAATGGAGAGCATTAAGACCATAAGTGGAACGCTTGAAACAAAAGCACAGCCAATGAATCCAACCATGGCAATAAACACACTTGCTCCTAAATGCAATTTGTGTGAGTTCGTTCGATCTGCATTCCATCCCGTAAAAAGAATCGACGGAATCGCAACAATCGATGGAATCATAGCTAACCAGCCAATTTGTAAGTTAGTCGTTGAAGATGAAGACAAAGATTTAATAATGGTTGGCATCCAATAAGAGAGTGCATTCACAGCGATAAAACCAGCGATATTAAATAAAGCTAATTTCCACAATTTTGACTCTTTCAACATGCCGAGATGAGAGGTTTTATTTAACTTGGCACTTAATTTTCGTTCCTTATCTAATTCTCCCTCAAGCCATTTTTTTTCTTCCGTCGTTAACCATTTTGCGTTAGCAGGTTTATTGGTCAAATAAAAAATAACCACAACACCTAAAATAACAGCTGGGAAACCTTCTAAGATAAACATCCATCTCCAACCCGCCAAACCACTCCATGAAATTGTATCCATGATCCAAGTTGACAACGGGGCACCGATCAACGCACTTAATGGCAAGGCAACAAAAAAGAGCGCTGTTGCTTTCCCGCGTTCCCGTGCCCTAAACCAAAACGTTAAATATAGTATGATCCCTGGGACAAATCCCGCTTCAGCTGCACCCAGTAAAAAGCGTAATATATATAAATGGGTTGCTGATTGGATAAAGCCTTGTAACACAACGACAATTCCCCAAGTAATCATAATACGGGCAATCCACAACCGTGCCCCCACCTTATTCAAAATCATGTTACTAGGAACTTCAAAGAGGAAATAACTGATAAAAAATAGACCAGACAACAAGCCAAATACTTCAGCTGTTAATGACAAATCCGCATTCATCTGTAAGGCTGCATAACCCATATTAACTCGGTCTAAAAAGGCAACCACATACAAAAGCAAAATAAATGGTAAAATTCTCTTCATTGTTTTCTTCACCGTGCTTTTTTCAATTAGATTAATAGATTGTCCTTGAGTCAAATAAATTCCTCCCTATAAATAGCTTATATTTGAAAGTGCTTACATTTTTATATTTTAGAAAATTCTGTATATCGTATCTAGAGTAAAAACTGTTGGAATTTACTCTATTTTCAAGTTGTTTTTGTTGGTTTTTATCCAATGATGAACTCAATAAATAAGAGCAATCCAATTAGGACTGCCCTTAGTTGTTTATATTTTTAGCTCTCCTAATGCCATCAGTGAGTCAAGAATTAGCAAGAGCTGATAGCTTTGGGAAGAATCCCGCAAATCTTTATTGATGAGCGTTTCAATCTTATTGATTCGATACATTAGACCACTCATAGATAAGGAAAGGTCATCCATCGTCTGCTGAAGTTTTCCACCATTGGATAAAAAGACATAGAGTGTTTTCAGTAACTCTTTTTGTTTCACATCATTTAATTTATATAGTGGTCCTAATTCTTGTTTTGCAATTTTCTTAATCCCGCTTACATTTTTTGAATTTATTAGGACACCAACTATCCCTAGATCTTTAAAACCATTAATTTTTTTATCTGTGGACATCCGTAAGGCAATTAATGACTCTTCGAAATAATCCAATATACTCTCAATATCCTCGGATTTATCGCTTATTCCGACTTTATATTGATAAGATGAATACGTTGTTTCAATATGTTTCAGGATTTTTTGCATTATAGCGATAATATTTGCTGTTTCGGGTATCAGCATTATAATCTGACCCTCATACTGACCAATTAACGCTTTATATCCTTGGATATCGAGATACTTGGCAATGGTCTCTAATATTTGGTCATAGTGATCAAAGCTATTCTGGGTGGTCTTTCCCTTCTCTTTATAATCAATTGCGGCAATATAAAAAGGGTTCTCAAGGTCAAAGCCCATATGCCGGCCACGCTTGATAATTTCCTCCTTGGAGGAATATTGCCCCTTAAGGATTTGTTCTAAAAAATACCCCTTCATTTTTTCAAGTGCTTCAAAACTTGTTTTTTCGTTTAATAGGTACAATGAGGCGGCATTAGCAACCCTCTCAATAAACATAATATCCGTTTCTGCACTTTTCCCTGGTTCATTTAAATAAAAAAAGGTACAATATCCAATTACTTTTTTTTGGACAATAATGGGAGTAATCAATCGTTCCTGATTTTCTGTCTTTATTCTAGTCGTTTCATTAAATAATGGCAGCAGGTTGTGATTATTCCTATTTTTTCGAATTAAATTCTCTTTTAGGTTGTTATTAAGACTAATATATTGCTCTTCTTTCAGCCCTGAGTATACAATTTTTTGGAAGCTTAAATCTTCAATAGAAATTGGGATTCTCAATAATTTAAAAGTGCTATCAGCAATATCCTGAAGATTGCTTCCATTCGAAACACTTTCCGTTAATTTCTTATGAAATTTAGATACGGTTTCGATAAAATTCCGCTGCTCTAACAATTGCTCATAAGTATACTCCAGTTCATCAATGATATTACTTTCATGATAGAATTTAAGTTCCTCTTGAATTTCATTTCCCCAATCCTCTTGCAGTCTTGCTTCGAAGCAGCATTCAGCATCTCCCATTGCAATACAGCTAATTTCCTTAACAATGACACTCTTCCTGCAGACAGTTGACATATAACCACTTGCATATCCAGTCAAGGTATGACATACCGGTGCTTCTGATTGGCCATGGTGCTTGATATGCTCCATTGCTTCAAATGAGTCAATCCATTTTCCTTTGCCAAGGATCGATTTAATGGTTTCTGAATCACTCATTTCGAGTATTCTTTCGGACTTCATGTCTCTAAAATGTCCCGTGCTTAAATGAAGAATCGATGCTTGATTAAGAAGGTCATTGATCGATGAACTTGTTTTCATTGCTTCTTCTGCATCACTAACACCTAAATTCCAACCATAACGAAGTAGAAACCCTTTTGCTCTTTTAGTCCCTAGATTCTCTATTAATCCTTTCCTTAGGAGGCCAAAAGCAGCAGAAGTTGAAAGGATTTTTTTATTTCCATCTTCTGTGGAGCTAGGTTTATATGATTGGGCTAAGTTACTCAATATTAATTCCCCCTCTCAATTTAAGGGTTAAAAGGAGTTTACATGGCTTTTCTTTATACTTGGAACGACTTTATTTATTTGTTCGCCAAGATCGATTAATCCATTTGAGCTACGAATTTGGCAGCGAATGACATCGCCATCCTTCAGGTATTTGCCACTGATTAATTGTCCCTCTTCAAGTAAATCCAACTTTTGTTGATAAGGAATAGCCATGTTTGATAAAAGTTCCAATACTTGTGGAGTTAAATTTAGAGCAACCCCGCCTGCAGTTCCAGTAACAATCAGATCCCCTGGGGATAAATCCATAATTTCCGAGAGCTCTGTAAGGGTTTCTGCTGGTTTGTAAAGCAGTTGATTTGAATTGGCAGATTGCCTTAATTCATCATTCACCCAAAGATTTAACTCAAGATCATGAATCAATGGCAGCTCTTCCTTGTCAAGCAAATAAAGATAAGGACCTGTTGGACAAAAAGTTCGGTAGCTCTTACCTTTCAACCATTGCCCCTGAGAAAGCTGAACATCTCGCGCAGAAACATCATTAACAATCACCAGCCCGGCGATATACTGATGAAGGTTTTCGTCAGTTATATCTGACGCCTCTGCGATTTCTGTTCCAATTACGAGACCAAGCTCCAATTCATAATCTAGTAGTTTAACATCGTGCGGCCTTACAATTTCGCTAGTGGCGCCGCAAAGGGAACTGTCAGCTTTGCTAAAAATCATATTAAATGGAGCTCGTGCAGCTTCCATTCCCGTCTCAGCACGATGCTCTGAGTAATTGACTCCCTGACAAACGATTCGTGCTGGCTTTGTCACTGGACTCAAAATGGTCACTTCATTTAATGCAACACATACTGTATTATCTTGAGTATTGATGGTATGAGCTTCTTCTTTCCCATGCTCCAAAAAATCAGCTAAACTTTGGTATGTACCTGATAAAAGGCGGATTTGATCTCCTGATACCACTCCCCATTGCTCTTTTTGTTTATGTTCAAATCTAACAACTTTAATACCCATTTTACTACCCCTCATTTTATGGAATTTTTTTCTTACAATAAAGACCCCTCACATAACGATATACAAGGAGTCTTCAAACATAAATCGTACTAGTGTTTTATTTATTTTTAACGGTTTCTTTTGAAGCTCGCTGATACTGAACCCATATGTTCAAATTCTGCTGTGAATGTATCCCCATCCTCTATGACTATCGCCTTTGAAAGAGCTCCAGCAAGAATAACTTCACCAGCATATAGAGAGATACCGTAATTTCCTAGGGCATTAGCAAGCCAGGCAACGGCTTGAGCAGGATTCCCCATTACAGCTGCACTTACAGCAGAGTCCAAAAATTCATTATTCCTAAATACATTCATGCTAATTTTGGTGAGGTCAAGCCCATCTATCTTAGCAGTTGTTTTGCCGATAACCGCCCCTGCTGAAGAGCCATTGTCTGCTACCGTGTCTTCGAACTTGATTTGCCAGTCTCTAATCCGACTGTCAATAATTTCGAGTGCCGGTACAATGTAATCGGTCGCTTCGATGACGTCATTCATTGTTACTCCAGGACCACTTAAATCTTTTTTTAAGACAAAGGCGATTTCGAATTCAATCTTTGGCTGGATGAACTGATTTAGTCCAATCGTCTCTCCATCCTCATAGATCATGTCATTAAGAAGGTGCCCATAATCAGGCTCGTTCACATTAAACATATCCTGCATTGCTTTACTTGTGAGACCGATTTTTTTCCCAACAATTACTGCACCTTTATCCACTTTATGATGAATTTGGTGCAGCTGAATTTGGTAGGCTTCATCCACAGAAATTTCTTCTGTGGATGAAGTAAAGGGAGCAATCGGCTGTTTCTCACTTTCCGCTTTCATTAGTGCTGTAGCAGCTTTTTGAATATCCATTACCATTGCTCCTTTATGTCGATGCTATTAAAGCATGGTTGTGATTTTTTTTAATTCGATGTAACAGTTGATTCCTCTATTAAAGTACGATAGCGTCCGCTATAAAAAAGAAGTGGTTCAGCATCTTCAAGCTTAATATCAGTCACCTTGCCGATAAAAAGGGTATGATCCCCTTCGACGTGCTCAGCAGTTACTTCACAGGCAATTTGGGCGACGGCACCAGCTAATACTGGTTTCCCATCAAGACGATTAAAAATGACTTCCCGTGGCTCTTTTATTTGTCCAGCAAAAATCATTGAAAGTTCCTGTTGATCCGCAGCTAAAATATTGACTGAAAATGTTTGACTTTGTTTTATTTTCTCAAGGATTTTAGCTTTTTCCCCAATCGAGATTACAACTAGCTTTGGACTAAGTGACACTGACATGAAGGCATTTGCAGTCATTCCATGCACATCACCTTCGACATCTGTTGCAATAACGGTTACACCTGTTGCAAATTTTCCCATGGCGGTTCTAAATAATCGATCATCCATTCTAATGACCCCTTTCTGCTTTTCCGATTGTGTTATTTTAAGTTATCTACTAAACTCTTATGCTTCAATCGTCGGATTGTTTTCTGGTAGTGTGTCCGTTTGGTCGCCCCAGAAGGTAAAACCAACATCCATTTCATCCAAAGTCCACACGATCGGCTCCCAGTCTGGTTCAAAGATTAGATACCCATTGGTGAACAATTCCAAGCGGACTCCGCTGCCTGGATCGACAACGTAAATGTACATAGCTTGCGAAATACCGTGCTTACCAGGACCTTTAAACTTTATCCCATTTTCAGCTAAGATATCTGCCGCCCGAAGAAGATCTTGGGCATTATCAAGCCAGTAAGACAAATGGTGAATTTGATGTGTCGATGGTGAAAATGGATCATGGCTTACTGCGATATCATGCACCAATGGTGTGACACTTAACCAGGCACCAATTAAAGATTCATCTGGAGCTTGAACACATTCCCTCATTTTAAAACCTAACTTTTCTATTAAATAATCAGAAATGACATTTGCCTTTAATGATGATAGGAGATTGACATGGTCTATTCTTCGTGGTGATACGCCGCGTGCCCATGATTTATAAGTCTGATTCTTTAATACCGACCGTTTGGACGGCTCCGCTAATGTCTTTTCCATGTCATAATAAATTTCAAAGCGGTGCTCACTTGGTAATTGAAAGCGAATCGCTCTTCCTTGGCCCGCTTCTACACCAGCTTCAACCCAATTTACTTCTGTCCCTGCTTCCTTTAGAAGCTGGGCAAATCCTTCAACATCTTCCGGTCGTTTTGTCCGCCAGGCAATGTGGTCTACATACGACTTCTCTCCTGCAGTAATTGAAAGCGTATGATGTTCAAAATCACCCCATGCACGTAAATAATGGGTACCGTTAACTACTTCTGTTTCTTCAAGACCAATTAACTCTTTGAAGAACCAAAGTGATTTGTCAAGATCCGTTGATACTAATGCAACGTGCCCTAATTTTGCGATTTCTGGTAAACTCATACCATATACCTCCTTGATTTTTATGAAAATTATCAATTAATCTAATTTTGGTAATAGTCAGATATTTAAGGTTGCACTTTTGAAAAGATTAGTAGAAGGATATTAAACAAAATAAGTATTCGGTTCTTGTCCGCACAAGACTCTTCCATAGGTTTCAATTAAACTTGATGGAGTGATAAAGCCATGTAAATGCATGGTTAAAAAATCTCGATAAACTCTTTGAATTGGGTTTGTTTCATACGTGAACATCGAGCCAACCCCAGCAACTAGGAGATCAATCGATTCTTTACATAATTGGTTCACATAACCAAAGTCTGCTTTTATTTTGACAATTTCATTTTTATCCAATACCTGTCCACGCTCGGCATAGGAATCAATTTTATCTACAGCTCGATAAAGATGCATCTCAGCTGAATCAATTTTCAGCTGCGCTTGGGCAACCTGGTGATGTGTTACTGGTGCCTCAGCTTGTTTGTTATAGAAAGTATTTCCTATACCCGCTTTTGGAAGCCTTTCCATATATAAATCCATTGCGGCCTTTGCTAGTCCCAACGCAGGTGCTACAATCGACAAAGTTAGTGAAGGAACAAAAGATGACCTGTATAAGGCGACATCTTTTAGTGGCTCAATGAGATAATGGCCTTTACTGGCTAGACGATCTAATGACACACGGTGATCTGGTACAAACACATTTTTAATATGACAGCTATTACTGCCCGATCCCTTTAAGCCCATTACATACCAGTCGTCAAGGACCTCTAATTCGTTGCGAGGAATAACCATAATAGCCATTTCTACGCCGCCGTTTTCATCGAAGATTGGAAACCCAAAGTAACACCAGTCAGCATGTGGACTTCCTGATACAAACGGCCACTGCGCTTCCTCGATAAAATAGCCGCCATCCACCTTTTTGATGTCACATTTGATTGGTTTAAAATTCCCAGCTAGGACAACATCTTCCCCTTGTTTGTAAATTTCGCTTAAAGCTTTTTCTCCAAACGTATAAGAAATCATATAATCCCTAATATTACTAAGTGCGACAAACCAGCCTGCCGACCCATTTCCACGAGAAATTTCAGTGACAACCTCTGTATATGTCCGCATATCTGTTTGATAACCGCCAAATAGATGTGGACGTAATACTTTTAACGTCCCTTCATTTTGCAAATCATCAATAATCTCTTTGGGTAATGAATTAGTCTTTTCAATTTCTTCCCCATATTCACGTAATTTTGGAATCAGAGACCTAGCCTTTTCCACCAATTCTTTTTTTGTGTCCAACACCCTTTGTTCCATTCGAGTACCCCCCGCAATAATAGTAGTTGTTCTTTCTTTCATTAGCCGTGGAAATGATTAGTTAAACACACGTTGGTTTAAATCAATGTCCTGATATTTTTCTCCTACTAACTTAGCTACTCGACGCATATGTTTCTCCATTAATCTTTTGGCCATTTTACTGTCCTTTTCTCGTAGACTATAAAAAATGATCCAATGCTCCGTTTGAGACTGTTTCCGACGTTCATCCGTGAATAACTCTTCCGGATTACCTACAAAATTCAGATAATCCCAAAGTGTCTTCGCGAGATTAAAGGTATAAGTTAACTTGGAGGCTTCATAAATGATGCGATGAAAATCGATATTTAAGCTAGAGTATTCATCAGCTGATAACCCAGGATTATCCATTTTTGTTAAGATTTCTTCCAAAAAACAAAATTCCTCTTCGTTCAGATTTAATGCAGCCTGCTCAGTCATTAATGCATCTAAATTGGCACAAACTAATAATCGTTCTAAAACCTCTTCTGGGTCAGGTCTTTTTACGAAGACACCAACCTGCGGAATAATTGTGAGAAATCCTTCTTGCTCAAGTTTAGATAATGCCTTGTGGACGGGTGTCCGGCTCATATTTAGTTTTTCCGTAATCTCATTCACATTTATCGAGGTTTCTGGTTCCCAGATTCCTTCAATAATTAATCTTTTAATATAGCGATAAGCCTTATCAATTTTCATATCATACACCTGCTATTTTCTAGGATTAGTTACCCCTATAATATGTTAATTCGCTAGCGAGTGTCTATTGTCACTTTAGGATATACTAGAGTTTTATCCTAATCTACTATAATGACGATCAAGGGTGTGTTAGTTTTAGTTTATAGGTCACCATTGAAAAAATCAGATGTTAATTTGATAAATCTTTCTTTTTGTTCGACTTGCGCCCAATGACCACAGCGCTTAAAGACATGCAGCTGTGCATTTGGCAAATAGTCCATTACATAAAGGCTGCTTTGGAGTGGTACAAAACGGTCAGCATGTCCGTGAATTAGTAAAATAGAATGGTCCATCTGTTTCAGTGCTGAAGGCGGGATAAGCATATCCGACAAATGTGATTTCGAGAAATTCTCCTCATATGATCTGCGAACTTCGGGCTTTAAAAATAGCTCTAATCGTTCTGCAACAATCTTTTCCAGCTCATCTTCTAGGATACTTTTATCATATAAAAACCAACTTAATAAATTTTTAAACGCTACAGGATCTGGGTCTTTATGAAAGTTTGCCAATTTAGCAAGTTCAGGGGTTGGTTCGGTTAAACCTCCGCCTGCCCCCATTAATACAACACGATCAAAACGTTCAGGTGCGTACATTAGTAGATGCTGGGCGATGACACCACCGAGAGAGTTTCCAACTAAATGTGCTTTTTCTACCCCTAAATCATCCATCAGTGCCAAAACCTGCTTAATTCTCTCATTCATCCACTCGGCACCATTTTTTGGGTATGTCTCAGGATGGTCTGTATTTCCAAACCCGAAAATATCCGGTGCGACTACATGAAAATTCCCATTAAAATGTGGTAATATGTGCTGCCAGTTTGATTTAGCACTTACCCCTGGTCCGCTCCCATGAAGGAATATGATCGTTTCAGAGGAGTTATCACCACCTTCATGTATAAATGTTTGATAGCTTCCTGTTTGAACCTTCTTTGTTTCAACTGCTGTCATATTCGTTACCCTCACTTTGTAAAAATAATTTTTCATGTTAATTCTTATTACTCTAAAATTTCAGTACCGTATTTTTACTACACGTATAGTGGAAAAATTGGTAATAAAAGCGCTTTCTTTAACTAACTATAATTTTACCTTTGTTCATTTGACTTTGTCAATAAATTCTGAATACTTTTTCAAAAACTTAATCGGTTTGTAAGCGCAGAGGGAATTTTTATTAATACCCTTTTATGATTAGAGGTCTTTTAATAACTTCCATTATTTCAGACGCTGGTAAGCCGTTTTCAATTAGTTGAACCATTACTTTCATATATCGATGAATATGGTTAAAATATTTTTTATATCCTGTACACAAATAGTTTAATCCTGGCTCGCCATCAGGTGTTTGAAGAAAGCGGTGTTTTGGACACTCTCCGTTGCACGCAAAACGTACTTCACATGTTTTGCAGTAGTCCGGAAGAGAGGATTTTTTATTTTCCCCAAATACTCTTTGTTTGTTAGATTCAATCATTTCAACAAATGTATTGTCGAAAATATTCCCCAGTTGGTATTCAGGATACATAAAATGATCACACGAATACACATCTCCATTGTGTTCAACCATCGCAGCCCTTCCACAAGTTTCTGCAAATATACAAGTTGTTGATGGGAGTCCAAGCCAAGAGGTAAGAGCTTGTTCAAAATTCATTACAAGAATTTTTCCTACATCCTTTCTTACCCACTCTTCAAAAATAGTGATAAGAAAGTCACCATACTTCTCTGCTTCTACCGTCCAAGTGGAAACAGCTTGCTGTGCTTCTTCCTGATTTACGGAAGGTGGTGTGGCATGTCGAAGCCCAATTTTTTTGGCTTCCATATCCGGCATTCGTTCAACAATAGGAATGAATTGAATGAACTCTACTCCTTCCTCTTTAAAGAAATGATAGATTTCAAGAGGATACTTAGAAGAATACTTTGTCACACAGACTAACACATTAAAATTCACCTTATATTTTTTTAATAGACGCAAAGCTTTCTGAACCTTATGGAATGTTGGTTCCCCTCCACGGTCAACTCTATATTCATTATGAATGTATTCCGGACCATCAAGACTAAGGCCTACAAGGAATTTATGTTTTGCCAGAAATTGACACCATTCTTCATTTAAAAGTGTACCATTCGTTTGCAGAGAGTTGGTGATTCTTTTCCCGCTACCATACTTCTTTTGCAATTCAATCACTTTCTTATAAAAATCAAGACCCATTAAGGTGGGTTCCCCCCCCTGCCAAACGAACGGAATTTCATTAACATCTTGCGATTTTATGTATTGCTGAATAAACTCCTCTAACGTTTCATCTGACATCCGAAAACGACCTTTTTCGGAAAAGAAAGCTTCTTTCTCTGTATAAAAACAATAATGGCAATCAATACAAATTGGACCTGATGGTTTGGCTAGAATATGAAATCCTTTTGTTTGTTCATAGGTTTTCTCCATTTTTATTCTCCTTCGTTTCTTAGAATATAAGCCAGTAACCCCATTGGCACTGGCTTATATTTCTTTTTTTATTTACTTAATCGCATTTCATTTTTCTACTTCAATTCATAGACGACTTTTTCAATCTCTCCTGAAAATTCGAACGTTCCTTCATTTTGGTAGGCTGGGCTTACAGGATAGAGTGTATCCTTACCGATATCCAATCCTTCGAAGGCAATTTTATATTGATGTGTTTTGTCAATACTACCTTCTCCGACTTTCCGTCCATTAATATATAGGCTTCCAATACCTTTGTTGGCTTCAGTTTTACTAAACTCAAACCGGATTGCTGATTTTCCTACAGGCACATCTTCTTTCGATTCAATTCGATAAACAGCATTTCCCATGTTGTATTCATAAACTAGCTTGTTATTTTTTATATATAACGTATAACCACTCTCATAACCTCCTAAAGCAACGAGGACGCCATCATCGGTTGCGCTGTCACGTTCAATTGGGACCGTGATGGAATAGGTACGGTTAATAATGAATGGTGAAGCTGACTCTGATAAACGGGACATTCCAGGGTAAAATGTAAAGGTATTTCTTGCACGGATGGAATCCGCAGGGATAGTTAAAAATCCTTCTCCAGCGATATCTGTCATTGGATATACTCCATATTTCCTTGCTTCCTCCTCCCATAACTTCTTCAGTTCATTTACCTTTTCTGGGAATTTTGCCGCAAGGTCATTTGTTTCAGAAAAGTCTTCTGCTACATGGTAAAGCTGCCAGATATCCTTTTCATAAGGGTCTCCTTTCTTATGGAGTGTTAACGCTTTCCAACCGTCATGATATATGGCCCGCTGCCCTTTATTTTCAAAATACTGTGTTTTCTTTCCTAATGATTTGGAACTTTTAAATGAATCGGCAAAACTCTTGCCTTGAAGGCCCATTTGCTTTACTCCCTTTATCTCCTTAGGTATATCAATTCCTAATACATCATAAACAGTGGGAGTGATATCACTTACATGTACATACTGATTGCGAATCGCTCCTTTATCTTTAATCACCTTTGGATAATAAACAATCAGCGGTGTATGAATTCCTGCTTCAAAGGTTGTAGCTTTATAGAATTTAAAAGGGGTATTACTTACTTGAGCCCAGCCAGTCGGAGATTCTGCTCCTGCTCGTTCACTTCCTATATCGTCGATATGCTTAACAACATCTTCTAATTTTTCAGGTACATCGTTATATGGGAGTGTATGATTAATCGATCCTGTATTTTTGCCCATGGAACTAGTCCCGTTATCTGATAAGAAAACAATCATTGTATTTTCCAATTCCCCGACAGAGCGTAATTTCTCAATAAAGCGGCCAATTTGCTCATCGGTATGCGTCAAAAAGCCTGCGTATGTTTCTTGGAAACGGATAAACGCCTTTTTCTCATCATTAGTAAGTTGCTCCCACGGCTTAACTCCTGGGTTAAGTCCAGGTAATTTAGTGTCTTTTGGAATAATCCCTAATTGTTTCTGCTTATTAAACCTTTCTTCCCGGATTTTATCCCAGCCTTTGTCATATACCCCTTTATACATATCGATATATTTCTTTGGAACTTGAACTGGTTGGTGCTGTGCACCAAAAGATAAGTATAGGAAAAATGGTTTTTCTGGATTCACTGAAGATTGGTCGGTTACATATTGATTGGCTCGATCCACTATATCCTCAGAGAAATGATAGTTTTCCTTCTTAGGTACATCAACCGGACTGTTATCCTGTATTAATTCTGGTCTATATTGATCACCAGAGTCCTCAAGAAAACCGTAGAAGCGGTCAAAGCCTTTGCCTAGCGGCCAATTTTCATAAGGACCAGCAGGAGTTACTTGGTGGGAAGGGGATAAGTGCCATTTCCCTAATGCGTAATTATTGTAGCTATTTTCGCTAAGAACTTCAGCAATTGTTCCCGCTTCCGGATAGATTCTGCCACGTTTGTTTTCATATTCAGGGCCCATATCAAAATTGGCTACTGTTGACATTCCTATATCATGTGGATTCCGTCCTGTAAGTAAAGCTGCACGGGTTGGTGAACACACCGGCGTTACATGGGAATTGTTATAACGAAGTCCGTTTTCCGCTAACCAATCTAAGTTAGGCGTTTTGACTTCGGATCCATAGCTTCCAATATCAGAAAAACCAGAATCGTCTAAGACAATATACACAATATTTGGTTTGGGTGAGTCCTCTCCTTCTTTTTGCTGGCTTTTTTGTTTTTGTTCATTTGTTTTCTGCTTTAAAACCTCTGCTTTTACTTCCTGACCCGTAATATTTTTATAGGAACACCCTGAAAGTAGTGCTAATGCAGAAGCTACCGCAGTTAGCTTTTGAAATGGTGACTTATTAAGTACTTTTAAACCTTTATCCAATGTATCTCCTCCTCCTCAAATCTTTCATAGTGACAAATAATAGCGATGCTTTTCAACTAATAGCCAAATCTATCATTTATTAACCTGTTTATTTTCATCAGACGATAAGAAGGTAGAATTATGAGAAATGATATTTCCCATACCGCCGCCAACATTTATCTTCTGCCCTGTCACATAATCCGATAAGTCAGAAGCCAGAAACAAACAGACTCCTGCAATATCCTCAGCCGTCCCCATTCTCTGCATTGGAACTTCTTTATTGGCAAGAGCCTCTGTAAATTGATCTCGTTCAGGACCAGGCGGCATTAATTCGTCCCAAAAAGGAGTCATGATGGGACCAGGTGAGATGACGTTTGCATGAATTCCGAGCGGTGCAAGTTCAAAGGCAAGATTATGGGTGAGACTCTCGACTGCTCCTTTAGCAGCATGGTAATGAAGGACAACGGTATAGGCGTTAAAAGCCCCAATGGAAGAGAAATTAACGATTTTACCAGATTTTTGTTTTTTCATGTAGGGTAAGATTTCCATGATTGGATTAAGGGTACCATTAAGGTTTAGCTTCATGGTTCTGTCCCAATCATTCATATTAATGTTTTCACTACTTCCGTTGGCACCAAAGGTACCTCCAGCACAATTTACTAAAATATCAATTCGGCCAAATTCCTCAATTGTACGATCTACTGTTGTTTTAATGGTTGATTGATCAGTAACGTCCACCTGATTATAGGCGCGAGCTTGTCCTCCGCCTGTTTGGATGTTTTCAGAAACGATACGGGCAGCATTAAAATCCAAATCGGCAATGACTACGGTCGCGCCTTGTTCGGCGAATTTTTTAGATGTAGCTTCTCCCATGCCCTTTGCTCCACCAGTTATAACGGCTATTTTATCTTTTAACAGCATTTTATATCCTCCTTTGCTTTTTGGATTGATGTCTATATTCCTCTTACACCGCCATCAGATACAATGGATGTACCAGTCATATAGGATGATTCATCAGAAACCATGAATAAAATTGTTTTTGCCTGTTCTTCTGGTGTGGACATTCTGCCCAATGGGATGATTTTTTCCATGTGAGGGGTATTCGGATTATCGGCAATCATTTCCGTATAGACCACACCCGGCAATAAGCAATTCACCCTGATGCCTTTTCCGGCATACTCAGCAGCTACTACCTTTGACATATGGGTGATTCCTGCTTTAACAAAACTATAGAGGGCATGGGTAGGCATGACACTGACTGCAGCTAAAGAGGTCACATTGACAATGTTTCCTGAAGACCGTTTTTCCATATGCGGAAGGACCAACTGCATGGCACGGAAATAAGAATACGCATCAAGTGCAACGAATTCATCCCAATCACTGTTTGTTAGTTCAATAAATGGTTTTTCAATAATTCTCCCTGCATTATTGATAAGAATATCAATTTGACCAAATCTCTCTAACGTACTATCTACTAAATTTATGATTTGTTCTTCGTCCGTCATATCTGTCTGTACGAAGATCGCTTCTCCTCCCTGGCTATTGATGGAATCAACGATTCTTTCTCCGTTTTCCCTTCTTCTTCCGACAACTACAACTTTTGCACCCTCTGCAGCAAATAATTTAGCGGTTGCTTCGCCAATCCCGGAAGTACTGCCCGTTACAATCGCAACTTTATTTTGTAATCTTTGTAATGAATTCCCCATCATACGTCCCCTCTCATGTAATAATTTTTTTCATATAAAAAGCTAAAATGATGAATTTTCTACTCATCATTTTAGCTTTTTCTTTGTCATTGACTTAGAGTAGCCTCAATATCCCTTTTCGGCTTCATTACCGAAATGGCCCAAATGATTGCTAATGCAACTAATCCAATTGCACTAACTGCTAATGGGAATCTACCTATATCTTGGTTAAATATATTTTGAATCACTTGAAATCCAAAAGGCCCTAAAATCCCTCCAATCCCTTGCCCTGCAACCACTAAACCTACATTTGAAGGAGCACCTACTGGAGTTAACTCAGAAACCCTAGTAAATACTCCTGGAATGCCAATACCCATCGCAAAGCCACCGAATACACTTCCAATTAAGATCATTGTTAGAGTTGGAGAGTAGTAACAGATGGCCATTCCAACACCGGTCATTAAAACAGCAAGCGGTAAATACATGGTTGGAAGTTTGTGTTTTATCTTCCCAAAAAGGAAACCAGCTATTAAAGTACCAAAAGTAAAGATGGATATAGCCAAACCAGCTTCTGTGGCATTACCTAATTTATCCGCTTGAATGACAACTGAAATATTTACTACATAGCCAAAAATTAGCGCTGAATAAAAGACCTGTCCGAGACTTACCCAATAGATTGCTTTTGGCAATTTAATCTTTACGGCTGCCTGATTACTATCGGCTTTAGATACCTGTTTCTTCTCAGGCTCGGGCAGGTAAAGGATTGTAATAGCAAGAATCCAAATAGGGAACAGGTAGGTTAGGAAACCATAATGCCACCCATAAGCATCCGCTAAGATCCCTCCAACCAATTGGAAGAAAATTGCTCCGATACAGGCAATTGTTGATGTACCAAATCCAATCAAGAAATCTCTTTCTCTTCCATCAAAGAAATCTGTAATAACGTCCACCGATAACGGCATTGTAATCCCGACACCAAGTCCTAATATCCCTCTCATAGCAATTATCAACCATAGGTTATCAATAAATGTTGGAAGGACTCCTCCGATGATGAAAAGGCTTAAGCCGACAAACAATAGTGTTCGCTTCTTGAACATTTTGGAAAGTTTACCATAAAAGAGAGCAGGAACAATTTGTATTAATCCTGGAAAAGTAGCAACTAACATAACAATTGTGGGGTCATATTGTGGAAATGCCTTAATGATGTCAGCCATTATTGATCCTGCTACCCCTGCAGCTACATCTTGGAAAGCAAGAATAACAACCAAAAACTTAAGAAAATTTCTGCTGATGGTCTTTACTGCCATTGGTAAACCTCCCATATCATTTCATAAATGTTTTGAAATAGATAATGAATCCGCTTTCAAAATAAAACAAAAATTTCGAGCAGGTTGTTTTGTTGGCCATCAAAACAACAGAACTAAAATTTTAATTTTACGTTTATTACTTTTTTAATTGTATAAAACGGTAAAAAAAGCGCTTTCTTTTACTAACTGTAATTCTACATACCTAATAAATACTTGTCAATATATTCTAAATATTTTTTATTTTTAGAATTAGAGTCGTTATTTCGCGAAAACACTAAAAAATGCCCTGAAAATTTCAGGGCATTTTTTACATATCGTTATCAAGTAAAATTTTACTGATAATCTTTGCTTATCGAGTCTATTTTTTATAATCTTTTCAAAAATTAGTAAAAAACTAACCAATCTGCTTAACCCACCAATTACTCCTCTGCTAACAATCGGTATTTTCCACTAAAATAGATTAATGGCTCAGAATCTTCAACTTTAAGATTGGTTACTCTGCCAATAAAGAGTGTGTGATCACCTTCATCATGCTCCGCTGATACTTCGCAAACAATTTGAGCAGTTGCTCTTGGTAAAACAGGTATACCCTCGAGGCGGTCAAACACAATTTCTTGTTGATTTTTCGACTGTCCCGCGAAAATCATTGATAATTCTTGTTGATCTGCCGCAAGTATATTGACTGAAAAGCTTTTACTTTGTCTTATTTTTTCAAGCATTTGTGCTTTTTCAGCAATTGAGATTACGACAAGTTTTGGATTTAGAGAAACAGACATGAATGCATTCGCAGTCATTCCATGGACATTTCCAGCCACTTCCGTTGCGACCACCGTTACCCCTGTTGCAAACTTTCCCATTGCGTTTCGAAATTGACGATCATCCATAATTTCACCTCGCTAATTTTTATTTTTCTTTATTGCCTTTTTTTTCAAACGACGATACATCCGATATCCTTTTCTCACCGCATCGACGATAAAAAATGGGATAGGCGGATGATATTTATATATATATGGTAAATAAATCTTGTAATAAGCTTTTTTTAAATCTTTCCATTTTTTGCAGTACCCTTGTTTATAAAAATCAGAAATATCAACAATATAACCTTTCCCCTCAAACATGACGACATTCTTGCCGTGAACATCATAGGGATTTAATCCAACTGACCTCGCATAATCCAAACCTGAATCAATATCCTTTATGACAGCTTCAGGGATTGGAACTCCCTTTACCACAGCATCAAACAAGGTAATACCGTTAAGCTTTTTTAGGATTAAATAATTTTCACCATAATCATAAAGTGAAGAATAACTTTTATGGTTTCCTAACCTCTTGTAAACATCAATTTCTTTTTTAAGCTCCTCGAGGCTTCGACCATAAACTTTTACCACCCACTCTGGATGAGCATCAAGTGTAAAGACCCCAGCATAATTACCGCTTCCGATCGTTTTCCATAACGGTGACATATTTTTTACAATGATAGGGTCAAACGGACTGTCAGACGTTAATTGTATTCTTGGTAATAATTCTGTTTCTATTAAATTTATATACTCTGCTTTTTGCACTTGCACACCTTCTAATCTATTAGGCATTCATTTTTTGAATAGGGTCAATCTAAGAAATGATTTTCTCCACACATCTTACCATTATGTAAGATAAAATGTTCAATAAATTTATTCAAAATTTAATGGAAATTTCTTATAAGCCATTATACACTATTAGTTAACAGAAAAATTTAGTATTCATTTGGAAATCCCCTTTTACCACTCTTGTTGAGTATACGGGTAAAGGGACAAATAGAGAGGGTTGCCATGACTTTTCCCATTTTAAATACGAAAAGACTTAAATTAATTGAATTAACACATCAGCATGTTGATTATCTATACGAGATTTTATCATTAGAAGAAGTGACCCGTTTTTATGGAACAAATCGTTTTACTTTACCTGTCGAAGCTTCAAGATTAATTGATATGTTTCATAAGAACCTGGTTGATAAACGTGGGATCCGCTGGGGTATCAAATTAAAGGAAAATCAAAGGATCATCGGCACTGTTGGTCTTAATGGTTTACATCTAAAAAATAAGCGTGCAGAAATTGGTTATGAGCTTCATCCCGACTATTGGAGGATGGGCTATGGTTCAGAGGCGATTAAAGAAGTGATCCGCTTTAGTTTTAATCAATTGGATTTATTTCGAATTGGAGCTATAGTTTACCCTGAAAATGTGTCATCCATAAATTTACTAATTAAGCTAGGCTTCTCGAAGGAAGGATTACTACGAGGGTATATCAATCAAAATGAGCAATTTCATGATACGTTTGTATTATCATTATTAAAACCAGAATGGATGAAAAGCCAGGTTTAATATCCTGGCTTTTCTTATTCCTGAAAGTATTCCTTCATTGCTTTAGCGTTTTTTACTTCCGTATTATGATAATACGGATTATTTTCTGAAGCATCTTTTGGGTCAAGATTTGTTTTAATAACTAACATTGGCGAAGGAGAGCTTTCAGCGATAATTCTGTCATTTAATTGTTCAAAATCAGGCATATTTTTATTTCCAGGCTGTCTCGGTTCCATAGTAACACCTCCTTAAAATAGCTTGCTGATTTTAGCATCTAATCATTCTAAAATCAGAACTTTTCCATCCTTTTTACGAAAAAAGAAAAAAACTAGGAAGTAAAAACCTCCTAGTTAGTTTTATTCTTCTTCTGAGCCGACTAAGAAATCAGGATTTAACTCCTCGAATTCTTCATCGTCTACGTCCATTCCCCACTCATCGTCATTGTCCTTGCAGCCTTCAGAACTGACGCGAACACAAACCTTAGTCTCGCCAATCACCTCTACAAGGAATTCCCTTTCGACATGGACGATGATTCTGTTACCATTAGGGGAAATGACCGCTTCACAGCAATTAGGCTGCTGCAGCACTCGAGCACTTATTTCATTGTCATCGAGGCAGTCATGGTCACGATACTTTAACTTAATGACATCTGTATATTGGACACGTTCTGTAACAACTTCTGTTTTGGTATTATCATTAAATGAATACCAAACATTGATGTCGTAAGAGCCATGTATCTCTACAGTCTTGCCAACCTTTTTCGCATTGTATTTATGGTTGATGATCCAACAGCCAAGTATACTTGTTGGACTATGCGCCGGGCTAATCGTATGATTGGACTGGGTGAATTTACGTCCTTTCGCTACTACGGCCTTGGTAATTATCTCTCTATAGTCTCCCATTTCGCGCGAACCCTCCTCATTCATTTTCATTTCATCGTATGCATGATATAAGACTAGTGTGATTTTTATTTTGATGAGTACTGGATAAAAGTTTAGTCATAGTTCATTTTATGCGGGATTTATAGGTGTGTGCCTTCTTGGCCTGTACTTAAAACGAAGGTTAATAAAATGGCAGGAATCAGGGGAATATAAAAGTGGATTAGATTTATTAAAACAGCTCTGTTCAACTCTGTTAAACTTGGCTGTTGATTTCCGCTCCAATCAACTTGGTTATAAATCAACATTGACCTTTAACACTGCCTAAAAAAAAGCCAGGCTTTGTTAAAAGCCTGGCTAGAGTATTAATGATCGTGATCGCAATCGTCGTGACCTTCACAAGCCCCGCCGCCATTTTGCATGCTAGATCCAGTTTCTCCTAACAATACATCGCCGCCCGTTGAAATGATAATTTCATCGGTTACAGTATTCGAAATGGTTGAGGCAATGATTTGTAGCAATTCATTCACTTCTAATTGTGATTGTTTGAAATCCTGGACCACAGGTATTTCATCCAACTCTTGCTCAATTGAAGCAATTTTATCTTCTACCTTTTTTAGTGCTTCTGGTTTTCCATAATGCTGAAGGTTTACAGCCTGCTTTTGCAATCCCTTAATGTCAGCTATTAAGGTATGAACTTTCTTATTTTCATTTAATTGAGCCTCTGCTCGTTTAAAAAAGTCAACTTCTTCTGTTTCTGCAATCATCCGTGCTAAATCAGTTGCACGTGCAACGATATCGTCTTTTGTATATTTCGCCATTTTACTTCACCTCTGCTGGTTCTAGTTCTTCCACCATTTCTCCGTTTAATGACCATGTTTTTGCTTGTGTAATTTTTACTTTTACAATCTTGCCAATCGCTGATTTTGGTGCAACAAAGTTTACAAGCTTACTCCTAGAAGTGTAGCCTGCAAGAACATCAGGATTGTTCTTACTTTCCCCTTCAACAAGAACTTCAAGGATTTGGCCTTCATGTTTTTTCATAGCTTCTAATGAAAGCTCATTCACAAGAGCATTTAAGCGTTGTAAGCGTGCTTTCTTTACTTCCATCGGAACGTTATCCTCCATTTTTGCAGCTGGAGTACCTTCACGCGGAGAATAAATAAATGTATATGCTAATTCATAACCAACTTCACGATAGAGGGACATCGTTTCTTCAAACTGTTCGTCTGTTTCGTTCGGATAACCAACGATAATATCCGTTGTTAAAGCAACATTCGGAATGGCCGCTTTGATTTTTTTAACAAGCTCTAAATATTGTTCTCTTGAATATTTACGAGCCATGATTTTTAGCACATCGGTTGAACCTGATTGCACTGGCAAATGGATATGATCCATTAAATTGCCGCCTTTGGCAAGGACCTCAATTAGACGATCATCAAAGTCACGCGGGTGGCTTGTTGTAAAACGAATCCTTGGAATATCAATTTTTCGCAATTCATCCATCAGTTCACCAAGTCCATAAGTTCCGTCCTCTAAATCTTTCCCATAGGCATTCACGTTTTGACCAAGCAAAGTAACTTCTTGGTAGCCTTGTGCAGCTAGATGACGTACTTCTTGGATAATTTCTTCTGGACGACGGCTTCGTTCCTTTCCACGGGTGAAAGGGACGATGCAATAAGTACAGAATTTATCGCAGCCGTACATGATGTTAACCCATGCTTTAATATTTCCACGGCGTACTTTTGGAAGGTTTTCAATCACGTCGCCTTCTTTTGACCATACTTCAACAACCAATTCTTTTGACATATATGCTTCATGCAATATATTTGGTAAACGATGAATATTATGGGTACCAAAAATCATATCGACCTGATGGTAGGTTTTGAGAATCTTATTAACTACAGATTCCTCTTGAGACATACACCCACAAACACCGATAAGTAAATCAGGCTTTTCCAATTTCAAGGACTTTAAATGGCCAAGTTCACCGAACACTTTATTTTCAGCGTTCTCCCTGATCGCGCATGTATTTAAAAGAATGACATTTGCATCCTCCGTGCTGTCGGTTGGTTCATAGCCTAATGCTAAGAAAATCCCAGCCATTACTTCAGTATCATGTTCGTTCATTTGACAGCCATAAGTACGGATATAAAATTTCCGCCCCTCGCCCATTCCACGAAATTCTTCAGAAATAGAAAAATCATTATGGTACTTTACTTCTTCTTTTCCGCGTTTCTTCGCTTCTGTTAAAGAAGGTGCAGTAATTACTTGTTCAAAGTACTTGCTGTAATCCTTGGCGGATTTTTTGTCCGAAGAATTAACAGACTCGACTTTCTGACCTTCTAAACGTTGTTTTTCATTCATTTGTTCAAATGCCCCTTTCTTTTCATATTACGTAATTCATCTATTAAATTTTTAAGATTTTAATCTGTGCAAAAGATGAATGAAGACTCCAGACTTTCTCCGCACATTATTATAGTATAAAGGTTAACTTGATTGAAAACAATAGAAAATCCCGTGACGTCAAGTCACGGGATTTTGCTACTATCATTAGATAAATTCAGAAACTAATTTATCAAAATAATTTTGGTCAAGATTAAGGTCAGCTTTTGCTAACGGTGCTTCCGAGTAGCCAGTGATCAGTTCTTGATAAGACTTACGCTCAGTATTTTGATAAATAAGTCCTGTAACAAGACCATTATGCTTCATTAATGTCTGCATTGCATCTTCGCGATTTGAAGGATCATAACCCTCTATATCACTAAGTTTTGTTAGATTTTCTTTAAACCAATCATAGGTGTTTACCTTATTATAAGTAACACAAGGGCTGAAAACATTGATTAAAGAAAATCCTTTGTGTTTTAAACCGGCTTCAATTAAGGCAGTTAAATCTTTTAGATCTGTAGAGAAACTTTGTGCAACAAATGTTGCTCCTACAGTCAACGCCATTTCCATCGGAGAAATTGATTGCTCAATTGACCCCATCGGAGTTGACTTTGTTTTAAAGCCTGTAGCTGAACGTGGCGAAGTTTGACCTTTAGTCAAACCATATATTTGGTTATCCATAACGATATAAGTAATATCGAGATTACGACGAATGGCATGAATCGTATGCCCCATCCCGATCGCATAACCGTCACCGTCACCACCAGAGGCGATAACAGTTAAATCACGATTAGCCATTTTAACACCCTGTGCGATTGGAAGTGAACGACCATGAATCCCATGGAAGCCATATGAATTAATATAACCGGAAATACGTCCTGAACAGCCGATTCCAGAAATTACAGCTAAGTTTTCTGGCTCTAAGCCTACATTTGCTGCCGCACGTTGCATTGCCGCTTGTACGGAGAAGTCGCCACAGCCAGGGCACCAGTTCGGTTTTACATTGTTACGAAAGTCTTTAAAAGTGGCCATTTAGAACAACTCCTTACATTTTGTATATACTTCGTGTGGTAGGAACGGATTACCATCATATTTAAGATGCTTAGTAATTTTTTCAGCATGTCCAACATTCATTTTCATAATATTGGCTAATTGTCCAGTTGCATTGTTTTCCACTACAACAACTTTCTTCGCAGAACGAACAAGCGGAAGAACTTCGTCAGTTGGGAATGGATGGATCAAACGAATATGAGCATGATTTACTTTTAAGCCATCTTTCTCTAAACGAATCATTGCTTCTTCAATAACACCACGAGTCGAATTAAAACCTACAAATAGTACATCAGCATCTTCGTGCTTAACATTTTTATATACTGGTGTATTAAAGCGGATATTTTCGACCTTACGGAAACGCTTATCCATTTGCGCAATTCGGTTTGGAGCAGATTCGGATGGTTTACCAGTCTCATCATGCTCGACACCTGTTACGTGATGAATACCATTTTTCATACCAGGGATTACACGTGGAGAAACTCCGTCCTCTGTTACTTCATAGCGTTTAAAATATGCATTGTTTTCGTTAGCGGGTATGTCCCCTGTTACCAATTTTCCACGTCTGATTTCAACCTTGTCATAATTTAATGGTTCAACCGTTTGTTTACCCAAGGATAATTGTAGGTCAGATAAAATAATGACTGGACATTGATATTCTTCTGCTAAATTGAATGCTTCAGCTGTATCATAGAATGCTTCTTCAACAGTGCTTGGAGCCATTACAATTTTCGGAATTTCACCATGTGTTCCATAAATCATCGCCATAAGGTCTGATTGTTCTTGTTTTGTTGGTAATCCTGTTGATGGACCGCCACGTTGCGTGTCAACAATTACTAGTGGCGTTTCAGTAATACCTGATAGGCCAATTGCTTCCATTTTTAAAGATAATCCTGGACCTGCTGAAGCAGTAATTGTACGAACACCGCCGTAGTTTGCTCCAATTGCCATTGTACATGCAGCAATTTCATCTTCGGTTTGAATTACAGTACCACCTAGTGCAGGTAGCTTTTTAATCAAATATTCCATTATTTCAGAAGCTGGTGTAATTGGGTAGGCTGCCATAAAACGGCATCCGCCTGCAATAGCTCCAAGAGCAATAGCGTCATTTCCAATCATGAACATCCGCTTTTTGCCATCAGCCTTTTCAAGCTCCATTGTTTGGGTGCCAACTGCAAGATTTTCCTTCATTTTATCAAAGCCAGCTTTGATCGCATCCATATTTTTTGCAACTACTTGGTCGCCTTTTTTACCAAAAATCTCGCGAACTACTACTTCAAATACATGAATATCTAAGTCTAATACAGCAGAAGTTGCACCAATTGCAACCATGTTTTTCATTAGAGAAGTTCCGAGCTCTGTCGCAATTTCAGTAAATGGAACCGCATACAATGTAGCTTCAGTATCTTCCGGCTTCTTTGGATTGAATTTTGCATCAGCAAGGATTACTCCATTACTGTGTAATTCTTTGTAGTTTACATCAATAGTTTCCTGGTCAAATGCTACAAGGATATCTAAGTCATCAGAAATAGAACGAACTTCTGTAGTACTAACTCTGATTTTATTGTTGGTATGACCACCTTTAATACGTGAAGAAAAGTGACGATAACCATACAAGTAATATCCCAGGCGATTCAGTGCAATAGCAAAGATTTCCCCAGTACTTTCAATACCTTCCCCTTGTTGTCCTCCAACTTTCCATGAAAGTTGATTGATCATGACTTACACCCCTTTGGATATGTAAAAATAAGTAGTTTTGATGATCCATTTATTATTTTAGCACTATTCCGAGTAAATCACTAGAAATTAGCCCATTTTATATAAAAAGACTAATAAAAAGGAGAAAGGATATGTACTAAACGCTTACAATTCTAGACCTATGAACTAAAAATTGCAACCCTTTAAAGCGAAATAATGTCTAAAATATGAATATTTTTTTATTATTTGAAATATACTTGCTTTCTACAAGATTACAAATAAAAAAACATGATTTATCCGCATTATACGGCGTTTTGCAATATTAATTCAAGCTATGCACATTCATGATTTGAATTTTAAAAATTATTAAAGGTTATGGTAGAATAATACTTTAATAAGTAAATATCATTTAATACCAATTAGTGAGAAATAAAACCTAAAAAATACCTGCTTGAAAACAAGCAGGTAAAGGTAAATGTCCTTTTGTTTGGTCTCCTATAAATAGTCTATCTCTTTCAACGTGGTTCTACAATTAGCTTGATAGCTGTGCGTTCTTCCCCGTCAATTAAAATATCGGTAAACGCAGGGATACAGATTAAATCAACTCCGCTAGGTGCTACAAATCCTCGAGCAATCGCTACTGCCTTTACGGCTTGATTCAATGCACCCGCCCCAATTGCCTGTATTTCCGCTGCACCTCTTTCACGCAGAACCCCGGCAAGCGCACCAGCTACAGAATTAGGATTAGATTTTGCTGAAACTTTTAATATATCCATTTCTAGCTCCTCCTTAGAAAATCCCGATCCCGCATGAGCAGTTTCATGAACAAATCAGGTTATAACATTCCACTGCTACTATATTCATTTGTCAAAAAACATATTCCGGCTTGGACAAAAAAAGAGCAAATGAAATTTGCTCTTAAGAGTAAAACGGATGGTCATCATTTATTAAAATGGGCTGTATCTTTTTTGTTAAGCCTGTTTTACGATCTAGTTCAATCATAACTGCACTTAACTGAATTCTTCCTGCGGTTGCCACTTCAAACCGGACTGGCAGACTGGTTAGGAACCTTTTAAGGACTGCTTCTCTCTCCACCCCTAAAATGCCATCATACGGCCCTGTCATCCCTACATCAGATAAATATCCTGTGCCTCCCGGTAAAACCCGGTTATCGGCCGTTTGAACATGTGTATGTGTCCCCACAACGGCAGAGACCCTTCCATCTAAATACCAACCCATTGCCTGTTTCTCACTTGTTACTTCCGCATGAAAATCCACAAAAATATATGGGGTTCTCTCCCTGGCAATTTCAACTAATTCGTCAGCTTTCTTAAAAGGACAATCCAATGGAGCCATAAAGGTTCGACCCTGCAGATTAATAACGGCAACTTCTAAATCATTGACTTTAAAAAATGCCATACCCTTCCCTGGTGTTCCTTCTGGAAAATTTGCTGGTCTAACCATATTTTTTGCAGTACCGATAAATTCAAAAATTTCACGATTATCCCATGAGTGATTACCTAGTGTTACTGCCTGTGCCCCATACCCTAAGAATTCACGATAGATTTTTTCAGTAATCCCCTTGCCTCCTGCTGCATTCTCCCCATTGATAATAGTAAAATTAGGACGATATTTTTCTTTTAATTTTGGCAAATATTCCTTTACCATGTCCCGGCCTGGTGAACCGACGACATCACCGATAAAAAGTAGATTCATTTTTGTTCCTTTCGTTAAAAAAATAGTTATTGTATAAATTGTATCACATTCAGGCATTATTTAATCGGATTAGTTGCTGCAAAAAATAAAGCGGTGCATGCGCACCGCTTTATTTTGCGTATTCAACAGCCCGTGTCTCACGAATAACTGTCACTTTAATATGACCTGGATAATCAAGCTCTTCTTCAATGCGCTTACGAATATCGCGTGCTAATCGATGAGCAGCAAGATCATCAACTGAATCCGGTCTAACTATAATACGTACCTCTCGACCTGCTTGAATGGCAAAGGATTTCTCTACACCTTCATAGGATTCCGAAATCTCCTCTAACTTTTCAAGACGGCGAATATAGTTTTCAAGCGTCTCACTACGTGCACCTGGTCTTGCAGCTGATAAGGCATCTGCTGCTGCAACTAAAACTGCTATGATAGATGTTGCCTCTGTATCCCCATGATGGGAAGCAATACTATTGATTACTACCGGATGTTCCTTGTATTTGGTTGCAAGTTCAACACCAATTTCAACATGGCTGCCTTCTACTTCATGGTCGATGGCTTTCCCAATATCATGAAGCAAGCCCGCACGACGTGCCAAAGTTTCATCTTGGCCAAGTTCAGCAGCAAGTAAACCAGACAGTTGCGCAACTTCCATTGAATGCTTTAATACGTTTTGCCCGTAACTAGTACGGAATTTTAAGCGACCAAGAATTTTGATCAGATCTGGATGGAGTCCATGAACACCCACTTCAAAGGTGGTTTGCTCACCCACTTCACGGATATACTCATCTACTTCGCGACGTGATTTTTCTACCATTTCCTCAATTCGTGCTGGATGGATCCGCCCGTCTTGGACCAATTTCTCCAGTGCTAAGCGAGCCGTTTCGCGACGAATAGGATCAAAACCTGATAGAATGACAGCTTCAGGAGTATCATCAATGATTAAATCAATTCCTGTTAACGTTTCAAGCGTACGAATATTTCTTCCTTCACGGCCAATAATACGGCCCTTCATTTCGTCATTTGGCAGGTTGACGACAGAGACAGTCGTTTCCGCAACATGGTCAGCAGCGCAACGCTGGATTGCTAACGAAAGTATTTCCTTTGCTTTCTTGTCGGCTTCCTCTTTTGCACGATTTTCGCTTTCCTTGATCATTATCGCAGTGTCATGGGTAAGTTCCTGCTCCATTCGATCAATAATGATTGTTTTTGCTTCCTCGCGCGTTAAGCTCGATATTCGTTCGAGTTCAGTTTGTTGTTTTCGTACTAACTCGTCCACTTTGCTTTCCATCTCTTCAATATGCTGTTGTCTTTGGTTTAGAGAATCATCCTTCTTTTCTAAAAGATTTTCACGCTTGTTTAACGTTTCCTCTTTTCGATCTAAATTCTCTTCTCTTTGCAGTAAACGGTTTTCTTGTTTTTGCATTTCATTTCTTCGTTCACGAACCTCACGCTCTGCTTCAGTCCGAAGCTTGTGAATTTCATCCTTTGCTTCTAGCAAAGCTTCCTTTTTCAATGAATCAGCATCACGTTTAGCATCTTCAAGAATCTGCTCTGCAGCATTCTTTGCACCTGCTACTTTTGCATCAGCAATGGATTTATGAACAAAATAGCCAACAACGGCACCGACGATAAGGCCAAGCAAAATGGAGATGATTGTAATTGGTTCCATCGTTACACCTCCTCTTGCTATGAACTTTTGTTACATTTTTCAAGTGTCGGCATGTACATTGTTTAGACTCAACATACAGCAAGCACCAAGGCTTTTTTCGAATTGTAATAATACCAAAAATGTAAAATATACATGTTAATTGTAAAGGTGGGAATATTCATTGTCAAGGCTTAGTCCTATTGGCTTTTTGAAATATTTAGAATAGGACATCATTTATTCATCCTAAAGGCTGAAATCCATTGTATTTTAACAAATAAAACTTTGTATAAAAATAACATTATGTAAAAAATGAGCAAAACCATAAATAGCTTTGCTCATCTACATTAGTCTATTAATTCAAATTGTTCATCATCGTCTTTCTCAGTGACAAATTTTTCACCATCTAAACCATAATGTTCACGGATTTTCCCTTGAATTTCGAGGCGAACATCTGGATTTTCCTTCAAGTATAGCTTTGCATTTTCACGGCCTTGACCTAATCTTTCAGAATTATAGGAGTACCATGACCCGCTCTTTTCAACAATATCTAATTCTGCGCCTAGATCAATGATTTCGCCTTCTTTAGAAATCCCTTCACCATACATGATATCTACTTCAGCCGTACGGAAAGGAGGAGCAACTTTATTCTTAACTATTTTTATCTTCGTCTTATTACCTACAATATCATTTCCCTGCTTTAACGCCTCTGCACGACGAACTTCAATACGGACAGTGGAATAGAATTTCAATGCACGTCCACCTGGTGTTGTCTCGGGGTTTCCAAACATAACGCCAATTTTTTCGCGAACTTGGTTAATAAAGATGGCGATGGTCTTCGATTTATTGATGGCTCCAGATAATTTACGTAGGGCTTGCGACATCAAACGAGCCTGTAAGCCCATGTGAGAATCTCCCATTTCGCCTTCAATTTCTGCTTTTGGAACTAATGCTGCTACTGAGTCGACTACAATAATATCAATTGCACCACTTCGTACTAATGCTTCTGCGATTTCAAGCGCTTGTTCACCCGTATCTGGCTGTGATAGCAATAACTCATCAATGTTAACACCTAATTTTTGGGCATACGCTGGGTCAAGGGCATGTTCAGCATCTATAAATGCTGCTTGTCCGCCATTTGCTTGGACTTCAGCAATCGCATGCAAAGCAACCGTAGTTTTACCTGAGCTCTCAGGACCATAAACTTCGATAATACGCCCTCTAGGATATCCACCCACTCCAAGTGCTGCATCAAGTGCTAACGAGCCACTCGGACTCGTTAAAATCCTCGTATCTGTTTTCTCTCCCATTTTCATGACAGAACCTTTACCAAATTGCTTTTCTATTTGCTTTAACGCCATTTCTAAGGCCGCTTTACGATCATTACTCACGAATCTTTTCCTCCCTTATATAAACACAAGCAAATTGCTATAATCTATTAAATTAATTCCTATTAATAATATAACCGCTTTTCGGATATTTGTCGAGTTAAAAAACGAACATTCATTCGTTTATTTTCAAAACAAAATCGTTGTAAAAAAAGGAAATTCCCCCTGACTTTTGTATCATTTTGCATTTTTAGAAGTCCGAAAAGGATAATTTCGTCTATTGTCAGACTTTTTTCTAATCCTAGTTTATTCAAAAAAGTCACAGAACGCTAATTAGCATTCTGTGACTCTTTTAAAATTCGAATGAGAAAATAGCAGCCAAATTTCACTGCACGGCTTCGGTTCGCTTCCCTTGTTCCGCCAAGGGTGATCTTTTCTACAATTGTCGGCCTTCCCTTAATTGCAATCCCTATATAAATTGCACCAACTGGCTTGCCTTCAAGTTCTTCAGGACCAGCAACACCCGTAAAACTAATCCCAATATCGGTTTTAAATACCTTTGAAGCATTTTCGGCCAGCTCTCTAGCACATTGTTCACTTACCGCACCATGAGTTTTAAGCGTTTCTTCCTGTACATGTAATAGTTTTTGTTTCACTTCATTTGAATAACAAACTACACCACCGTAAAACACTGAACTTGCACCTGAAATTGATGTTAACTCTTGCTGGAATAGTCCTCCTGTTAAACTCTCAGCGGCAGTAATCGTTAAGTTTCTTTCTTTTAAAGATTTCATTACTTCTATCAAAAGTGACGTATTATCATAGCCATATAAAAATGCACCAAGACGCTGATTTATCGTCTTTTCTAGTTCATCCAGCATAGCCTGTGCTGCATTTTCGTCCACATGTTTTGCTGTCAGTCGTAAAGTAACCTCCCCATCTCCCGCGAGCGGGGCTATCGTTGGATTGCTTTGCGCATCAATTAAATCAATAATTTCTGTTTCCAGAGCTGCTTCTCCAATTCCAAAAAACCTTAACACCCTTGAGACAATTTTCTCGTTGGACTTGTTTCTTGTAGAAAGAGCCTGGGACCCATACTGGAGAAACATCGGTTCCATTTCCTTTGGCGGGCCAGGCAGCAGCATATACGTATGACCGCCGGATTCTACAACCATGCCCGGCGCCATCCCATGATCATTTGGGAGAATGTGAGATCCTGCTAATACGAGTGCCTGCTTTCGATTATTTTCTGTCATGACCCGATTGGTCCGCTTAAAAAAAAGTTCAATCGATGCTAACGCCGTTTCATCGATAACGAGTTCTTTACCAAGCTGACGAGCAATCGTTTCCTTCGTCAAATCATCCTTTGTAGGCCCAAGCCCGCCAGAAAATATTATAATCTCTGCACGCTTTTGGGCTATTTCAATTGCAGACTTTAGCCTGTCAGGATTATCACCAACAACTGTATGAAAATAGACATTAATACCAAGCCCAGCTAATTGCTGAGACAAAAATCTCGCATTCGTATTCACAATTTGACCGAGCAATAACTCCGAACCAACTGCAATAATCTCAGCATTCATAGCAATACATCTTCCTTTACAACATAGTAGAATTAAGTTTACTTTGAATTTTTAAGGACATGACTATTTTTTGCAAAATAATCCCAGCCAGACCAGATAGTAAAAATTAAAGCCACCCATAATGACACTATATCAAAACGGAATGGTATCATTGCAAAAATTATATTATGTAATAAAAGCGATGATATCGCGACAATTTGCGCCCATGTTTTAATTTTGCCGAGCATATTAGCCGCAACAACTTCGCCTTCCCCTGCAAGCAAGAGGCGTAAACCTGTTACTGCAAACTCCCTGCTAATAATAATAATAACTAACCATGAAGGTGCATAAACATCATTCAGTTCAACTAAAACGATAAGTGCAGCCGATACGAGTAATTTGTCAGCTAATGGGTCAAGAAATTTCCCCATATTAGTGACAAGGTTATATTTACGGGCATAATGTCCGTCAACCCAGTCAGTTGCAGAGGCTAAAATGAAGATCAATGCACCGACAAAATGGGTAACTGGAAGGACGGCCCCAAGAAGTTGCATGTCGCCCCATTTAAAAGGAGCAAGCATAATAATCAAAAATATTGGAATTAATAATATTCTTGATACCGTTATTCTATTCGGAATATTCATAGTTTTCCTCCGTTTATTTATTAAAAGTGAAAAATAGTCATCTACAGATGACTATTCGTCTTTCAGAACATATTGAATCGTTATGTTCTGAACATTCGCAGTCGCTGGGACTGCATACTCAAGCTTTTGGTCATTCACATAAATTTCAGTGTCAGCAGCATTTCCAACCCTGATCACAGCCATACTTTCTGCTGATAAATCTTCTGTCTGGCTCTCAGTTGAACCTGTTTTTAGTGTTCCTTGAAAAAAGGATTTCCCTTTCCCATTTTTAATACTAACCCAGGTTTGACCTTTAGAAACCAACTTCACAATAAATTTATCTGCATTTTTTAATTCATAGGTTGAATTCCTGCCGCTGCTTTGAACTGCTGTAATTTCTTGTTTAGGTGTTTCTTCTACCGTTGTTTGTTCCTCTTCCTGTACTGTATTATCCTTCTGTTCCTCATTTACTTTCTGATTATCTTTATCATCTGCTTTTTCTTTATCAAGATTCTTCGATGTAACAATTTTAACGGGTTCATTCTGCTTACTAATTGATTCATTTGAATTTCCAGCAGCATGATTCGATATAAAGTAATATACAAGGCTTGCTGCCCCAATTACAAAAACACCGATTAATACCTTTGGCAGAATATCAAATATTTTGGAATTACCTTCAGTAATTGTTTTGTGTGTTTTCACTCTAGACAATTGCTGGGGTAAGTCATCATTATAGGTAGCAGGAATTTCGCCTTTATAGGTTTCAAAGATTTCATCAGGATTGAGGCTTAAAGCCTCTGCATACTGTTTAATAAATGCACGCACGTAGAAATTTCCAGGCATGCTCGCATAATTACCTTCTTCAATACCAATTAAATACCGCTTTTGAATTTTGGTCATGGATTGGACATCATCCAAGCTTAATCCTTTAGCTAATCGGGCTTCTTTTAGTCGATTCCCTAATTCAGTCAACTGTTAACACCTTCCAATTTATTAAAAATCAAAATCACCAAAATCTGATCCCGAGAACATGTTATGCTGATCAACGACTTCATATGTAATCTCTTCTTCCGCGTCATTCCTAAGCTCAATAATATAATCAAAATCATCGAGTGTGTATTCTGAGTTTTGTACAAAGACATCAGGGTGCTCGATTACTTTTACTGACGGCAGACGCATGATTTCTCTGACAAGCTGCCAATGACGTTCATTTGCTCGTTTTGTTGATACTATTCCATCAAGAATAAATAGATTATTTTCGTTGTACTCATCTTCAATTAATTGATTGCGGATTGTTTGTTTTAACAGTGTCGATGAAACAAATAACCAACGTTTATTTGCACAAACACTCGCTGCAACTAATGATTCTGTTTTACCTACCCGTGGCATTCCACGAATACCAATCAGTTTATGTCCCTCCTGCTTAAATAATTCTGCCATAAAATCAACTAATAAGCCAAGTTCATTCCTTACAAAGCGAAAGGTTTTTTTATCATCAGCATCTCTTTGAATATAGCGGCCATGTCTAACTGCAAGCCTGTCACGCAGTTTTGGTTCCCTAAGTTTAATTAGTTTTATTGTGTCCATAGTATGTAAAATTGACTCTAGTCGTTTAATTTGATCATCGTCTTTTGCTAAAATGAGCAAACCACGTCTTCCTTCATCCACACCATTAATCGTCACAATATTAATAGAAAGCATACCCAATAGGGATGAAATGTCACCCAATAGCCCTGGACGGTTCTTTTGAATCTCATATTCTAAATACCATTCTTTTTTCACGATATAAACCTCCTATAAAGAAGTTTCGACACTTTTCTGCATTTCCTCATCTAACCCCTATAATAAATGATTTTGGATGAAGATGAAAGTAAAAACACAGATATTCGTTTCTTTAATGGAGTTTATAGATTTATACATACAAAAAGAGAGGAGAAACCTCCTCTCTTTTAGCGGGCGCCATTATTTTGAATCAATTTAACCATGATATTTGCAATAGCTTGTTGTTCTTCTTTATCAGCAACAGACCAAAGATCAGCAAGAATTCTTTCTTGCTCGTTTTTTGGCTCTACTTGGCTTGATAAATAATCACCAATTTGAAAGGCAAGATTACTAACTGCTCCCTCACTCATACCTTCATTTTGTGCATGGTGAAGACGATCAGCAAGAAAGTCCTCCCACTGTTTCCAGTTATCTAAAACAGACATTGTTTTCCCTCCTTTAAATTAGTACAAGTTTATTTTGCGATGAAGTGAAGGGAACTATACATGAATAACTTGTGAATTTTATGTATACCAGCCACCATTTAACGAAAGGACTTGCCCGGTCATATAGGAAGATTCATCTGAGAGCAAGAAAGCGACACTCCTCGCTATTTCTTCTGGCTGACCAAGTCTTCCCATAGGTATCTCATAAGAAATCTGGTCCACCTCTTCTTGTGAAAAACTTTCCATCATTGGTGTCGCGATCGCACCAGGGGCGATCGCATTAACGCGAATGCCATTCAATGCTAATTCTTTACTTAATGCCTTTACGAAGGCAATTTGTGCACCCTTTGCGGTAGAATAGGCCACTTCACAGGCCGCACCTGTTTGACCCCAAATGGATGTAATCACGACAATGTTCCCTTTACCTTTAACAAGTAATTTCGGCAGGAGCTCTTTGGTCAGCATTAATGGATTTAGTACGTGAACATTCATTAATGCCTCTGCTTCAGGCTGTTGCAAATCAATAAGAAGTCCATATTGACTGGTTCCACCGCAATGGATGATGGCGTCTAGCGAAAAAACCTCAGAGTAGACTTTCTTATAACCATTAGGGCCGCCAAAGTCTGCTTGGATAGGAATATACTCTCCACCGTATGGCAGCAGTTTTTCGATTAGGTCTCGAATCGATTGTTGATTTTTATTATAATGCAGATACAAATGATAGCCTTTTTCAGCGAGGTTAAGCGCAATGGCTTGTCCTATTCCACCACTTGCCCCAGTGATCAGTGCATATTTCATTTCTTCACTCTCCCTCTAATAAAAAAACATTTATACGAAGAAAAAGCGCCGTGTTACGACGCTTTCACTTTTCTATTTTTTCTTTGGAACTACTTGGCAAACTGAAAAGCGTTCTTCCGAGATCACCTGAGATGCTAGTGATTGTACATCGTTTAAGGTGATTTTTTCAAGTGTTGGAACAACATCAAAAAGATTCATATCATTAAATGCATAGCGAGTAAATTGATTTGCGATATATTCAGGTGAATTGATCGCTCGTAGAAATGCACCTATCTTCTTTCTTTTCGCTCTTTCCAATTGCTCTTCATCAAAGATCATTTGGCTTTTAGCCTTCAGAAGCATTTTTTCTAGTGTTTCAGCCAGCTTATCAGGTTCACCTGTATCCCCGCCAATCATTGCAAACCCAAAGCCTTGTTCCTGCGTGTAATCAAAGGAAAAGGTTTCATCAATTAATCCTTCATTATACAATTGATTATAATTTTCTGAGCTTTTTCCAAACAATAGATCCAGTAATACATTCATTGTTAATTCATTTTTAAGCAATTCATCGCCTGTTTGGTCGACATGAATTGCTTTAATACCTAGTAAGCATTTTGACGTTTGAACATTCATTTCAAGCACTTGTTTCTTTTCAGCTGCTTGTGGGGGTTCTGCTTCAAATTTGCGCTTGATTTCAGGCATATCCTTGTATTCTTTTTTTGCTTGATTTTCTTTCACTTGGTTCATGAAACTGTTGGGGTCCACTGGGCCAACAATAAATAACAGCATGTTGCTCGGGTGATAGAAGGTGTTATAGCATTCATATAGCCAATCTTTTGTAATATGTGAAATAGACTCAATGGTACCTGCTATATCAATCTTAACTGGATGGTTCTGATATAGATTTTGGATTAATCCAAAGTATAAGCGCCAATCTGCATTATCATCATACATTGTGATTTCTTGCCCAATAATCCCTTTTTCTTTTTCGACCGTTTTTTCAGAAAAATATGGATCCTGAACAAAATCAACGAGTGTTTCAAGGTTCTTTTCAACATCAGAGGTGCTTGAAAATAAATAGGCAGTCCGTGTAAAGGAGGTAAAAGCATTTGCGGATGCCCCTTGACGGCTAAATTGCTGGAAAACATCACCGTCTTCCTTTTCAAAAAGCTTATGTTCTAAAAAGTGGGCTATGCCGTCTGGTACTTTAACATACTCCTCTTTTCCTAATGGAACAAATGTATTATCAACAGAACCATATTTTGTCGTAAATGTAGCAAAGGTTTTATTAAAACCCTTTTTAGGCAAGATATATACATTTAGTCCATTGGCTAGTTTTTCATGATAAAGCTCTTCCTGAAGCTGGTCAAACGTTATTTTCTCCATCTATTTGCCTGCCTCCGTTCCAGTTAAGAAGTATATGGTATCAATTTCAATTTTTTTTGCAACTTCTACAATTTCTTCTTTCGTTACCTTTTGCATTTCTTGAAGCCATGTATCCAAATTAATATTTGCATCGGCCACGACGTTATGATATAGAATTTCCGTAAGTCCTCTTGAAGTGTCTATCGTCTCAAGAATTTGATTTTGAATCACTGCCTTGGTTTGTGCGAGCTCTTGGTCTGTGAAATCACCATTTTTCATTGCCTCTAATTGATCATGGATAATCCCAACTGCCTGGTCATAATTCTTTAAATCAATGCCTGACATAACCATCATCAGGCCTTTGTGACTTTCAAGACGGCTCGCTGCATAATAAGCAAGGCTTGCTTTTTCCCGCACATTAATAAATAATTTGGAATGCGAGAACCCCCCAAAAATGCCATTAAACACCTGCAAGGCAAAATATTCTGGGTCCCCATAGACGATATTTGTCCGATAACCAATATTTAATTTACCTTGTTTTACATCTTGTTCTTCTTTTATTTCCTGTACCTGACTTTTTCTGTTTATTTCCTGTGGTACTAACTTTTTCGGTTTTCTGTCCTCAAAATGTAAAAGTTCAGCAGCATAATTCTTTACCTCTTCTTCATTTACATCCCCGATGATATATAAATCCATTTCGTCATTTAAAAAAGCGTTTTTATAATATTCATATAGATTCTCAGGTGTAATGGCATCTACATCTGCTGCATCTCCATTTACCTCTAAGGCATAAGGTTCGCCTTTACACATTTCTTGTATTAGTCGGACATTCGAGTAGCGCATTTTATCGTCAAAAACTGATTGGATCCTTTGTTTTTGTGTCCGCTTCTCTTTTTCTATAGTATCATGGTCAAATGCATTACCCTTAATATTTGGATTGGTTAATATTTCGGCTAACAATTCAAACCCTTTTTTTAATAATGGGCTTGGATCATTTAAGAATTTTTCATTGGCAATTTCGATCGAGAAACTCATTATATGGTTTTCACCTTTTTTCGAGAGGTCAACAAAAAAGGTGGCACCATATAACTCATCGAGATACGACCGGAGTGCCGTGGTTGTAGAATACTTTTTAGTGCTGCTTTGCAATACTTGAGGGAGAAGAGCGCGTTTGGTGACATCCTCCTTTGTTAATGGTGCTTTCATCTTCCAAATCAATGTATTCGTTTTAAATTTTTCTGTTGGTATAAAGTGTAAGTTATACCCCTTAAGTGGTGTTATTTTTTCTGTAGCAGTGGCCATTTACATTCCTCCTTAACTGTTCAAAGGTCATACTTAACAATATGTAAACATTTATCTTTATATCTTTTCCTTTGTAATAAAACCTATACTTATTACTATAATTTGACATGCTTGGTCATTACAAGCAAATACTCTTTGTTTCAAAAAAAAGAACCTCTGAAAGAAAATTCAGGGTTCTTTTTTCAACCTATTATCGATTACCTTTGATGTAGTGGGTTCCACTAGCTTTTGGTGCATCGGCACGACCGATGAATCCAGTTAAAGCTAATATGGTTAACACATATGGAGCAATTAACAAGTATACATTTGGAATTTCCTTTAAGAAAGGTAAACTTGATCCAATGATACTGATACTTTGCGCGAAACCGAAGAAGATTGCAGCACCTAATGCACCAAGTGGATGCCATTTACCGAAAATCATTGCGGCTAACGCCATGAAACCTTGACCACTGATTGTCGAGTGGCTGAAGTTAGACGTAATAGATTGTGCATAAACTCCACCACCGAGACCACCAAGAGCTCCGGAAAGGATGACACCCAAATAACGCATTTTGGTGACATTTATACCCATAGTGTCTGCCGCCATCGGATGTTCACCGACTGAGCGGAGGCGGAGACCAAATGGTGTTTTGGTAACAATAAACCATACTAAAATGGCAACCAAAATTGCTAGAAACGATGTCCAATACGTATTTTGGAAGAAGATTTTACCGATTACAGGAATATCCTTTAAAACAGGAATATCAATTTTGCTAAACCCCTTACTGATAATTCCAGTTTCACCTTTATCATAAATGAGCTTTACAAGAAAAAGGGTAAGTCCTGTTGCGAGTAAGTTAATTGCCACACCGGAAACCGTATGGTCCGCCCGGAAGGTAATTGCCGCAACCGCGTGTAATAAGGAAAAGATCGCTCCTGCAGCCATTGCTATTAATAATGCTATCCAAGGTGTAGCACTGCCAAATGTATCAAATGTAGTTAAGTTAAATACGATCGCCGAAAATGCCCCAATTACCATTAAACCTTCAAGTCCAATATTAACTACCCCAGAACGCTCCGAGAAAATACCGCCTAATGCAGTGAAGACAAGAGGAGCAGCCCATAATAAAGTGGATGGAATAAGAATGATTAAAATATCCATTAAACTCAACTTACTTCACCTCCTTCTTACTGAATCGGTCAAGAAATACTCTTATTATATAGCTTGATGCAACAAAGAATACGATTAACGCAATAATGATATCAACTAATTCATTTGGTACTCCAGCTTCAAGCGGCATGTTTAGTGCTCCTACTTTTAGAACACCAAATAGTATCGCTGAG
Source organism: Bacillus sp. ISL-46 (assembly GCF_018613205.1). Taxonomy (NCBI): domain Bacteria; kingdom Bacillati; phylum Bacillota; class Bacilli; order Caryophanales; family Bacillaceae; genus Bacillus; species Bacillus sp. ISL-46. The sequence continues at coordinate 192,001 of NZ_JAGGQR010000011.1, forward strand.
AAAAATACACCTAGAGCAGTATTACCACCTAGTAATGCAACAGCAATTCCGTCGAAACCAACGCCTGAGAATCCACCCTTAACAGCGGCATATTCGAATGTTCCTAGTCCTTCCATAGCACCAGCTAAGCCAGCAAAGGCTCCTGAAATAACCATTGAAAGGATAATATTTCTATTAACGTTCATGCCCGCATATTGTGCGGCATGTTGATTAAAACCTACTGACCTTAATTCAAACCCTCTTGTTGTTCTTTCTAATAAAAACCACATTATAAAGCAAGATATAATAGCAAGAATAATACCCCAGTGAAGTCTAGAATAGTCAGTTAGACTTTCTAACCAGCCAGATCGTAATGTTGCTGATTTATGAATAGGACCTGAATTGTCCCCATGATCTGTGATTACATTACGAATAAGATAATTCGATACATGTAAGGCTACATAGTTCATCATAATGGTTACAATTACTTCATGCACACGAAAACGTGCTTTTAATAGACCAGGAATAAATGCCCAAAGCGCACCTGCAACTATGGACGCTAAGATAGCAAGTGGTAAATGAATAATACGTGGCAGGTCAAAAGCTACCCCTACCCAAACCGCTGCAAGCCAGCCTACTAAGAATTGCCCCTCAACCCCGATATTAAATAAGCCCACTCGGAAAGCAAAAGCAACAGCTAATCCGGCTAAAATATATGGGGTAAACTGTCTTACTACTTCCCCGATATAATAGATATCTCCAAATGCGCCATTCCATAGTGCCGTAAAGGCCGCAATTGGATTGTACCCACTAAATAACATGATAATTGTTCCAACAATGATGCCTAATAAAACAGCAATAATTGGTGTTAAAATACTTTTAAACCGTTTAGACATGGTTTTGTTCACCCGCTTCCTTTCTATTCGATCCAGCCATCAACAATCCGAGTTCCTGCTCAGTCGTTTCCTTTGGATTAACAACAGCCACGATTTTCCCCTCATAAATAACCGCAATACGGTCACTAACATTCATAATTTCATCCAATTCAAAGGATACAAGCAAGACACCTTTCCCATTATCGCGCTGCTCGATTAAGCGCTTATGAATGAATTCTATTGCCCCAACATCCAAACCGCGAGTTGGCTGTGCCGCAATGAGTAGGTCAGGGTTACGGTCTATTTCACGTCCAATAATCGCCTTTTGTTGATTACCACCAGAAAGGGCACGTGCCAAAGTGTATTCACTTGGTGTGCGAACATCAAACTCACTTATTAGCGATTTAGCCTTTTTATATATTTCACTAAAGTTTAAGATTCCGTTCTTTGAGAATGGCTTTTTATTATACGTTTGTAAAACCATGTTCTCTCCAATTGGGAAATTTAATACTAACCCGTGCTTGTGACGATCCTGAGGAATATGACCTACGCCAGATTCAGTAATTTGCCTTGGAGTATGATTGATCAATTCTTTGCCATTTAATTTTACACTGCCACTTTCAGCTTTACGTAATCCTGTAATTGCTTCAATAAATTCAGATTGTCCATTTCCATCGACTCCAGCGATTCCGACAATCTCCCCAGCACGGATAGAAAGATTAAGACCATTAACAACCATAACACCACGAGGGTCTTTAACAACCAAATCCTTGATTTCAAGTACTTCTTGTTTTGGGGTTGCTTCCTTTTTATCCGTTTTAAAGACAACCTCACGTCCAACCATTAAGCTCGCAAGTTCATTAGGGTTTGTTTCGCTAACGGTTACAGTTCCAATCCCCTTACCTTTACGAATAACGGTACAACGGTCAGAAACTTCCATAATCTCTTTAAGTTTATGGGTAATGAGAATAATAGATTTGCCTTCTTTTATAAGCGTTTTCATAATTTGTATTAATTCTTTAATCTCTTGTGGTGTTAATACGGCTGTAGGTTCATCAAAAATAAGAATTTCTGCCCCACGATAGAGTGTTTTTAAGATTTCAACCCGTTGCTGCATCCCCACTGAAATATCGGATATTTTTGCTTGCGGGTCAACCGCTAGACCATAGCGCTCTGAAATTTCACGAACTTGTTGTTCAGCCTTTTTAAGATCAATTCGACCAGCTGAGGTTATTTCTCTACCAAGGATAATATTTTCAGTGACAGTGAAGGTATCAACCAACATAAAGTGCTGATGGACCATTCCAATTCCAAGATCATTAGCGATATTAGGATTTGCAATGTTAACCGGTTTCCCTTTTACACGGATTTCACCTTGTTCTGGCTGATATAATCCAAAGAGAACATTCATCAAGGTTGATTTACCTGCACCATTTTCTCCAAGCAAGGCATGGATTTCACCCTTTTTTAATTGAAGGGTTATGTTATCATTCGCAACGAAGCCATTAAACTCTTTACGGATGTTAAGCATTTCAATTACATATTCCATCTTTTCTCACTCCCTGTGATAAGGTAAAAGGAAAAATTGACCAACAGTAGTAAGAGGTCAGACCTTTCCGAATTTTAAAAAAACAGGGAATTCCTCCCCACTTAAATCTTAAATGAAAAGTAGAATATTTATTCTACTCTTCAGTTAGGATTCATTAGAAAGGAATAAGCGAGCACTAGTTAAATCCCGCTTATTCCTCACAAAAATTATTTTACACTAAAAGTCTTTAATTCAGCACGAGTTCCTGGAACTTTTACTGCGCCTGATTTAATCTTTTCAACCCATTCTTTTACTGCAGCTTCAATCGCATCTTTTTTATCTGCTTTTGCGTTGATTGGCGCTACGCCAACCCCATCTTCAGCTAAACCGTATAATGCAACTTCTCCACCAGGGAAATTGCCATCCATTGCTTTTTTAGATAAATCCTGTACCGCTACGTCAACACGTTTTAGTGCAGATGTAAGAACAATATCTGGACCCATGTCGTTTTGGTCACGGTCTACACCGATAGCCCAAATTTCTTTACTAGGATCTTTTGCTTTTCTGTCAGTTGCTTCTTTGAATAGACCGTTCCCAGTACCACCAGCAGCATGGAACACTACGTCCGCACCTGAAGAATACATTTTAGATGAGATATTTTGACCTAATTCTGCTTTATCAAATGCACCTGCATACTGAACATCCACTTTCACTTCAGGTTTTGCAGCTTTAACGCCTGCTAAGAAGCCAGCTTCGAAACGTTCGATAACTGGGATTTCCATCCCACCGATGAATCCAATATGGTTAGATTTTGTTTGAAGTGCAGCTGCTACACCAGCAAGGAATGCTGCTTCTTGCTCTTTGAAAAGAACACTTGCAACGTTTGGTTGTTTAACTTCAGCATCAATAATAGCAAAGTGTGAATCTTTTTGTTGTTTCGCAATTTCTTCTACAGCAGCTTGCATTAAGAAACCAATTCCGTAAACTAAATCAAAATCTTGACGTGCAAGAGTATTTAAGTTAGTAGAATAATCAGCATCAGATTTTGATTGAAGGTAATCATATCCACCTTTACCTTTTGTTAAGCCATTGTCTTTACCGAACTTTTGAAGACCTTCCCATGCAGATTGGTTGAATGATTTGTCATCAACACCACCAACATCAGTTACCATTGCTACAGAGAATTTATTTGCCTTTTCTCCACCTGTAGCTGGTTCTTTACTTGTATCATCACTTTTTCCACATGCCCCTAAAAGTGTACCAGCAGCTAGTACTAGTGATAAAGCCATTCCAATTTTACGCTTCTTCATGGTATTGACCCCCTATGAATATTGTTGATTTAGTAAAAATGTTTTTATAGCAAGACTGGTTGCGTTTTCAAAAAGGATAAAAAATTAAACTCTTTTCCTTAAAACATGAAAACTAAACTTGTCCGCTTTAAAATAGTTTACCGAAAAAAGGATTGGCTCATCCATTTCATCGAAATGCATTTGTTTTAAAACTAACAAAGCAGTTTCTGGTTCGCATTCTAGAATTGGGGAAATTTTTTCATGATAGCCAATTGGCTCGATTTGAGCAACCGCGTATGTAATCCTTCGGTTTGCCTTATCTTCCAAAATACTGAAGATAGATTCTTCTGTATGGGAAAATGTTTCTGGCAATATGCGTTCTGGTACCTTGTCGACACAGTAGACGACCGGTTCTCCATTTGCGGTTCTTACCCTCTCCATCACGAAAATCTCCTCACTTGTAGAACAAGAGAAACGACGAACATCCTCTTCGGTCGGACCTTGCGTTGATGAACTAAGGAAAATTGTTCCTGGTATCATACCAGCTTGCTTTATCATGGCAGTGACACTATTAAGTTGTTCAATCCCTGAAGTAAACAATGGCTTAACATTAACAAAAGTTCCAACACCGTGGCGTCTAATGATAACGTTTTCTTCTTCAAGTATTCGCAATGCTTCACGAAGGGTGGCCCTGCTTACACCAAGCTGTTTTGCAAGATCAAACTCAGAAGGTAATTTTTCTTTTTCTTTATATACCCCATCAGCGATATCTTGCTTTAACCGATCGATTACTTGTAAATATAAATGCCGGTTATCTGATTTTATAGACATGCTGTTTCCTCCAGCCTTATTCCTTAGACATCAGACATCTGATATCATTTCTACTAATCGAAATTATATTAACACTTTTTTTCGGATAAATAAATAGCTATTAAAAAATTTGTCGAAAAAGGCTACGAGGTAATGTCACAAATATAACTAAGAATTTTCACCCATTTTCTAATTAAAATCCCTTGGGATATATGCAGGTATTATATTTATTATGATGAGACTTTAGTATCTAGTTCTATATTGTTGTAACCTCCTACTATTTTATTATTTTATTTGACTCATTATTCATAGTATGAAAAAAGCCTTTATTATGAGTTGTATACTTCAACATAATAAAGGCTGTGAAATAGAAGTTAATTAACCTGTTCCGGTCTTTCACTAATACTTTTATATTCTAACTTCTTATTCAATTATGAACTTTGTTCTTCTTTATCTTTAGGTTTTGGCTGTAAAACAGCACGTGGCTTACTGCCTTCATATGGACCAACGATACCGCGTGCTTCCATTTCATCAATTAACCTTGCAGCCCTTGTGTAGCCAATACGGAACCGTCTTTGTAACATGGAAACAGATGCTGTTTGCATGTCAATAATTAACTCAACTGCATCATTATATATATCATCATCGACCGCACCTGTTACTTCAGGAATATCATCTGGGATCATCTCATCTTGGTATTGTGCTTTCTGTTGGGAAATAACAAATTCAACCGTGTCCTCGACTTCTTGGTCTGAGAGAAACGCACCTTGAACACGAACTGGTTTGGATTCTCCAACTGGAAGGAACAACATATCCCCTCTTCCCAAAAGTTTTTCCGCACCCCCCATATCTAAAATTGTCCTTGAATCGGTTGCACTTGACACTGCAAAGGCAATTCTGGATGGAATATTTGCCTTTATTACCCCAGTAATTACATCAACGGATGGCCGTTGAGTGGCAATGATTAAGTGAATTCCCGCTGCTCTCGCCATTTGAGCAAGGCGGGTAATCGAATCTTCTACATCCGACGAGGCCACCATCATTAAATCAGCCAACTCATCAACAATTACCACAATAAAGGGCAGTAATGGCTGTTTATCATTTTCCTCTAAATTATGCTTTCTTACGTGGTCATTATAGCCCTCAATATTACGTGTACCCGTGTAGGAAAACAATTCGTACCGTCTTTCCATTTCATTTACCACTTTTTTCAAAGCTTGTGATGCTTTTTTTGCATCAGTTACAACAGGTGCTAGCAAATGAGGAATTCCATTATAAACATTGAGTTCAACCATTTTCGGGTCAATCATCATTAGTTTCACTTCATGGGGCTTTGCTCGCATTAAAATACTCGTGATAATGCCATTTATACAAACACTTTTTCCGCTTCCAGTTGCACCTGCAACAAGTAAATGGGGCATTTTATTTAATTCAGCTAAAACAGCTTCACCTGTAATGTCCCGGCCTAAGCCAATTAAAAGCTTGGAGTCAGGCTTGTCATTTTGTGTTGCTTCTAATACCTCGCGAAGCGAAACTACAGCAACCTCCGAGTTAGGAACTTCAATTCCAATTGCGGATTTACCAGGAATTGGCGCTTCAATTCTTATCCCCTTAGCAGCTAGTGCTAAGGCTAAGTCATCACTTAAACTGACAATTTTACTTACCTTTACACCTACGTCAGGATGAACTTCATATTTTGTTACAGCTGGTCCTAAATGCACCTGTGTTACTCGTGCTTTCACGCCAAAGCTTTGAAATGTCCTCTCTAGTTTTGCCGCATTTGCATGAATTTGTTCATATTCTCCACTCTGATCTGTTTTCTTTGGCAAATTGAGCAATCGAAGTGGTGGCAGCTCATAGTCAATATTCTCTACTTCCGTAAAGGTGATCGGCGGGATACTATCCTCATTTTCTTCAGAAGTTCCTTTTCCATCCTTTGTTTCTTCTTGGTGATTCTTATCCTGTGCATCTTCTTCCACATATGCCCTATCGGCAAAACTTGATATAATTGGCTCAGATGTTCTAATTTCCTCTTGGAGTGGTTGAGTTTCTGCATTTAAGACAGGCTGATTTTGTTCACGGTTTTCCTGCTCTTTTCTTCTCTGTGCGATTCTCTCTGCTTTTCGCTCTCGTTGCTTTTGTTTCCAATCTGTCATATCCGTTTTAAAGGCATCCCATTGACTTTTTGAAAAATCAACCATCACAATCATGATTTTCCCGATGAAATCTCCAAATGATTTACCGGTAAGTAAGATAATTCCAATTAAAATAAAAATAAATGCAATAATTTTCGTACCTGTTTCAGCGAATAAATAATGGAATAAGGCAAATAAAACTGCTCCAAGCATTCCCCCGCCAAGATCGGTGGTGCTTGTTTCACCTCTAAGTTCCATCATAAACAATTCCCATGTATTGCTGATAACACTAGGATCTTTAAATTTCCCATCATTGGTTAGCAAATGAAATAGGGTGACATGGCTCAAAAGCAGAATAGCAGAAGTTATAAAATAACTTCCAACCAATTTAATATGGAAGAAAAAAGGAATAGTCCGTTTCCACATCAAATAAACGCTTAACACAACAAGCCCAATTAAACTGAGCATATACCATTCTCCCATCCAAAAACGGAAGAAGATAACGGTGGCCTTCCCAACTGCACCAAGCTTTGCTATTGATATGATCGCAATAGCTAAAAGAGCCAGTGCGGATAATTCAAATTGAACGGTCTTTTTCAAATGGTTATCTCTCTTTTTTGGTTGTCTTCTTTTTTTCTTTGCCATCTAATCACCTTGTTGTTTCATTATGGTATATTTAATCCTTTTTTATATTACATCCTAAGATAAAAGGAGTTAAAAGGAAGAAAGCAGCCATTCAGGCTGCTCTTGTATCTTACACTGATTATACCATAATCTACTATTGCAATGCGGACAATCCTTCCAGGCTCGCGAAAGAAATTTTTGCGCCTGGGCATATTTGATTATCCATATAATGCTGTGGATCCGTGCTCAGAATTCGGATAATTTGAACATTTTGACCATCTATAGACTCGACTAAGAGTGGAATTCCTTGATAGCTTGCCATTTGTTGATTGCTAGGTGAATTGGCCTCATATGGAAAAATGAGTTCTGGTGGCATCATGGTATAAAGAATCATTGAATCAACACTTCATTCTTTTCTTTATGAAGATCTATCAATTCATTTAACTTTTTCATTGCCTGCCCAAGTCCGCCAACTTCATCGATGAGACCTGTTTTTACAGCATCAACCCCAATGACATTGGTACCTATATCTCTGGTTAAATTACCTTTAGCAAACATTAAATCTTTAAATGTTTCTTCGGTAATTTTGGAATGCTTTGTTACAAATTTGACAACCCGCTCTTGCATTTTATCCATATATTCAAAAGTTGCTGGAACGCCTATCACTAGACCAGTCAATCGGATCGGATGGATCGTCATTGTTGCGGTTTCCGCAATAAAGGAGTAGTCACAGGAAACAGCAATTGGGACCCCTATTGAATGCCCTCCTCCTAATACAATTGAAACAGTCGGCTTTGATATGGTCGCTAGCATTTCGGATATTGCTAGACCCGCCTCGACATCGCCGCCAACCGTATTTAAAATAATAAGGACCCCCTCAATTTTTGGATTTTGTTCTATTGCAACGAGTTGAGGAATTAAATGTTCATATTTTGTTGTTTTATTTTGTGGCGGCAGTGCTAGATGTCCTTCAACTTGACCGATAATGGTCAGACAATGAATTTTAGAATCAGTTGAAAGCTGTGGAACATTGGTTTGTCCTAGCTGCTGAATCTTTTCTATCAATGCAGAAGAAGGTTTTTCCTCTTTTTGAGGCTCCCCGCCTTCTTGGTTTTCAGATTCAATTTTTTGTATGTCGTTATTCATCCTAATACTCCCTTCAAGCATGATATTGTTTAGTATTTACCTGTAGGAGGTAATTTCATGCTTAAAATAAAAAGCACTGGATCCCCAGTGCTTTTTAATAAGAGTAATATACCATTTATGATATTTAGGTTAGCTTTTTAGATTTCCATAATTATTGGAAGAATCATTGGTCTTCTTTTTGTTTTTTCATATAAATTTCGGTTTAATTCTTCTCTAATATCCTGCTTTAAACTTGACCATTCAAAGGAATCTTTTGCAATATTTCTTTCTACAATGTCTCGAACTAGATTTGTTGAATCATCCATCAATTTTTCGGATTCACGAACATAAACAAAGCCTCTTGAGATAATCTCCGGTCCTGCAGCTATTTTCCGATCTTGTTTTGTTAAGGTCACTACCACAATAAGAATTCCATCCTGCGATAAAAGTCTTCGGTCGCGAAGGACTATATTTCCAACATCACCAACACCAATTCCATCAATTAGTATATTCCCAGATGGAACCTTTCCAGCAAGGGCAAGCTTCCCGTCTTTCATTTCAAGGATATCACCACGGTCTGGAATTAAGATTTCTTCATCGGTAAGTCCACATTCCATAGCCAATTTTCGGTGAGCTTTTAGCATCCGGTATTCACCGTGAACAGGTATTAAATATTTGGGCTTCATCAAGTTAATCATAAATTTTAATTCTTCTTGGCTTCCATGACTCGATACATGGATGGTTCTTTTACCTGATATAACATTTGCCCCGGCTCTAAAGAGCATATCAACAGTCTTGAATAAAAATACTTCACTCCCCCTAAGAGGTGAAGCAGCGATTAAAACGGTATCTCCTTTTTGAATATTAATCACTTTATCAATTTGCTTTGCCATTTTCTGCAATGCCTCTATAGGTTCACCCTGACTTCCAGTCATTAATACGACTATTTCTCGGTCTTGATAATTTTTTATCTCACTAATAGGAATGATTAAATCCTCTGCTACTTCTAAATATCCTAAATCAAGGGCAATATGATAAATTCTCTCTAGACTTTTCCCTACCACTGCGACTTTACGTCCATTCTCATTTGCTGCATTAAAAATATGCTGGATTCTATTTATATCTGAAGCAAAACAAGCAGCAATAATCCTCCCCGGTGCATTATAGAAAGCATTTGACATTTCACGCTCAACAATTGCTTCAGATGCGGTGTACCCCGGCTTTTCTGCTTCTGTACTATCAGACAACAAACATAATACCCCTTGTTCTCCGATGGATGCCATCTTCCCAATTTCTGGTTTATAAAGCTTTGTAGCCGCTTGATCAAATTTAAAATCACCAGTATAAACGATGATCCCTTCAGAGGTATGTATACAAACACCAACAGAATCAGGGATACTATGATTGGTTTTAAAGAAGCTTACATCAACAGCATCCAAGTTAATAATCGTATCCGAATCCACCTCAATAAAATTTGTTTTACCAAAATAATCTTGTTCTTTAAGTTTAGCATTTGCAAGGGCAAGTGTTAGCTTGGTTCCATAGACAGGGACATCTAATTGACGAAGTACATACGATAAAGCCCCTATATGATCTTCATGGCCATGAGTTAAGAAAATTGCTTTTACCCGGTCTTTATTTTCTTTTAAGTATGTAATATCCGGAATTACTATATCTATGCCAAGCATTTCTTCCTCGGGGAACATTAAGCCGGCATCTATGATAAATATGTCCTTGTCCACCTCAACAAGATACATATTCTTTCCGATTTCTCCTATACCACCAAGTGTAATTAACTTAATGGAATTATTTATTTTCTGTACCAAATTGTAAATCCTCCTAAGTTGAAACGAGTATACGCCGTTAACATGCGCTTCCGCTTTTTAATTTCCGATCGAGATCAGTTAGAGTTATTATACTAGATTTCTGAAAACCTTTCCAACATTTATAATAATTATGCTAATTCTAAACAAAAATAAGCCAACCGAATGATCCTTCGGTTGGCTTTAGGTAGTCATTATACCTTATTTAATAAAGTAATTAACGCTGCACGTTCTTGTTCTGTTAGCCCTACGAGAGGAAGCCTTACTGATCCAACGTCTAATCCAGTTACCTGTAAGGCTGTTTTAACAGGCGCAGGACTAGAAGCAGTAAATAAACCTTGCATGAAAGGGAGGAGATGCTGATGCAATTTTGCAGCCTTTTCATTCTCACCATTAAAGAATGCTTTTACCATTTCTTGCAATTGATTTCCAATCACATGTGAAGCAACCGAAACAACGCCTGCACCGCCAATGGAAAGAACAGGGATTGTCAGGCTATCGTCCCCACTATATAATACAAAATCATCATCCGTATTGGCAATGATGTGTGTCATTGCATTTAAATCCCCGCTTGCCTCTTTGACTGCAACAATATTAGCTAACTTAGAAAGTCTAATGATCGTCTCGGGAAGGATGTTAACTGCAGACCGGCCAGGGATGTTGTAGACCATAACCGGCAGGGATGTAGCTTCTGCAACGGCTTTAAAATGCTGATATAGACCTTCCTGATTTGGTTTATTATAATAGGGTGCGACAACCATTATAGCATCCACGCCAAGTTGCTCAGCTTTTTTTGTCAATTCAACAGATGCATAAGTATTATTGCTTCCTGTTCCTGCTATTACGGGAATCCGCTTTTTTACCGTTTTTACAACATGATCAAATAATGCCAACTTTTCTTCCTTAGTTAACGTTGGTGATTCACCAGTGGTTCCAGCAACCACAAGTGACTCTGTTCCATTTTCAATTAAAAAATTCACTAATTGCGTGGTCTTGGCAAAATCAATATGTCCTTTTTTATCAAAAGGGGTAACCATTGCCGTCGATACTCGCCCAAAATGAACCATATTCTTACTCCTCTCAATACAATCCAGCATACTAAAAACACTCATTTTCTCTTCCGAATTCATTATAAGGATTTACCATTGAATTGGTGAAATCATCTATAAATCTGAAAGATTAAATTCAAATGATTCTTCTTCTAATTGAAAAGCATCATGAAGGGCATTTACGGATTTAACCAAGTCCTCCTGCTTTACAAGTACCCAAATCGTAGTATGACTATCTGCAGATTGTAGTATCCGAATTCCATGATCCGATAAGGCCGTTACGATTTTCGAAGTAACTCCAGGAACTCCGGCAATCCCTGCACCAACAACAGAAACTTTTGCACAATGACGCTCTACGACAGGATCATGACCTAATTCGTTTAAAACCTGTATTGCTCGATCGGTCATTTCCTCTGTTACTGTATAAATTACTCCGTTTGGCGAAATATTGATAAAATCTACACTGATTCCTTCATTGGCCATCGCCTTAAATACTTCTGCCTGCAAGTAATATTGATCCTTTTTAGCGAATACCTTTATTTGCGTTACACTTGAAACGTGAGCGATTCCAGTTACAACTCGTTCCTTTATGTCACTGCCACGATTATTTTTATTTAATGAGGTTACCAAGGTTCCTAAATTATCTGAGTAGGTTGAGCGAATCCGAATGGGTACTTTTGCCTGCATTGCGATTTCAACTGCTCGTGGATGAATGACCTTTGCACCCTGATAAGCCATATTACACACTTCTGTGTAAGTTACTATGGGAAGTGGCCGTGCATTTTCTGCAATGCGTGGATCGGCTGTCATAATTCCTTCCACATCGGTAAAAATATCTATCCATTCTGCATTAAGGGCAGCACCTAAAGCTGCAGCTGAGGTATCACTTCCGCCACGACCAATTGTGGTAATATCGCCATTTTTTGCAGCTCCTTGAAAACCGGCAACCACAACAACATCATTTTTCTCTAACTCACTTAGCAACCTGTCACATTTCATTTCATTGATTTTTGCATTTGTGTGGTCGTTGTTTGTTCGGAATCCCGCTTGAGCGCCAGTTAATGCAACAGCATTAATACCCTTTTCCAATAACATACTTACAAAAACGACACTAGAAATAATCTCACCGCAGGACAATAATAAGTCGTGTTCCCGTTTTGAGATTTTGCTTAAGTTCCCATCGATTAATGAAAGTAATGTGTCCGTAGCATAAGGGTCACCTTTTCTTCCCATCGCACTGACAACGACAACCACTTTATAGCCATCAGCTAAAGCTTTCTCGATATGGCCTTCCGCATATTTCCTACCTTTTTGATCTCTTACAGATGTACCGCCAAATTTTTGAACAATAATTTTCATGGTGACACCAAAACCTGCCTTTTTGATGTAACTTTATTTTACAATACCTAATTTAACTAAACTTTCTGCGATTTGAACAGAATTCCAAGCTGCTCCTTTGAGTAAGTTATCAGAAACCACCCACATATGGAAACCACGAGGCTCATCAATGTCTTTTCTAATCCGTCCAACAAATACATCATTTTTCCCAACGCAATTCGCAGGCATAGGATATAGTTGATTTTCCGGATCATCCTGCAAAATAACACCGGGGGCATCTTTTAATAATGCTTTAATGTCATTCGCACTTATGTCATCCGCTTCAATTTCAAAATAAACAGATTCAGAATGACCTACTGCTACTGGTAGTCTTACACAAGTAGCGGAAACCTGTAATTCTGGTAAGTGCATGATTTTTTTTGTTTCATTAATCATTTTCATTTCTTCAAATGTATATCCATTGTCTTGAAATTTATCAATTTGTGGAATCGCATTAAAAGCAATTTGATAGTGATTTTTATCTGATTTGACAGGTAAAATCTTAGGCTCATATGCTTCACCGTTTAGGATTGAACGAGTTTGTTCCATTAATTCCTCGACTGCAGCGGCACCAGATCCTGAAACAGCTTGATATGTTGAAACAATAACTTTTTTCAAACCAAATTGTTGACGGATTGGCTCAAGTGCTACAACCATTTGGATGGTTGAACAATTGGGATTAGCAATAATACCATTTTGATGGTGAAGGTCCGCTTCGTTCACTTCAGGAACGACTAATGGTGTATTCTCATCCATTCTAAAAGCGCTAGTGTTGTCCACAACGATAGCACCACGTTTAACAGCTTCTGGACCTAGTTCCTTTGATACACTCCCGCCCGCACTGAATAAGGCAATCTCGACCCCTTCAAAACTCTCAGGCTTTGCTTCTTCAATGATATATTCCTGACCATTAACCTCCACTTTTTTACCAGCTGAACGTGCGGATGATAATAAAGTAAGTTTTCTGATTGGGAAGTTCTCTTTTATTAAAGTGTGAATCATTTGTTGTCCTACTGCTCCTGTTGCTCCAACAACAGCAACGTGATATCCATTTTGTTGATTCATTACAAGTTCCCCTTCCATACTAGCTGGTCATTATATTTCAAAAAGGAATTGGCCTTTATATAGCTGCCAGCATGTTATTCATATTTTTTATTATCTCATCAGTGGGTAATGAAACTCCCCACTGATGATAGAATAATTTATTTTACCATATTCCTTTAAAGAAATAACCTTTTTTGATGAATGAGGGGGGATAATTAGTCAGAATCTTTATATCTTTCTACTAACACTGGTTGAATTTGTTTCCCTTCGATCGCAGCTACGACTGTTTCTGTGAGTAACGTCATTCTTGCTACCATTGAATTTGGCTTTTTTATTGGGTCATCCTGGCCATAGGGAATAAAATAAATATTCTTTGTTGCCATTAGCCTCATTAAGTTTACTCCATTTAATCCAAGTGCATCGTTAGTCGAAATTCCGAGTACAACGGGCTTTAAATTTCTCAATGTTGCTTTCGCAGCCATTAATACTGGACTATCGTTCATTGCGTTGGCAAATTTACTCATTGATACACCAGTTAATGGAGCAATGACCATACAATCAAGAGGGATTTTGGGTCCCAGCGGCTCGGCTTTGACGATCGAATCAATGACTTTATTTCCTGTTAAATCTTCAATTCGCTGGATCCAATCCTCGCCTTTACCAAACCGGGTGTCTGTATTTTTAACTGTAAAAGTTACCACTGGCATTACTTCAGCACCGGCTTGAACTAATTTTTCTATTTCAGGGAATACTGCATCGTACGTACAATGAGAGCCAGTTAAGCCAAAGCCAATTCTTTTACCCTTTAAACTCATTTCACTTTCCCCTTTCGCTTTCGTAAATCATCTTGGAGCAGTTGAGCAAGAACATTTGCCAGAATTTTGCCGGCTGTTTTTGGTGCAACAATCCCTGGCAATCCCGGGGCAAGCAATGCTTTTATTCCCCTTTTCTCCGCATATCTAAAATCAGTTCCTCCCGGCTTTGATGCAAGGTCAATAATGAGCGTATGTGATGGCATTTTAGAAATAACCATCGCTGTTACGATTAAATGTGGTGCTGTGTTAATTAAAATATCAGTATTCTTTACTTCATTTTCCAAATCCTTCAAATGAAACGGTGTTAAGCCCATTTCAGTGATTCTTGCCAAATGTTCACTTTTCCTAGCCCCTACCTTAACTTTTGCTCCAAGGGCTGCAAATGTTCTCGCCACACTCATACCAACTCTGCCTAACCCTAGAACCGTAATATTCGACCCATGTATTGTAAAATCAGTGTGTTGGATCGCCATCATAATCGTCCCTTCTACTGTAGGGATTGAATTATAGATGGCCACATCATCCCTTTCAAATAACTGAATAAGAGTCCGTTTAGCTTGCTTGGTAATCCCATTTAAATAAGCATTGCTGATTCCTGAATAAATCGTACAATGTTCTGGAGTCTTAGAGAGTAAATCCCCTGTCAAAATAACCTTTTCATTTGAAAAGATTGTTTCTACCTGCCCTTCTAAATTTGTACCAGGCACTGGCAAGATCAGGGTATCCACTGTTGAAAAATCCACCTCATCCAGCTTTTCCTTGACTGCACCTGTAAAAGCATGATCAAGCTGTTCAAAACCAATAAGCGATAATCTCGCATCTAATTCAGTTAACTTACGGATGATTTCCAGCTGTCTGGCATCCCCGCCAATCACGGCAATCTGCATCCCTGTCAGCATGAAAACATTCACCTTCTTCTTTTTAAAAATCCTACTAAGAATTCCTTTTCTATATATCACTTCACCATCTTATGTAGGTTAACTTCATTCGGTGAGTTTTCCATACGTACTAAATAAAAAAGCCCAAGCAAGTTGACACTCGCTTGGGCTTTTTTTGCTGAAGTGATATTAATCTTCATCCGGCACATCGATTATTATCATATCTGATCCTATCTTTTTAATGTGTTGCCAAGGAACCCTGATTTCTTCCCCTTGTTTTCGGAAACCAAACCATTTTATTGAAGGTATTAGCAGTGCTTGAATTTGTCCGGTGCCTTCATTAATCTCTAAATCGGTTTGTCCAAGGACACCTAGCCGTTCTGCCTTTTTTACGTCAACAATTTCCTTTCCACTTAATTCACTTAACCTCAATACAAGATCCCCCCTTCATTTACCCCTTATTAATAGTTTATAAGTGGAAGTCCCTATTTAGACTAAGAAAAGCACAAGCGCTGTTAAGTAGACCTTTAGTAACTAGGACAACAAAAAAAGAGGTAATCCATCAGCATGGAATACCTCTTTTCATTTACGATAATGTATTCGGAAATTCTCCGTCTGGACTAATTAAAGTCACGGAATAGTTGTCTGTAAAAACGGCCTTTGTCATTTCGTCCACACTTTTTTTGGTAACTCCATCAATCTGCTCAATAATTTCATCCAGCGAACGATGACGTTTTAATAAAAGTTCATTTTTACCATTACGACTCATCCTGCTATTTGTACTTTCAAGACTTAGCATCAAGCTGCCCTTAAGCTGCTCTTTACTATTAGTTAATTCCCTTTCAGTAATGCCTTCTTGCTTTAATTTATTAAGTGTTTCTTGGATGGTTTCAAATAGTACATTCAGCTGTTTAGCACCTGTTCCACCGTAAACCGTCACAATCCCACTATCTTGATAAGCTGAATGGTAAGAGAAAACTGAATATGCTAAGCCCCTTTGCTCACGGACTTCCTGAAATAATCTCGAGCTCATACTTCCGCCCAATATATTATTTAATGTAATTAAGCTGTAGATGTCTTCATGCCCAACCTTTAATCCTTCAAAACCAATACATAAATGGGCCTGTTCCGTATCTTTCTTGCGCGAAATTCGATTCGAATGGAAGGTAGGTATATTTTCAATTGCTTGGTTGTTAGCACCTTTATAGGATCCAAAATACTTTTCGACTTCTTTAATAAATGTTTCAGATACATTGCCTGCGATTGAGATAACAACATTTTCAGGAGTATACCTTTCATGAATATATTCCTTTAACGTTTGGCCAGTAAACGTATTAAGTATTTCCTCTGTACCTAGTATTGGATATCCGAGTGGATGATCTCCATACACTGCTCTACTAAGTAAATCATGAACAATATCGTCTGGAGTATCTTCGTACATTTTTATTTCTTCTAAGACTACATTTCTCTCTTTGTTTAGTTCCTCTTCCACAAAAGTGGAGTTAAAGAACATATCAGCTAACACATCTAGTGCAAATTGGGAATGTGTATCAAGGACTTTTGCATAATAGCAGGTATACTCCTTTGAAGTAAACGCATTCACCTGTCCGCCAATACTATCAAAGGATTCGGCAATTTCCTTAGCAGACCTTGTGGTAGTACCTTTAAAGAACATATGTTCCAGAAAATGCGAAACACCATTGTTTTGTGGGTTCTCATCTCTTGAACCCGTACCAATCCATACGCCTATTGCAACTGAACGAACAGTAGGGATATTTTCTAAAACAATTCTAACTCCATTTTGGCAAGTATATTTATTAATCATCGACTTCCTCCAGTCTATATACAGAAGCTGCTTTTACTCCATCTATCATTATACTTAGTAAAATGTTTTTTCTCCAATTTTCAGTATATCTTACTGTGATTATTACTCAACTCTTTCTTCGCTCATTAACTCAGAAACTGTTCCAATTTCAAGGTTTTTTTGTTTGATCTGCGTGATTAAGCGATCGAGCGATTTCGCAGTTGCTTCTGTTGGATGCATAAGGACCATTGAGCCATTATTAATTTTTGTCATTACACGATTTATAAGTACATCTGGTGATGGTTTTCTCCAGTCAACCGTATCAACGGTCCACATAACCGTCATCATTTTTAATTCGTTGGCAACTTTTATTGTCTCATCCCGAAAACTGCCACTAGGCGGAGCAAACCAAACACATTTCTCCCCTGTAGCTGCTTCTATAATTACATTCGTTTTCACCATTTGTTCCCTTGCTTTTCCAGCCGTCAATTGTTTCATATCAGGATGAGAATAGGAATGATTCCCCACTTCATGACCAGAACTGACAATCATTTTAGCAAGATCGGGATTTTTTTTGACCCAATTTCCTTCTAAAAAAAAACTAACCTTTATATTATGTCTTTTAAGAGTAGCAAGCATCTCCGATAAATATTCATTCCCCCACGCTACATTAATAATAAACGTTACCATTGGTTTATTAGGGTTACCTTTATAAATTGGAGCTGGCGGCAAATCTTCGAGGTGAACCTTTGGCTTTTTCTGGGTAAAAACAAGGTTCTTTTCATTAAAAACACCTTTGTCTTTCATATGCTTATAGGAAGCTGCAATGTTAACCTCTCGCCCATTATAGCCCGGAATTGCCTTCCAGACCTTATCAATAGTCGCATCTATAGGCGGTATTTCATATGTAGGGGCATTTTTAACAATACTTTGATAAAGAGGGTCTGACACTTTTGCTGTTGGCAGAGCTGATTCCTTTTTTATAAAAGGATTACCCACGGCGATCCAAACTGCTAAACAAATACCAATGAGGATAAATACCTTTTTCAATTAACTTTCCCCCTTTCCATACAGATTATGTATAAGAGGGACAAGGTAGAACTTCAGGATACTGTTAGCCGCTGATTCTAAAGAATATAGAGAGAATTATTAAAACGATCATACACGGAAAAAGCCAGGGGTTGTCCCCTGACTTCCTTATCGTCTCAGATTAAATGTCCCGAGTCTCTTGTTATTGATTTTCAGCCTTTTCACGCTGTTCCTTTAAAATAGCTTTACGTGAAAGGTTTACACGGCCCTGTTTATCAATTTCGGTTACTTTCACTAGAAGTTCGTCCCCGATCTTAACAACATCCTCCACTTTACCTACACGTTCTTCGGCAAGTTCAGATACATGAACGAGACCATCTTTACCAGCAAAGATTTCCACGAAGGCTCCAAATTTTTCAATTCGTTTTACCTTACCAAGATACATTTCGCCTACTTGAACTTCACGAACAATATCTTCGATGATTTTCTTTGCCTTTTGGTTCATTTCTTGATTTGTAGAGGCAATAAATACGGTACCATCCTGCTCGATATCAATCTTAACGCCAGTTTCCTCAATAATCTTATTGATTTGTTTACCGCTCGGTCCGATAACGTCCCTGATCTTATCTGGGTTAATTGACATGGTTAAAATCTTAGGTGCAAACTGTGAAAGTTCTGATTTTGGTTCCGTAATGGTAGCAAGCATTGAATCTAAGATGTGCATTCGGCCAACCTTTGCCTGCTGGAGGGCTTCTTCTAATATTTCACGAGAAAGACCTTCAATCTTAATATCCATTTGAAGTGCAGTAACCCCTTTAGCAGTACCTGCTACTTTAAAATCCATATCCCCAAGATGGTCTTCCATTCCTTGAATATCAGACAAAACAGTATAATGTTCTCCAGATTTTACAAGTCCCATTGCAATTCCTGCTACAGGAGCCTTAATCGGAACACCTGCATCCATCATCGCTAATGTACTAGCACAAATACTTGCCTGCGAAGTGGAACCATTAGATTCAAGTACCTCAGATACAAGTCGTATGGTATATGGGAAATCCTTTTCAGATGGAATAATCGGTTCAAGGGCACGTTCACCAAGGGCACCGTGACCAATTTCACGACGACCTGGTCCTCGGATTGGGCCAGTTTCACCAACACTGAATTGAGGGAAGTTATAATGATGCATAAAGCGCTTTTCTTCCTCAATTCCAAGACCATCAAGAATTTGTACATCACCCATTGCGCCGAGAGTACAAATGCTTAGGGCTTGAGTTTGTCCACGGGTAAAAAGTCCAGAACCGTGGGTACGTGGTAAAATACTTATTTGTGAAGAAAGCGGACGGATTTCATCAATTTTTCGGCCATCAGGACGAATCTTCTCCACTGTTATTAAGCGGCGAACCTCACCTTTTACAATCTTGTCCAATATTTGCTTTACTTGCTTCATATCTTCATCTGTAGCTTCTTGTTCCACAAATTTGGCAATCACTTGGTTTTTGACTTCTTTAATGGCATCTTCACGGGCATGCTTTTCTTGGACCTGAATGGCTTTTACCATATCAGATTCGCATATTTCCCTTACTTCTGCCTCAAGTTCCTTATCTATTTCGTAAAGATTGATTTCTCTTTTTGGCTTGCCAATTTCAACGACAATTTTCTCTTGGAACTCAATTAACCGTTTAATCTCATCATGGCCATACATAATTGCTTCTAGCATAGTTTCTTCAGGAACCTCTAACGCACCTGCTTCTACCATGTTGATTGCATCTTTAGTACCTGCAACAGTTAAATGGATATCACTTTTTTCAGCTTGTTCTACAGTTGGGTTAATAACAAATTCATTGTTAACCCGTCCTACGATAACACCAGCAATCGGTCCTTCAAAAGGAATATCTGATGTACTAAGTGCTAACGAAGATCCGAACATTGCAGCCATTTCGGTAGAACAATCCTGATCCACACTCATGACAATACTAATAACTTGTACATCATTACGAAAGCCATCAGCAAATAGCGGACGAATCGGTCTGTCAATTAGTCTGCTTGCCAAAATTGCCTTTTCACTCGGACGACCCTCGCGTTTAATAAAGCCACCTGGGATTTTTCCGACAGCATATAAACGTTCCTCATAGTTAACTGTTAATGGAAAAAAGTCTAAGTTTTTTGGTTCCTTTGAGGCTGTTGCCGTACTCAATACTGCTGTATCTCCATAGCGTACCAAGACTGCACCGTTTGCTTGCTTTGCTAATTGTCCAATTTCGACAGTTAATTTACGGCCTGCCCAAACCATGGAATATTCATGTTTCAATTGTTCCATATTTTTACCCCTCTCTATCTAAATCACTTAGGAGGATGATGCGAAAGTTTTCACTTCCGCTGTACTCATCATTCTAAATCTAACTATTATTAAAAAGCTTAGAAAGCTATTGTTTAAATGCGAAATCACCTTAATAGTATGCACAAAAAAGTCATGACTTAAAAATATGTATAAAAAATTCTTTATTTTCTTTTCCTCTTTTTAAAGCTAATAAAAAAGCGGGAATAATCCCGCTTCTGTAAACTAACGACGTAGACCAAGCTTATTAATTAACACACGGTAACGTTGAACATCTTTGTTACGTAGGAATGTTAAAAGATTACGACGTTTACCAACCATTTTCAAAAGACCGCGACGTGAGTGGTGATCTTTTTTATGAGTACGTAAGTGCTCATTCAAATTGTTGATTGATTCTGTAAGGACAGCGATTTGAACTTCTGCAGATCCAGTGTCGCTTTCATGAGTTTTAAACTCATTGATAAGTTCATTTTTACGTTCTTGAGTGATTGCCATCCGGATTCACCTCCTAAATTTTACAAATCCCCTGGTACCGAGCAAGCGTTGGTGATTCGTCTTGCCAAGTAGAGGTTATTTTTAATACGTTAATAAGGATACAACTTTTCACATCAAAAAGCAAGGCTATAACGAAGTTTATTGTAGGAAAAACGCCTTTTATAAGTGAGAATGTGGAAGATTGTCTTGTTTTTTAAAATAATATAGTGAATTTTGCTTATCTCTTTCAATTTGTGCAACGAGCTCTTCAATCCCTGAAAATTTTTGTTCCTTACGTAAGGGAAGATGCCACTCGATGACCACTTCTTCACCATAGATATCTTTATTAAAGTCAAATAAATGAACTTCAACAGAAGGGTGTAAGGCTTCCTTATTAAAGGTGGGTTTATAACCAATATTACAGACTCCATTGTACCATTGGGTTTCAACTTTCATTCTTACTGCATATACACCGGTCGGCGGGATCATGTAATCGTCATTTAAGTCAACATTCGCCGTTGGAAAGCCAATCGTCCTGCCTCGTTTATCACCATGAATGACTATGCCCGATGTTGTATAAAATCGTCCAAGAAGTGATAAAAGCGCGTCTGTTTTTCCTTCTTTAAGCAAGGTTCTAATTCTAGTTGAACTAACCTTTTGATCACCTTGAGTAAACTTTGGAACGACCGAATAAGAAAATTGATCTCTTGAATGGAAGGGCAATGTTTCCATCGTCCCCTTCCCCATACGCCCATAGGTAAAATCAAAACCAGCAACTACGTGCATTACGTTTAGTCGAATAACATATTGATCAATGAATTCCTGTGGAAGCAAATTGGCAAATTCAGTAGTAAAGTTAATGATAAATAAATAATCAATACCAAGTTCTTCGATAATTTTTATTTTTTCAGATAATGGAGTAATATACTGTATCTGCTGTTCCGTTTTTCCTAATACTACCGAAGGATGGGGGTCAAATGTCATGACCGCACTGCAAATTCTTTTTTCTTCAGCATGCTTTTTTGCCTCAAGAATTACCTGTTGATGGCCACGGTGCACTCCATCAAAGTAGCCCATAGCCATTGCTAGGGGCGGAAATTCAACATTTGTTATATCGTATGGAAATCTAAGCTTAATTACTTCCAATGAAACTCACCTTTTCTATACCGTACCTTTTTCTTCTAAATCATTACGTAACACTTTAACTGGTTTAAAGAGGTCTGGCTTGCTTGGATGTTTTGAATAAATAGCAAGAGCTAGTCCATCAGCAGTTTCAGTGACAATCGGTCCGTTACTAGTTTTTAAATGCTCTGGCATTTGTAATAATGCGCCATTTTTCACTTTCTCTGCTACTTTATCATTAATTAGTAATTTCGGCAAATGAGAAAGTGCTGTTTCTAAAGGCCTTAATACACTTGAAATTGTCCCAGCCTCCATATGTTTTTCAATTTCATCAAACGTCAAACAATCCTCCAATGAAAAAGCAGCAGATTGAACTCTTTGTAAAAAGGACATATGTGCAGGGAAGCCCAGAATTTCACCAATCATTACCGCTAAAGTCCGGATGTACGTCCCTTTACTGCAACTTACCTTAAACCTAAACTGAACAGTTTCACCGATAAATTCATCACAGTCATCTAATAATTCGATGGAATAAATCGTTACCTTTCTAGTGGGACGTTCGACTTCTATACCCTTCCGTGCATATTCATAAAGACGAACCCCTCCCACTTTTACTGCCGAGAACATAGGCGGTGTTTGTTCAATTTCACCGGTTATTGAATGAAAAACTTGGAGAATCTCTTCTCGTCGAATGGTCCGATCCACTGGTTTCTGCTCCACAATTTCACCAGAAGCATCTTCAGTAGTAGTCGAAAAACCAATTGTTACTTCTCCCTCATACGATTTACCAGCATCGGTTATGTATTCAGCAACTTTAGTTGCTTTCCCTATACAAATTGGAAGCACTCCTGTTACGTCTGGATCAAGAGTACCCGTATGCCCTACCTTTTTTGTTTTTAAAATCTTCCGCAATCTAAACACACAATCATGGGATGTCAAACCCGCAGGCTTATATAACGGTAATATTCCTTCCAATTAAAATCCTCCAATCAAAAAATTATCGAAAAAAAAGGATAGACAATGTCTATCCAATTATTCTTCTTCACTTTTTTCTAAAGGCTTTTCATCCTTATGCAGTTGATGAAGAAGTGTATCAATTCGATTCCCGTAATCGATAGATTCATCCCATTCAAAGATGATTTCAGGTGTTTTACGAAGGCGAATACGGTGGCCAATTTCGGTCCGAATAAAACCTTTTGCTTTGGCCAGCCCTTTTAAGGTATTTTCCCTTTGCTCTTCATCACCTAATACGGAAATATACACTTTCGCCTGTTGTAAATCTCCTGTTACTTCAACGTCGGTAACCGTCACAAAACCAATACGTGGATCTTTGATTTTGCGACCGATGATGTCACCTAGTTCTTTTTTCATTTGTTCTCCAACACGATTTGCTCTGTGGCTCATCACATTCACCTCTTAACTTAAAGCCATTCAATCTCGGTGATCGTTCTCTCTATTTCTGGAAATGAGTCGATTAATTTCAAAGCATTTTGCAACTCATGTTCCGTCGATACACGCGTGGAAGTTACGACAACTATGGCAATTTTCGTTCGTTGCCACATATCCTGAAAGCCAACTTCTGATACAGAAACATTAAATTTCTGTTTTAAGCGTGTAAGGATTCGTTGAAGGACAGCCCGTTTCTCTTTTAAAGAATGAGCATCATAGATCATACATTCACATTCGGCCACACCGATGATCATTTACGTTCAATTTCTTCCATTACGTATGCTTCAATGATGTCTCCTTCTTTAACATCATTAAAGTTTTTAATTGTAATACCACATTCGTAACCTTGGGCAACTTCTTTTACATCATCTTTAAATCGCTTTAACGCATCAATATTACCTTCAAAAGTGACAACACCGTTACGAATTAAACGAATACCGCTGTCGCGGGTAATTTTACCATCCGTTACATATGAACCAGCAATTGTTCCTACCTTTGAAACTTTAAAGGTTTGACGGATTTCTGCTTGACCAATTATTTTTTCTTGGAATTCAGGATCAAGCATACCTTTCATTGCTGCTTCAATCTCTTCAATTACTTTATAAATTATACGGTGAAGACGGACGTCAACTTTCTCCGCTTCTGCTGCACGTTTCGCATTTACATCAGGGCGAACGTTAAAACCAATGACGATGGCATTAGACGCAGCAGCAAGACTAATATCCGACTCATTAATCGCTCCAGCACCGCTATGAATAATTTTGATGTTGACACCTTCAACATCAATTTTTTGAAGGGAAGCGGCAACGGCTTCAGCAGACCCTTGAACGTCCGCTTTAAGGATGATGTTTAAATCCTTCATTTCACCTTGCTTTAATTGATCAAAAAGTGTTTCTAGACTAACAATGGATTTTTCACCACGTTGGGCTACCAGTGCTGTTTGAGCTCGTGATTCTCCAACTTGACGTGCGGTTTTTTCGTCTTCAAACACAACGAAACGATCTCCAGCTTGCGGCACATCATTAAGTCCAGTTATTTCAACAGGAGTTGACGGACCTGCCTCTTTGACACGGCGTCCTTTGTCATTCACCATTGCACGGACACGACCAAAGGTATGACCAACAACAATTGGATCACCAATTTTTAGAGTACCGTTTTGGACTAGTAAGGTTGCAACGGATCCACGACCTTTATCTAATTGTGCTTCGATAACAGTACCAACGGCTTTGCGATTTGGATTCGCTTTATATTCTTCTACTTCACTAACGAGTAATATCATTTCTAGAAGGGTGTCAATGCCTTCTCCTGTTTTTGCAGAAAGTGGTACAAAGATAGTATCTCCACCCCATGCTTCTGATACTAATCCATGTTCAGTCAACTCTTGCATTACACGGTCAGCATTTGCAGCTTCTTTATCCATTTTATTAACTGCTACAATAATTGGAACCTCGGCAGCTTTTGCATGGTTAATCGCTTCAACAGTTTGCGGCATAACACCATCATCTGCAGCTACGACTAGGATGGTAATATCAGTTATTTTAGCGCCACGTGCACGCATTGTCGTAAAGGCAGCGTGTCCTGGTGTATCAAGGAAGGTAATCTTTTTCCCGTTTTCAACCACTTGATAGGCACCAATATGCTGGGTAATTCCCCCCGCTTCACCTTCTGTAACCTTTGTGTTACGGATAGAATCTAGCAAGGTTGTTTTACCGTGGTCAACGTGACCCATTATTGTTACAACAGAAGGTCTTTCCACTTGAGAATCATCTGAATCTTCAGTAAAGTATACTTCAAGATCTGTTGTATCAACTTTAATTTCTTCTTCCACTTCAACCCCATATTCGCTTGCAATCAATTCAATCGCATCTTTATCTAAGACTTGATTAATTGTGGCCATGACACCTAGTAAAAAGAGCTTTTTAATAATCTCTGATGGCTCACGGTAAATCTTCTTTGCAAATTCGCCCACAGTTAGAGATTCACTGAAAGTAATTTTCGCTGGAAGCTCCTTCTCTTTTCTCTTCTGTGGCTGAGCTTGTTGAACTGGTGTATGAGCCTTTTTCTTATTTTTATTATTATTATTATTATTACGATTTTGATTATTATTGTAAGGCTTGGCTTTAGCTTTATCAGCATTGTTGAAAACCTTATTTTCTTTCGATTGATTTTCTTGGTTTTGCTTTTTGCCTTCGACCGTTTTTGGAGGAGAAACAACTTTTACCTTGCTAGGAGCGGCATTTTTATCAGCAGCTTCTTCAAATGCTTTAGGAGTTTTCGTCTGAACTTGCGGCCTTTGCGTTGACTGAGCAGGTCTTTGGTTTTGACGCTGCGCTTGAGTTGGACGAGAGTTTGTTCGTTGTTGCTGCTGTCCATTTTGTCTATTCTCTGTTGTTTGCTGTGGTGCCTTGTTATCCTTTTTACTGAATGTTTCGTCAAGCTTTTTAACTTCTGCGTCTTCTATTGTTGCCATATGATTCGAGACCTCTATATTCATTTCTTTTAGTTTTGTGATGATTTCTTTACTTGAAATGTTGTGCTTTTTTGCATACTCATATACACGTATTTTACTCATCTTTTCACCCCCGCTAGATTTAATCGAGCAACGTTACCATTTTTTTGGCAAATCCATCATCCAGAACAGCTACAACAACGCGGGCTTCCTTGCCAATTGCTTGACCAAGAAGATGACGATTTTCCACAATTTTATATGGAACCTCATACGAATTACACTTATCAGTAATCTTTTTTGTCGTATTTGCAGAAGCATCTGCGGATAATAAAATGAGATGCGCCTTTCCGCTTTGAATCTGCTTCACGGTAAGCTCCTCACCTGATATGATTTTGCGTGCTCGATTGGCCAAGCCAAGCAATGACATCCATTGATTTTGTTTCATTTGGATTGTCAATTCTCCTTCTCTATAAGCTCAAGTAGCTCTTCGTATAACGAATCATTTATAGAAACCTGTAAGTGATTAGATAGGGTATTTTTTTTCTTGGCAAGTAAGACAGCTTCCTTGTCCCTTGAAAGGTAGGCACCCCTTCCGGATTTCTTCCCCGTCAGGTCGATGGATACCTCCCCTTCTTTTGAGCGAACGATGCGAACAAGTTCTTTTTTCGGTTTCATATCACCGGTTGCAACACACTTGCGCATAGGAACTTTTTTCTGATTGTTCATTCATCATTCACCTCACTTTTTAGTCCAACTCTTCTTCATAATCGAAATCAGTATCAACTTGATCATCAAAAAGCCTAATGGTTTCTTCACGTGGATAAATTCCAATCTCACGTGCTTCAGTTTCTGATTTAATATCAATTTTCCAGCCTGTTAGTTTTGCTGCTAGGCGGGCATTTTGTCCTCGTTTCCCGATTGCTAATGAAAGCTGATAATCAGGAACAACAACTGTTGTTGCTTTTTCATTCTCGTTAACCATAACATCTAAAACTTTTGAAGGACTAAGTGAATTTGCAACAAATACTACTGGGTCGGCTGACCACTTAACAATATCAATTTTTTCACCCTTTAATTCATTAACAACCGCTTGAACCCTTGCACCTTTAGGTCCAACACAAGACCCAACTGGATCTACCTCATTATTGTCCGAGTGGACAGAAATCTTCGAGCGATCCCCTGCCTCACGGGCAACTGACTTAATTTCTACGGTTCCGTCATAAATTTCAGGAACTTCAATTTCAAACAAACGTTTTAAGAGACCAGGATGTGTCCGAGATACGAATATTTGCGGCCCCTTGGTGGTCTTTTCAACTTTTGTAATAAATACTTTAATTCGATCATGAGGCTTATAACGTTCATTAGGCATTTGCTCATTTACAGGTAATAATGCCTCGATTTTCCCAAGACTTACATAAATAAATTTAGAATCGAGTCTTTGAACAATACCAGTCATAATATCTTCTTCACGGTCGATAAATTCCGAATAAATAATTCCGCGTTCTGCTTCTCTTACACGCTGAGTAACCACTTGCTTGGCAGTTTGAGCTGCAATCCGCCCAAAGTCCTTGGGTGTAACTTCCATTTCGACAATATCTTCAACTTGGTAATTTGGTGTGATTTGTCTCGCATCCTCTAAGGAAATTTCGAGACGAGGGTCAAACACTTGATCGACCACTTCTTTTCTAGCAAAAACGCGCATAGATCCAGTCTGTAAATTTAAATCAATCCGCACATTCTGGGCTTGATTAAAATTTCGGCGATATGCCGAAACAAGAGCTGCTTCGATCGCATCAATTAAAACATCTCTGGAAATACCTTTTTCTCTTTCCAGTATTATAAGAGCATCTAATAATTCGCTGCTCATCTTTGTGTATCCCCCTATCCTATATCTATTATTTCATTACGAAAAAGTAACAGCTAATCGTGCGTTGGCAACTTTTTCATAGGGAATTTCAATAGTCTTCTTACGAGTTTTAATCTTCATTTCGATTTTTAAATGTTGACCATCAAATTCTAATAATGTTCCTTCGAAGCTTTTCTCCCCATCGATCGGTTCATAAGTTTTGATAAAGACATTTTTACCCATTGCCTTTTGGAAATCTTTATCTTTTTTCAATGGACGCTCAGCTCCAGGTGAAGAAACTTCAAGAAAATAGTTATGGGGAATCGGATCAAGCTCATCGAGTTTTTCGCTGAGTTTTTCGCTAACGAGTCCGCAATCCTCAATATCAACACCGTTGTCTTTATCGATATATACGCGAAGAAACCAGCTTTTCCCTTCCTTCACATACTCAATTTCCACTAATTCCAAACCAAGTTCTTGAAAAATAGGCGTAGCCAGCTCTTCTACAACTTCCGTTACCTTGCTCATGCTTTACCTCCTTTTCCGAAAATTTCACCCATATTGTATGTAGTTCACGGAAAGTTTTATCAAGTTACTAAGAAAAAAAGATTTATACAAAAACGAAAGAGCGGGTTTCCCCACTCTTGATCACGAGAGTATTTCTTAGTATTTCCAATAAAACTATACCATAACCAACATTTTAATGCAAATAGCGCCCTAAAGCGGAAGCGCCTTGACCAGGGGCGAAAAGCATAAGACAAGCGCTGACAGAAGGCGCTTTTTGCCATCCGAAGCGATTGGCTTATGACTCGAGCCCCTAGGCGCTGGAGCAAGAAGATAATCCAAGTTAGAATAAAGAAAGCTGGTTTTGCTCTGGAAGGGATGATAGGCACCCTTGTTTGTCTAAATATTCAAGGATAGTCTTAGATACCTTTCCGCGTTGCTGTAAA
The DNA here is from genome assembly GCF_018613205.1 of Bacillus sp. ISL-46. NCBI lineage: Bacteria > Bacillati > Bacillota > Bacilli > Caryophanales > Bacillaceae > Bacillus > Bacillus sp. ISL-46. The sequence goes on from NZ_JAGGQR010000011.1 coordinate 220,810, forward strand.
TCTTCTTTGGATAAAAATTCTCCTGATTCCCTTGCCTTGACAATATTATAGGCCGCATTCGTTCCTAAGCCTGGAATCGAATTAAACGGCGGTATTAAGGTATTGCCTTCAATGATGAATTCGGATGATGAAGATTTATATAAATCGTAGTTCTGGAAAACAAAGCCCCTTTCAGTCATTTCAAGTGCTAGTTCCAAAACCGTTAATAAGTTTTTTTCTTTGTTAGATGCTTCTAGGCCTTTTGCATTTATTTCTTCTATTTTTGCACGTATAGATTCTGAACCGCGCGACATTGCTTCAATGTCAAAGTCTTCCGCGCGGACAGTAAAATAAGCGGCGTAATAAAGGAGCGGCAGATGTACCTTGAAATATGCAATTCTAACTGCCATAAGTACATATGCAGCAGCATGGGCCTTTGGGAACATGTATTTAATCTTCTTACAAGAGTCGATATACCATTCTGGAACTTCGTTTTTCCGCATCTCTGCTTCCATTTCTTCACTTAAGCCTTTACCCTTACGAACTGATTCCATAATTTTAAAAGCAAAGGATGGGTCCAGTCCCTGATAAATTAGGTAGACCATGATATCATCACGACAGCCAATAACTTCACTAAGATTACATGTTTGATTATGGATTAATTCTTGGGCATTCCCAAGCCATACATCGGTACCATGTGATAGCCCCGATATTTGAACAAGTTCAGAGAACGTTGTTGGTTTCGTATCCTCAAGCATTTGCCGAACGAATCGAGTTCCAAACTCTGGAATACCAAGTGTTCCAGTTTTACACATGATCTGCTTTTCTGTTACGCCTAATGACTCGGTCCCGCTGAAGATTTTCATGACTTCAGGATCATCTGTAGGGATTGTTTTCGGATCCATTCCGCTCAGGTCCTGAAGCATCCTAATCACGGTCGGGTCATCATGTCCGAGGATATCTAGCTTTAGGACATTATCATGGATGGAATGGAAATCGAAATGTGTTGTCTTCCATTCTGAATTTCTATCATCTGCCGGGAATTGAATCGGTGAAAAATCATAAACATCCATGTAATCAGGTATAACAATAATACCACCTGGATGTTGACCCGTTGTTCTTTTAACACCCGTACAGCCTGAAGCAAGGCGTTCTACTTCGGCACCACGCAGTTGTAGATTGTTATCCTGTTGATATGCTTTAACATATCCAAAAGCGGTCTTGTCTGCGACTGTACCAATCGTCCCAGCGCGGAATACATTATCCTCACCAAACAAGACCTTTGTATAATTATGGGCCCGCGGCTGGTATTCACCAGAGAAGTTTAAATCGATATCAGGAACTTTATCCCCTTTAAAGCCAAGAAACGTTTCGAACGGAATATCGTGCCCATCCTTATGGTATTTTCCACCACATTGCGGACAATCCTTATCAGGTAAATCAAAGCCTGAACCGACAGAACCATCATTAAAAAACTCTGAATGCTTACAGGTTGGACACACATAATGAGGTGGTAGTGGATTTACCTCGGTAATTTCTGTCATTGTTGCTACAAGTGATGAACCCACAGATCCCCTTGAGCCTACAAGGTAACCATCATCCAAGGACTTTTTAACAAGCTTATGAGAAATCAAATAAATTACGGCAAATCCATGCCCAATAATACTTTTCAATTCCTTTTCTAACCTGGCTTCCACTATTTCCGGCAAGTTGTCACCGTAAATTCTCCGCGCCATTGCATAACTCATTTCACGCATTTCTTCATCGGCGCCTTCAATTTTCGGTGTATACAAATCGTCTTTAATTGGTTTAATGACTTCAATCATATCCGCAATTTTATTCGTGTTAGTTACAACAATTTCTTTTGCCTTCTCTTTTCCTAAAAATGAAAAAGCATCAAGCATTTCATTAGTTGTCCTAAAGTGAACATCGGGAAGTTCATGGCGATTTAGCGGGTTAGCTCCACCCTGGGAATTAATTAATATTTTTCGATAAATTTTATCATTTTCATTAAGGTAATGGACATTTCCAGTTGCAACAACTGGCAATCCTAATTTATCACCAAGCGTAATGATTTTCGCAATAATATCTTCCATTGCTTTTTCATCGCTAACCAATTCCATTTCAATCAACGGTGCATTTACTTCTTTCGGCATGACTTCAAGATAATCATAAAAACGGGCAGCGCCTTCCACTTCCTCTGGGGATTTTTGCATCATCCCTTCAAATACCTCACCTTTATTACAACCGGAGCCAACTAAAATTCCTTCCCTGTATTTTTGCAAAACAGATCTTGGTAATCTAGGAACTCGATAAAAATATTCAAGGTGTGATATAGATACGAGTTTAAAAAGGTTTTTTAATCCCGCTTGTGTTTGGGCTAAAAGTGTACAGTGATAAGGACGTGCCCGTTGGTAGGCATTTCCTTTCCCCATATTATCATTAAACTGGTCATGGTATTCAATTCCTTTTTCGAGGGAATCCTTTAACATTTTCAAAAGTAGATAACCGGTTGCCTCTGCATCATAAATGGCGCGGTGATGTTGGGTTAATTCAATATCAAACTTCTTAGTTAGTGTATTTAAACGATGGTTTTTCATCTCTGGATAGAGAAATCGTCCAAGTTCAAGTGTATCAATAACAGGATTCTTAGCCTTTTCAAAGCCTATTTTTCTATATCCGACATTGAGGAAACCCATATCAAAGGAAGCATTATGGGCTACAAGAACAGCATCACCAGCCCAATCACTAAAATTCCGAAGAACTTCCTCAATTTCTGGGGCGGTTTGGACCATATCATCGGTAATTCCAGTGAGATTGATCGTTGTTGCCGATAAACGGTGATGAGGATTGGCAAAAGATTCGAAGCGGTCAATGATTTCACCGTCATGTATTTTCACAGCAGCAAGCTCAATAATTGTATTGTACACCGCTGAAAGTCCCGTAGTTTCAACGTCAAATACAACATAGGTATCCTCAGCTAGTTGACGATGTGCGTCATTATAGGCAATTGGCACCCCATCATCCACTAAATTTACTTCAACCCCAAAGAGAATTTTAATATCATTTTTCTTCCCGGCACCATACGCTTCAGGGAATGATTGTGCAACCGCGTGATCGGTTACTGCAATTGCTTTATGTCCCCATTTTTTTGCCTGTGCAATCAGTGCGCTAACAGGTGTGACTGCATCCATTTGACTCATTGGTGTATGAAGATGGAGTTCTACACGTTTCTGATCTTCGGGTGCAGTATCCTTTCGGCCAACAGGCTTAATTTCATTAATATCATTTCCAATCATCACGAGGTCACGAACAAAGGTATCATTCTGTATGCTGCCTCGAACTTTTACCCACATTCCTTTTTTGACAAGCTGGAACAGGGCCGCATCCTCTTTATCGCGTGAAAACATTTTTACCATAATAGAGCTTGTGTAATCAGTTATTTTGAAGGTCAGCAGGGAACGGCCGCTCCTGAGTTCACGTATTTCCGCATCAAAAATAAACCCTTCTACAGCTATTCGTCTTTCTTCATCAACAATATCAATCAGACTTCGGAAGTCATTATTATCCTTAATGGTAAGACCAATAGTAAGCGGTCCAGATGGAAGATCACCAGATGCCTGATCCTTTTCAGCTTCTTTTCTCTGCAATTCAACCATTGCTTGAAGTCCGCGTTCTTGATCTTCCTTTTGCTTTGCAAGAAGAAATTGTTGATATTCTTCATTTTTCTCGTTACTTTTTATTACTGTCTCAATCGATAAATTGGGAAATCCAAATGATTGGTAGATTTTAGCAATCGTCTCGCCATATTTCCGCTTTAGTGCTTGTCCCTCAGTATCATTACGAACTGAAATTGTAAGCTTATTACCGTTCACTTCGGGAAGTTGTTCATGTAATAGTTTTAAAAGCGGCGGAGCAATTCCATCAATTTGCTGAATGCTATAACTCCAATAATCTCGTAATAATTCCGGTGAAATAATTTGATTTGTTACATTTATATGGAAGGAAATCGTTGCAATGTTTGAAAATGTCCGTTCAAGCTGTGACGTAAACATTACATAAACATTATAGGGAAGTATATTTTCAAATAAAAATTGAAAATGCCACTTTCTAGCTTTTTTTTCAACTAATAACCTTTCAATTTGCGCATTGTTGAAATGCACTACAACAGCATCCTCAATCAATTGCAGCTGCTGGAGCAAGAGTTGGAATCGCTCTTTTTTGCCTAGGGCATGTTCGCTCATCGTTCTCTCTCCCATCTATTAAATATCGCTTTTTTTATCTCGTCAAAAAGTAATTATATCATATGACTCAAAATGATTCGGCTTTATTCGACAGAAAAATTTCTCCATTTTAGTCAAATAGTTTTCTTTAAAAATAAGAATAGGGGCCGTATTAACGGCCCCCAAAATAAATTAAAGATTACATACTACAAGAAAAACCTTTGAATGTCATTCCAAGTTACAACTAGCATGAGCAGCATTAAGAGGGCGAATCCTATAAAATGAACCATACCTTCCTTTTGACGGTCTATCGGCTTGCCTCTAACAGCTTCGACAGCAAAAAACATTAATCTTCCACCGTCAAGAGCGGGAATAGGTAATAAGTTCATAATACCTAAGTTAATGCTTAAAATCCCTGCCCATTTCATTAAATAATAAATACCCGATTTAGCTACAGAATCTGTTGCTTGGTAAATACCAACAGGACCAGAAAGTGCATCAATTGAAAATTGGCCAGTGACTAATTTACCAACCATTACAAAAATCTGTTTCGTCCAAAAATAGGTTTCTGTGAAACCTGCCTTAATTGCTTGAATAGGAGACTTTTCAACAGGACTATAAACACCAATAAGCCCAATTTTCTTCCCTTCAACCGTTTTTTCAATTGGGGTTACCGTGATATCTAAATCCTTTTTGTCACGGCGAATAGAAAAGTCGAGCTTTTCATTTGGATTTTTCCGAATGACCTCCACTACATCAGACCAACTCGAAATTTCTGAACCATTAATCGTCTGGATGAGATCACCTTTTTTAAGACCAGCAGCCATCGCTGCCCCATCAGGAGTTATTTCACCTAACTTAGGTTCATTCGTAGGTACCCCCTGTATAAAAGCAATAATAATAAATAAAATGAATGCAAGTACAAAATTCATCATCGGACCAGCAAAAATAGCCATCGTTCTTTGTCCTAATGTTTTTGATCCGAATTGACGGTCAATTGGAGCAATCTGTGACTCGATTCCATTTTCCACGATGACTGCTTTTGGGTCAATGATAAAGGTTTTTAATACTTCATCTTCATCTTCAGGAAATCCTTTAATAACTAAATCCTTTTCGATATCAGCATATTCCACTTCAACGATCCGACAATTAGGAAACTTCTCTTTATTATTTAAGATGATTTTATTTACTTTTTCATCCTTATCAAACAACAAGCCAATACGATAACCAGGCTTTATTTCAATCATTTCCGGGTCTTCGCCAGCCATGCGCACAAATCCACCAATCGGAAGTAACCGAATGGTATAGGTTGTCTCCGCTCTTTTATGGGAAAATACTTTTGGGCCAAAACCAATTGCAAATTCACGGCATAAAATACCAGCCCTTTTTGCGAAAATCAAATGACCTAATTCATGAAAGAATACGAGTGCGCCAAAAATCACTATAAAGGCAATAACTGTAGTCAAAATAAAACCACCTTTTTTTTCAGGATAAGAGAGATTCTTTTACTTGCGCTTCCGTTTTTCTTACAGGAGTGAATGAACATATTCTCTTGTTTCTTTGTCTATCTCTTGGATTGAAGTTAGGCTAGGGAGTTCCGTGATTTGGTGGGCGGTTAGGGCTTTCTCAATCAAATCTTCAATCTGCAAGAACCGAATTTTCCCTTCTAGAAAAGCTGCCACGGCCACTTCATTCGCTGCATTCAATACCGTTGGCATCGATCCACCTTTTTTCCCAGCCTCATAAGCAAAACCAAGACAGCGGAATCTCGCGGCATCCATTTCCTCGAAATGCAATTTCCCAATCCTTGCCAGATCCAAACGTTTTGATGAAGGCAATGGCAAACGATCAGGATAGGTGAGCGCATATTGAATCGGCACTCTCATATCTGGTGTTCCAAGCTGAGCAATGATACTGCTATCGTGAAACTCAATCATTGAATGGATGATGCTTTCTTTATGAAGCAGTACATCAATTTTTTCATATGGTATATTGAAAAGCCAATGAGCTTCAATTACTTCTAAACCTTTGTTCATCATTGATGCCGAATCAATTGTGATTTTTGCCCCCATCGACCAATTTGGATGGTTTAGTGCTTGCTCCACGGTAACATTTTTCAATTCTTGCCTGGAGAGGTCACGAAAGCTCCCGCCGGAAGCAGTTAGAATTAATCTTTCAATGTTTTTCTCCTTTTCCCCCTGCAAGGCTTGAAAAATGGCTGAATGTTCACTATCGACCGGAAGGAGTGGTACATTATTTCTTTTAGCCGCATCCATAACTAAATGACCTGCAGTAACCAGTGTTTCTTTATTGGCAATAGCGATTATCTTCCCACATTCAATCGCTTGTAAAGTCGGGTTTAACCCCACACTTCCAAGAACTGCGTTGACAAGAATATCGGCTTTTTCATAAACTGCTGTCTCGATTAGTCCTTCCTGACCAAAAGTGAATTTAATATTAGGAAATTCTGCTTTTAATGTATTACAGTCATGATAGTCTTGTACAGAAACAAGCTCAGGCTGAAATTCAACAATCATTTTTCGAGCCAAATCGATATTTTTACCCACAGAAAAGGCTGCTAATGTAAATTCAGATGGATGCTCACGGATAATATCTAAGGTTTGGGTTCCTATCGATCCGGTTGCACCCAATAAGCTAATGGTTTTCAATAAAAAGTCAACTCCTAAATGTGAAGCGCACGCGCTCTATAACCAAAGGTGAAAAAAATGTAACAAGGGCCAAACAAATAATAGGCTGTCAAATCGATCAAGAATTCCACCATGACCTGGCAAGATTGTACCAGAATCTTTGACATTAAAATGACGCTTAAAGGCTGATTCAACTAAGTCACCAATTTGTCCAAAAACGGAAAGGACGATTGTAATTCCCATTAAAGTTAAAAGACCGACGTTAATGTTTGAGAGGAGTACAAATATGACAGCCACAACAACTGCACAGGCGATTCCGCCAATCGACCCTTCAACTGTCTTATTCGGGCTAATTTCGGGCCATAGCTTTGTTTTACCAAGAGCTTTTCCAATAAAATAAGCACCTGAATCAGTAGCCCAAATCATAAATAAAGAATACAAAATATAGACAAGTCCCCCATCCTGCCTCGTTTCAAAGAAAAAGTAAAAGCCAATACCTACATAAATGGCTGATAGGATAGAAAAAGAAACGTCTTCAAATGTAAATTGATTTTTGGTAATTACGGTGTAAGTTAATAACAAAAGAATTAATGCAATGCATATTTCTATTTTTGAATAATAGAAGGAATCTATAACGGAATGATATTCTCCGGGGAAGAGCAACACCCATAGAAATAAAAGTGCTAATATTCCATTAACCGAAAAAATAGGAAGTTTTTTCATTTTCAATAACTCATACAATCCGATCGTCGCTAAAAAGTACGTTAATATTACAAGTGGAAATCCACCATAATAGACAATTGGTAAAAATAGTGCAGCTGCAATGACTCCTGTTATGATTCTTTGCTTCATCTAATTTTTCAACACCTTTGTTGTTCTATATGCCACCAAACCGACGCTGTCGTTTCTGGAACGTTTCAATTGCTTCAAGTAAATGTTCTTCATTAAAGTCTGGCCATAAGACTTCTGTAAACCAAAACTCTGAGTAAGCCAACTGCCAAAGCATAAAGTTACTCAAGCGGATTTCACCACTAGTACGGATTAAAAGATCTGGGTCTGTAAAATTAGCAGTCATTAAGTAGGAAGAAAAGACTTTTTCGTCTAACTCCGTCTCGTTCAGTTTACCACTTTTGCTGTCATTTAAGACTTGCTTCACAGCATCAAGAATCTCAGCCCTGCTCCCGTAATTTAATGCAAAGTTTAATACTAATCCATCATTATTTTTTGTTTCTTCTATAGCTTTTTCTATTGCACGCAGTGTATGTACTGGAAGTTGATTTTTATAGCCCATCATTTTCACTTGAACATTTTCTTCAATTAAATCCGGTAAAAATGTGCCTAAAAATTCATCAGGCAGACTCATAATATATTCGACTTCATTTTTTGGCCTTTTCCAATTCTCAGTTGAAAAAGCATACAATGTTAAGGTTTTAATGCCGAGTTCATTTGCTAATTTCGTTGTTTTCCGAACAACCTTCATGCCCTCATGGTGACCAGCAATACGTGGTAATGCCCGTTTCTTAGCCCAACGTCCGTTGCCATCCATAATAATTGCCACATGCTCAGGAACAGGCGATTTTTTTATTTCTTCTATTTTATTTCGGAGTGTGGAAGTGTTATTTCGGTTCTTCCCAAGCCTTAATTTATTAAACATAACATTGCTCCTCCAATTAGTTAATCATTTCCTCCGAAAATTAAATCATATATCAATTCCATTGAAGCATGTGTGTTGTTATGTAATGGACATTTCGGGGTAGCATGTTTTTATCATACCAAAAAAGCATAAAGATATCTCTAATAATTAACTTATGTAAAATAGTAGGAATTAAGAATTATATTCAGACAACTTTCGGGAACAATCAATAATTCTTAAATTAAGTATTAAAATAGTGAAAAACCCCCTAAAACAGAGGGTTCTTATTTATTAACTAGGCTGTGTTAAATTTGTCTGTTGATTTCCGCTCCATGCGCTCCAATCAACAGAATTTGTAAAATCACCATTTAGTTTTAACACAGCCATTAATTAAACTTCCAAAATTTCCTTTTCTTTGTCTTTTGTAATTTGATCAACTTTACTAATATATTCGTCGGTAAGTTTTTGGATATCCTCCGAATGACCGCGAAGACTATCCTCAGTAATTTCACCATTCTTCTCTAGCTTCTTTAATTCGTCATTACCATCTCGACGGATATTACGGATAGCTACCTTCGCTTCTTCTGATTCCTTTTTGACCAATTTTACTAACTCCTTGCGGCGCTCCTCAGTCAATTGTGGAATAGCAAGGCGGATTACCATACCGTCGTTGGTAGGATTTAATCCTAAATCAGATTTAAGAATTGCTTTTTCGATATCCCCAAGGGTGGATTTATCATATGGTTGAATAACAATAAGCCTAGCTTCAGGTGTTGAAATTCCAGCCATTTGGTTGACAGGTGTTGGTGCACCATAATAATCAATTGTAATTCTGTCCAATAACGAAGCGCTTGCTCTCCCCGCACGGATGCTGGCAAGCTCACGCGAATATGACTGAATCGCTTTTGTCATACGATCTTTAATGGTAGAGATGACTTGTTTTGGCATTAATGTTTCCCCCTAACAATTGTTCCTATTTTTTCCCCCATAACGGCTCGTTTAATATTCCCCTGCTCCATAATCGAGAAAACAATCAATGGAATATCATTGTCCATGCATAAGGAGGAGGCAGTAGAGTCCATAACTGCTAATCCTTCTTTAAGAACATCTAAGAAAGACAAATCTTCATATTTAGTAGCATTTGCATCTAATCGAGGGTCTGCAGAATACACTCCATCGACATTATTCTTTGCCATTAAGATTACTTCAGCATCGATTTCCGCTGCTCGAAGTGCAGCGGTTGTATCCGTTGAGAAATATGGATTTCCTGTACCCGCCGCAAAAATGACTACCCGTTTTTTTTCTAAATGCCTAATTGCACGGCGTCGAATATAAGGCTCAGCCACCTGGCGCATTTCAATAGAGGTTTGCACCCGTGATTCAATTCCTAAGTGCTCCAAACTATCTTGCAGTGCTAAAGAATTCATAACCGTTGCAAGCATCCCCATATAATCTGCAGTTGCCCGGTCCATACCCATTTCACTGCCAATTTTTCCGCGCCAAATGTTACCGCCACCGACAACGACAGCAACTTCTACACCAAGCTCTGCTATTTCTTTAACTTGAATGGCAATCGATTTGATCACAGAAGGTTTAATTCCAAAGCTCGATTCACCTGCAAGTGCTTCTCCGCTCAACTTTAATACTACACGTTTGTACTTAGGACCGCTCATATAAACCTCCATTATGTAATTAATTCTTTTTAAAAAAGGGAACACACCGTGTCCCCTATTTAAAAACCTATTTCATTAACATTCCCTTAAAACTGTTTTGTTTTTATGCTAGAGAATAGTTTTTAATTATTTTTTAATTTGATTCATAACTTCTTCAGCAAAGTTATCTTCACGTTTTTCGATACCTTCTCCGACTTCGTAACGGACGAACTCACGGATTGTAGCACCCTTAGATTCAACAAACTGACGTACTTTTTGATCAGGGTTTTTAACGAAAGTTTGATCAAGTACACAAACATCTTCAAAATATTTTCCAAGACGGCCTTCAACCATTTTTTCAACGATTTTTGCAGGCTTGCCTTCGTTAAGTGCTTGTTGTGTTAATACTTGACGCTCATGCTCAACTTCTTCTTGTGAAACTTCATCACGAGATACATACTTTGGTTTTAGTGCAGCAATATGCATTGAAACATCCTTCGCAGCATCCGCATCTGTTGTACCTTCAAGTACTGATAGGACAGAAATGCGGCCACCCATATGAATATATGCTCCAAATGCATCATTGTCTGTTTTTGATGTAACAGAAAAGCGGCGAAGTGTTAATTTTTCACCAATCTTAGCAATAGAAGCATTGATATGATCTGCAATAGTAGCACCATTTTCCATCGTTTGAGCAGATGCTTCTTCAACAGTTGCAGGCTTGTTCTTTAGTAGATGCGCAGCTAGATCTTTTACAAGAGCTTGGAACGCTTCATTCTTCGCAACAAAGTCAGTTTCAGAGTTTACTTCTAGAATAACTGCATCGTTACCTTCAGTTACAACATAAGTTAAACCTTCTGCAGCAATACGGTCACCCTTCTTAGCAGCAGATGCAATCCCTTTTTCGCGTAAGAAATCAATTGCTTTGTCCATATCTCCATCAGTTTCAGTTAGTGCTTTTTTACAATCCAACATACCTGCACCAGTTTTTTCACGTAGTTCTTTAACCATTTGAGCAGTAATTGCCATAATGTAAATTCCTCCTTTATTTTACTATGTATCCATATCTTAGCCAATGACAGCTATTCTAAAACTTTCCAATAAAAACCTTCTTTAAAAAAAGGTGATAAAGGGTCTCCCTCTTATCACCTTTTGATTTAATTAAGCCTGAACTTGTACTTCTTCACCTTGTTTAGCTTCAAGGATAGCATCTGCCATTTTACCTGTTAAAAGCTTAACCGCACGAATCGCATCGTCATTCGCAGGAATAACTACATCGATTTCGTCTGGATCACAGTTTGTATCAACAATACCTACGATAGGAATGTTCAATTTCTTAGCTTCTGCAACCGCGATACGCTCTTTACGAGGGTCAATAATGAAAAGTGCATCTGGAAGTTGTTTCATATCTTTGATGCCGCCTAAGAATTTCTCTAGACGCTCTTGTTGTTTCTTTAATTGAACAACCTCTTTTTTAGGTAATACTTCAAACGTTCCGTCTTCAGACATTCTTTCGATATCTTTTAAGCGGCCAATACGCTTTTGAATTGTTTCAAAGTTTGTTAAGGTACCACCTAACCAACGTTGGTTAACATAGTACATACCAGAACGGCCCGCTTCTTCTTTAACAGAATCTTGAGCTTGTTTTTTTGTACCAACAAAAAGAACTGTTCCGCCGTTACCAGCAAGTTCCTTTACCCAGTTATAAGCTTCTTCAACTTTTTTAACTGTTTTTTGAAGGTCAATGATATAGATACCGTTACGCTCTGTGAAGATATATTTCTTCATTTTAGGGTTCCAACGGCGAGTTTGGTGTCCGAAGTGTACACCAGCTTCAAGCAATTGCTTCATAGAAATGACTGACATGATTTTTCCTCCTAATGGTTTGTTTTCCTCCGCTCACCTCATCTTTAAACAGAAACTGTTATGAACAGCACCATCTGATTAAATCAATGAGCGTGTGTATTAACACCATGAAATAATATAGCATATGTAATAATAACAATCAAGCATTAGTTTAATAAAAAAACAAAATCCCCAGTTAGCTGGGGATTAGTTATGATTAATTTGATCTTAATTTATCGAGTTCCATCAGAAACTTATCATTTAAAACTTTGATATATGTTCCTTTCATCCCTAGTGAGCGTGATTCAATTACCCCTGCACTTTCAAGTTTTCTTAGTGCATTAACGATAACAGAACGAGTAATACCAACACGATCAGCTATTTTCGAAGCAACCAATAAGCCTTCACGGCCATTTAATTCTTCAAAGATATGTTCAATCGCTTCAAGTTCACTATATGATAATGAACTAATAGCCATTTGAACCACTGCTTTGCTTCTAGCTTCTTCTTCAATTTCTTCAGACTTTTCTCGTAAAATTTCCATACCTACAACAGTTGCACCATATTCCGCAAGGATTAGATCATCATCGTGGAACTTTTCTTGTAATCTTGCAAGAATTAACGTGCCAAGGCGTTCCCCGCCGCCAATAATTGGAACAATTGTAGTTAAACCTTCTTTAAATAAATCTCTGTTTTCTATTGGAAAAGCTGTATATTGGCTTTCAATATCAAGATTTGATGAAGTTTCTTGAATATTAAATAAACCATTTGTATATTCCTCAGGGAATTGACGATCCTCAAACATCTTTTTCATTCTTTCATTTTCAATTTGCTGATGAATAGAGAACCCTAAAAGTTTACCACGACGGCTAACAATATACACATTTGCTTCAATCGTTTCACTTAAAGTGACTGACATTTCCTTGAAGTTAACTGGCTTTCCTGCTGCTTTTTGTAATAAAACATTAATTTTTCTCGTTTTTGTAAGTAAATCCATCTGTTTCTTCCTCCTAATAACTACAACCATTATTAAATTATTAATTAATCTTCAAATACTACATTTTTGGGGTATTTAAAAAATGAACATTTCTTCATACATGGGATTATCAGACGTTCATTTTTATAAGATAAACTGACTTAAATCTTTATTTTTCGAAATAGCACCAAGTTTATCGTCTACATACTGTGGTGTAATTGTTATCTTCTCCATCGAAATTTCTGGAGCTTCAAAAGATAAGTCTTCTAAAAGCTTTTCGAGAATCGTATGAAGACGTCTTGCACCAATATTGTCTGTATTTTGATTCACTTCAAATGCAACTTCGGCAATTCTACGAATAGCATCGTCAGAAAATTCAATTTGTATACCTTCTGTTTCCAATAATGCCTGATATTGCTTAATAAGGGCATTATCTGGTTCGATTAAGATTCTGAAGAAATCTTCCACAGTTAGCTTTGTTAGTTCTACACGAATTGGGAAACGCCCTTGAAGTTCTGGAATTAAATCGGAAGGTTTCGCCATGTGAAATGCTCCAGCAGCAATAAATAATACATGGTCGGTTTTTACTGACCCATATTTGGTCACTACTGTTGAACCTTCAACTATAGGCAAAATATCTCTTTGGACCCCTTCTCTGGATACATCTGCAGAAGAGCCTCCCGAATTTTTACTAGCGATTTTATCAATTTCATCGATAAAAATAATACCTGCTTGTTCCGCACGATAAACGGCCTCAGAATTTACTTCATCCATATCAATAAGCTTAGAAGCCTCTTCACTAGTCAGCACCTTGCGAGCTTCACGGACAGTCAATTTTCGCTTTTTGCGTTTTTTCGGCATAAAGCTGCTTAGGGCATCCTGCATATTCATTCCCATTTGTTCAATCCCTGAGCCTTGCAGCATATCAAACATGGATGGAGCTTGCTCATCTACTTCAACCGTAACGATTTCTTCCTCTAGTTGACCAAGTGCTAATTTTTCTTTGACAATTTTTCGTTTTTCAGTAATCGAATAATCCTCTTGATGTGTTTCTGGTTCAGTTGATGTATTCCCGCCTCCAAATAACATTTCAAGCGGGTTTTTATAGTTACTAGTTTTTTTGGCTGATGGCACAAGTAAATCAACTAGCCTGCTGTTGGCATTCTCTTCTGCACGTTCCTTCACACTTTGCATCCGTTCCTCTTTTACTAAACGAACAGAGGTTTCAGCAAGATCTCTAACCATGGATTCTACATCTCGCCCAACATAGCCTACTTCAGTAAACTTAGTTGCTTCAACCTTAATAAAAGGGGCACCCACAATTTTGGCAATCCTTCTGGCAATTTCCGTTTTCCCAACTCCAGTCGGACCTATCATCAATATATTTTTGGGGATAATTTCATCCCTAAGTTTTTCATTTAACAATCCTCTTCTGTAGCGATTTCTTAAGGCAACAGCAACCGCTTTCTTAGCATCCTTTTGTCCAATAATATATTGATCAAGTTTTTCAACAATTTGACGAGGGGTTAAATTAGTTGTTTTTCCCATGATAATTAGTCTCCTTCCCGTTATAGCTCTTCAACAATAATGTTATGGTTCGTATAGACACATATTTCAGCTGCTATTTCTAAAGAAGCTTTTGCTATTTCCTTTGCAGATAAATGGTCTCCTGAGTATTTCTTTAAAGCACGTCCAGCAGATAATGCATAATTTCCACCTGATCCAATCGCAAGAATTCCATCGTCAGGTTCAATTACTTCTCCTGTTCCTGAAACAAGCAGCAAATATTCACGATTCATAACAATTAGCATCGCTTCAAGCTTCCTGAGCACTTTGTCACTTCGCCACTCTTTGGCAAGCTCAACAGCAGCTCTTTGAAGGTTACCGTTAAATTCTTCTAATTTCCCCTCGAACAGTTCGAAAAGAGTAAAAGCATCTGCAACAGAACCTGCAAAACCTGCTAATACCTTTCCATTAAATATCTTTCTTACTTTTCTCGCTGTGTGCTTCATCACTACCGCATTACCAAATGTCACTTGTCCATCACCTGACATTGAATATTCACCATTATGATGGATTGCAAAAATCGTTGTCGCATGAAATTGGTTCATTAAGATGAGCCTCCCTTTGGAGTGATTTCTATTCACATTACCTCGCAGATAAGTATGTAACAGGTGAACTACCATTTACATGAAAGTTACGAAAACTGACTATGTTAACTGGAATATTTGACCTCATTACTTTATGAGTTATTTCCACCATGAAGATAAGAAATTTTACTGATGTCATGTTGATTAGGTTCAAGTGTATATTTTGAGTAATTAAATTCTATTTGTAAATACTCAATAATTAACTTTAAAAAAACATTCACATTTGTCATAATATTCACCTCGCAAGGGCTACTAAATCGTAACATACTTCGTATCCCCTTGCAATAAACTTTACAAAACTTTCACAAAGTTCTGAATTGTTTCTAACGCTCTATTTGCGTGTTCTAAATTCCTTTCCTGCTTTCCTTTAATTCTTACCGCCAGCTCTGGAAATAAACCAAAGTTAGCATTCATTGGCTGAAAATTTTTAGCGTTCGTCGTAGTAATATATCGGGCCATGCTTCCAATCGCGGTCTCCTCTGGAAATTCAAGCGGCTCCATTCCTTGTATTAAACGCGCTGCATTTATACCAGCAACTAAACCGCTAGCAGCAGATTCTACGTATCCTTCAACTCCAGTCATTTGACCAGCAAAAAATAAATCTTCACGATTACGGAATTGGTAAGTTGCTTTTAGTACCTTAGGAGAATTGATAAATGTATTCCGATGCATCACACCATATCGAATGATTTCTGCATTTTCTAACCCCGGTATTAATTGTATAACTTCCTTTTGCGCACCCCACTTTAAATGTGTCTGAAAACCGACAATATTAAAAAGTGTGCCAGCGGCATCATCTTGACGGAGTTGTACTACGGCAAATGGACGTTTTCCTGTTTTGGGATCCTCTAAACCAACTGGTTTTAACGGACCGAAAAGCATTGTTTTCTTTCCTCGTGACGCCATCACTTCAATTGGCATGCACCCTTCGAAAAAGACTTCCTTTTCAAATTCCTTTACTGGAACAGTTTCAGCGGATATAAGCGCTTCATAGAAACGGTTAAATTCTTCTTCAGTCATTGGACAATTAAGATAGGCAGCTTCCCCTTTATCATAGCGGGATTTTAAATAAACTTTCTCTAGGTCTATGCTTTCCTTTTCAAGTATCGGTGCTGCAGCATCATAAAAATAAAGGTAATCCTCACCGGTTAGCCCTTTGAGCTGCTCTGAAAGGTCTGGACTTGTCAGCGGCCCCGTTGCAATGATTGTTGTTCCCTCTGGAATTTCAGTTACTTCTTCATTAATAACCGTAACATTTTCATGGTTTTTAACCAAATTTGTTACTTTGGCGGCAAATTCATGGCGATCAACAGCTAACGCACCGCCTGCTGGAACTGAACAAGCATCCGCTGCAGCGATAATAACGGAATCAAGCTTTCGCATTTCTTCCTTTAACACCCCTACTGCATTTGTTAGTGTGTTGGCACGTAATGAATTACTACAAACTAATTCTGCAAATTTATCTGTATGGTGTGCAGGTGTTTGCTTCACTGGTCGCATCTCATATAAGCGAACTTTTACTCCACGCTTCGCAATCTGCCATGCGGCTTCACTTCCAGCTAATCCCGCACCGATTACGTTAATTGTGACATCTTTCATTTAGAATCCTCCTAATAGATACCATGGTTTTATGTAAATAAAAGGTAGTGCACGTACCTATCAATACTTTTCCCACTTTTAAGTCCATCTTGCATTGTACTATACGAATGAAAAAGAAAAAAGTTTTATGCAAAAAACGAAAAGAGTGGACTATGCCCACTCTCACTTTAACTTTGCGGTTCTTCCTTGTAATCACAATTAACGCATTGAACTTGAACACCTTTTTTTAATTTCTTTTCAACAAGCAGCCCTTCACATTTTGGGCATTCCCTCGGTAATGGTTTATCCCAAGAGATAAACTCACATTCAGGGTATTGTGTGCAACCGTAAAAGAGTCGCTTTTTCTTACTTTTACGCTCAATGATCTGTCCTTCTTTACAATTAGGGCAGGTAACACCGATTTCTTTAACAATCGGTTTTGTATTTCGGCAATCTGGAAAATTGCTGCAAGCCATAAATTTTCCGTAGCGACCCATTTTAAAAACCATAGGGTTTCCGCAATTCTCACAGTCTTCACCAGCTGGTTCATCTTTGATTTCAACAGACTGCATTTCTTCTTCTGCTTTTTTTAAATGAATTTCAAAATCTTGATAAAACTCATCGATAATATTGACCCAAGGTACTTTTCCATCTTCGATATTATCTAAGCCCTGTTCCATTTTCGCTGTAAATTCGACATCTAGAATATCTGGAAAAAACTCTAAAATCAACTCATCGATAATTTCACCGAGCTCGGTTGGAACAAATCTTTTATTATCGAGTGCCACATAGCCCCGCTTTTGAATCGTGTCAAGGGTTGGTGCGTAAGTAGACGGGCGACCAATACCAAGCTCCTCAAGTGTCTTAACAAGTCTTGCCTCCGTGTACCTTGGCGGTGGCTGAGTGAAATGCTGCTTTGGCTCGATATCCTTTTTAAACACTTCATCCCCTTCTTTAAGGTCAGGAAGCATTCTGTCTTTTTCATCCACTTGGTCATCTGATCCCTCAACATAAAGCTTGATGAAACCAGGAAACTTAATTTTTGAACCATTTGCTCGGAAAAGGACATTACCATTTTGTAAATCTACGCTCATTGTATCCATGACGGCCTGAGCCATTTGACTAGCTAAAAAACGATCCCAGATTAATTTATATAATCGGAGTTGGTCTCTTGATAAAAATGTTTTTAAACTATTGGGATCCCTTAAAGTACTGGTTGGTCGAATCCCTTCATGTGCATCTTGGGCATTCGATTGCTTTTTCTCTTTTCTTTGTTCATCTTTTAAATAATCTTCACCATATTCTGAGCGGATGTAATTAGCCGCCTCTGTTTGAGCGACTTCAGAAATCCGTGTTGAATCCGTTCTCATATATGTAATGAGACCAACCGTACCCTCTTTGCCAAGCTCAATCCCTTCATAAAGCTGCTGTGCAAGCATCATCGTTTTCTTTGCTCGGAAGTTAAGTTTTCTGGCTGCTTCTTGTTGCAATGATGATGTAATGAAGGGCGGTGCCGGGTTCCTCTTTCTTTCTTTTTTGGTAACAGATACAACTTTGAATTTATTATCATCCATTTGTTTTAAAATGGTTTGGACATCTTGTTCAGATTTCAGTTCGAATTTTCCTTTGTCAGCTAAAGAAAAATATTGGGCACTAAAATGGTCTTTCCCCTTTAAAAATTCTCCATCAATCGTCCAATATTCTTCAGGGACAAAGGCTTTGATTTCCTTTTCCCTAACAATAATTAAATGGACGGCAACAGATTGAACCCGGCCTGCACTTAAACCTTTCTTTACCTTCTTCCAGAGCAACGGGCTGATATTATACCCAACAAGACGGTCAAGAATCCTACGAGCCTGCTGAGCATCCACCAAATCCATATTAATTGGCCGAGGATGTTTAAACGACTCTTTTATCGCATCTTTTGTGATTTCATTAAAAACCACCCGGCAATCTGAATTAATATCGACAGATAAACTATGGGCTAAATGCCATGCAATTGCTTCCCCTTCGCGATCCGGGTCAGCTGCCAGATAGATTTTTTTTGCTTTTTTTGCCGCTGTTTTTAAGTCTTTTAAAACAGGACCTTTTCCGCGGATTGTAATATATTTTGGTTCATAGCTATTTTCTACATTGACCCCCATTTGGCTCCGTGGCAAATCGCGAATATGTCCCATTGATGCTTTTACTTTATATTTATTCCCTAAATATCGTTCGATCGTTTTCGCTTTTGCTGGCGATTCAACGATTACAAGAAAATCTGCCATTTAAAAATCCTCCTTAAGAGGGAAAGTGTAGAAGCGCCCCGAATCTGGCAAATGCTGTTTCTAAGGTGCTAATCATTTGAGAAGCTTTCCTAAATTCCAGTTTTACCTAATTAGACCGGAGAAAATACTTTACAAAACTGCCCTATCCCAAGTTTTTCTTTATATATTAATATGAATATTATTTATTCCATTTCCAAATATTCTTTTTTTCGAACATCTGTTGGAAAATGTATAACAAATTAGAAAATAATGCAACCTTTTTTAGCTAAATTCTCCGTTTATTCATAAAAACCTTCAAAATTAACGATTTTTAAGCAAAATTTCTTTAGATAAGAGTCTTATCTAATTTCCTCTAAAATATCCTCTGCACCGGTTACAAGTTTAGCCCCTTGTTGAATTAATTCATTTGCCCCGATAGAATATGGATTAAAAATGCTTCCAGGCAAGGAAAATACATCTCTTCCTTCATTTACTGCAAAATTCGCCGTGATGAGTGATCCGCTTTTTCGTTTTGCTTCTATAATAAATGTCCCTTTTGACAAACCGCTAATAATTCGATTTCTAGATGGAAAATGCCATCTAAGCGGCTTAGTATCTGGAGGGTATTCCGAAAGAACTAGCTGGTTTTTCATCATTTCTAGGGCTAAGCTCGTATTTTCCTTTGGATAGATATGATAGAAACCACCAGCAATCACAGCTATTGTTTTTCCTCCATTTTTTATTGCATATTCATGTGCGAGGGCATCAATTCCCCGTGCTAAGCCGCTAACAATTAGAACACCTTTGTCAATTAAACCTGGAAAAATCAACCGAATTGCATTTTTCCCATATTGAGTCGCTTGCCGTGAACCAACAACCGCAAGTTTGGGGTCTGTTTCAAGTAGCGAGAGATCACCCTTGGTAAACAATGCCCATGGCGGCTGATATATTTCTTTTAATAATGGTGGATATTCCTTATCTAAAATAGTAATGACTGTAATCTCATTTGTTTTGTATTGACGAATTTGATCACGAATAATGTCAGGATGAAGAGGTACGCTAGAAGACTTTTCTGAAGGGTTATTGGTGGTAGTGGGTGGAAACAAGCATTTTTGCTGAGGGGATTGCTTTTGTAACTGATATAAGTTCTGCAGTGTCGGGTCTTTTTTTAGCATTTGTAAAACGGTGTTCCAGGAGATATTGGGGTAATGCAGCAAGGAAATAAGTTTTTCTTTGAATTCATCCATTTAAATATTTGCCTCCCTATAGATATAAAATTAGAATAAATAGCCCCTCGTTTTTGAGGGACTATCTGAAATTATCTAGTTGCACAATTATTAGTGGGTTTTACACTTTTCGTACAAACCTTGTTCTTTTAATACTTCAATTAATGTGTCACCCATCACAGATGGAGTGTCAGCTACTTTAATACCGCATTCGTTCATAACGCGGATTTTTTCATCTGCAGTACCTTTACCACCTGAAATAATCGCACCTGCGTGTCCCATACGTTTTCCTGGAGGCGCTGTACGTCCACCGATGAAGCCAACAACAGGCTTGGTCATGTTTGCTTTAACCCACTCAGCTGCTTCTTCTTCGGCAGTACCGCCGATTTCACCAATCATAATAACAGCATATGTTTCAGGATCTTCATTAAATGCTTTTAATACATCGATGAAGTTTGTTCCGTTAACAGGGTCGCCGCCGATACCAACAGCAGTTGTTTGGCCTAATCCGGCTTGTGTTAATTGGTGAACCGCTTCGTATGTTAATGTTCCAGAGCGTGATACAACACCTACATGGCCTTTTGTATGGATATAACCAGGCATGATGCCGATTTTACACTCATCAGCTGTAATAACACCAGGACAGTTTGGACCGACTAAGCGAGTCTTTTTACCTTCCATATAACGCTTAACTTTAACCATATCCAATACCGGAATATGTTCAGTGATACAGATAGCAAGATCCAATTCTGCATCAACCGCTTCGATAATCGCATCTGCAGCAAATGGTGCCGGTACGTAAATAACGGATGCAGTTGCACCAGTTGCTTCAACAGCATCTTTAACCGTGTTAAAAACAGGCACACCTTCTACTTCCAACCCGCCTTTTCCTGGAGAGGTACCGCCAACAATCTGTGTACCATATTCAAGCATTTGCTTTGTATGAAACAGGGCTGTTGATCCTGTAATCCCTTGAACAATAACCTTTGTATCTTTATTAATAAAAACGCTCACGTTAATTCCCCTTTCTTCGATCCTATTTCACTAATGAAACGATTTTTTGTGCGCCGTCAGCCATGGATTCAGCAGCAATAATGTCTACACTTGACTCTGATAGGATCTTCTTACCTAAGTCAACATTTGTTCCCTCTAAGCGAACAACAAGTGGAACACTAAGTCCAACCTGCTTAGCTGCTTCTACTACACCCTCAGCAATAACATCACACTTCATGATTCCACCAAAGATATTGACGAAAATACCTTTTACGTTTGGATCAGAAAGGATAATTTTGAATGCCTCTGTAACCTTTTCAGCTGTCGCGCCGCCCCCAACATCAAGGAAGTTTGCGGGATCGCCGCCGTAATGTTTAATAATATCCATTGTTGACATGGCAAGTCCTGCGCCATTAACCATACAGCCAATGTTTCCATCTAAAGCAACATAGCTTAAATCATATTTAGATGCTTCAATTTCCTTTGCATCCTCTTCTTCAAGGTCACGGTACTCTAGTACATCTTTCTGACGATATAGGGCATTTGAGTCAAAGTTCAATTTTGCATCAAGGGCCATTACCTTACCGTCACCTGTAACAACGAGCGGGTTGATTTCCGCAATCGAGCAATCTTTCTCGATATAGGCATTATACAAAGCCGTCATAAATTTTACAGCTTGATTAATTAATTCTTTTGGAATATTAATATTGAACGCAATTCGGCGAGCTTGGAATGGTTGTAATCCGACGACTGGATCAATTTCTTCCTTAAAAATTTTCTCTGGAGTCTTTTCAGCAACCTCTTCGATTTCCGTTCCGCCTTCTTCAGATGCCATTAGGACAACACGTGAAGTAGCGCGGTCTAATACTAAACCAACATAATATTCTTTTTTGATGTCACAGCCTTCTTCAATAAGCAGGCGCTTGACTTCTTTTCCTTCAGGACCTGTTTGGTGTGTTACAAGTGTTTTGCCGAGGATTTCGCTTGCATATGTACGAACCTCATCAAGGTTTTTCGCAACTTTAACACCACCAGCTTTCCCCCGTCCGCCAGCATGGATTTGTGCTTTTACCACACAAACCTGTGTGCCTAGTTCTTTCGCTGCTTCCACTGCTTCTTCTACAGTGAATGCTACTTTTCCATTCGGAACTGCTACCCCGTATTTTCTGAGGATCTCTTTCCCTTGATACTCATGGATATTCATTTCCCATCCTCCTATTCAAACTCTTCTAAAAACTGACTCCGTTTTCATTTTATATAATGACAGTTACCTTGTCTACCATTATGCTAAAAAATTATATACATCTTAAAAATATTCAGAATAGTCAATCGTTTGTTTTGAATAAATCAAGGGAGTCTACACCTTATTTGGTATAATTTGTTTTCTACAATAATAAAAAAAAAACAGGCACTGCCTGATTTTTATTATTGTGTTTTATAATTAAACAAAATCCTTTACTGGTGCGAAACTTTTTCTGTGATAAGAAGTTATTCCGTGTTTTTGGATGGCTTCGATATGTTCCTTTGTTCCGTAGCCCATGTTCTGTTGAAATCCATAGACTGGATAGGTCTGTGAAATTTCCTTCATCAAATCATCTCTTGCTACTTTTGCTATAATCGAAGCCGCGGCGATAGAGATACTTTTTGAATCACCCTTAATAATAGATTCAGAGGTAAAGGGGGTTTCCAGCTTCATTGCGTCAATTAGCAATAAATCCGGCTTTGGATCTAAGGATGAGATGGCAGCTTTCATTGCTTTTTTTGTAGCTTCATAAATATTAATTTCATCTATTTCCTTGGCATGGATCATTGCAATACTGAAGGAAATCGCTTCTTTTCTAATAATCGAATCGAATTCCAAGCGTTTTTTTTCAGAGAGCTTCTTAGAGTCGTCTATCCCTGCTAAGTAAAAGTCTTTTGGCAAAATGACAGCAGCTGCAACCACCGGACCTGCAAGCGGCCCTCTACCCACTTCATCGATACCGGCAATCTTTTCATATCCTCTTTTGCGCCATTTATGCTCATAGACATTCATTTCAACAAACTTTTCTTTTAGTCGATGATTCTCCGCAAATTTCTTACTCCATCTATGTATCAGCTGTTGGACACCCTTCCGCTCATCTTGAAGGATACCCAACAAGAACGGATCAGTTTCTACTGATATATTTTCCAATTGTCGTTCAATTTCTGCGATTGTTAATTGTTTCATCTTATCACCCATTGTAATTGTTATCTTGGTCGTTATGTTAAAAAACAACAAATAACACCCAATATTCGAGATGAACTTGGGTGTTATTTCATTCCGTTAGGATATAACTAAGTCTTTTAGTTTAAATGTTTTGCTTGTGCCAAAAATTTCTTGTTCAAGTCTTCTTCCTGTCGGTGTCGCTGCAAGACCACCTTCCGCTGTTTCCCTTAAGGCAGATGGCATGGATTGGCCAATTAAGAACATCGCATGAATGACTTCATCGCAGGGGATTCTGCTTGTAATGCCAGCAAGTGCCATATCCGCTGCCGTGATGGCATTGGATGCACCCATTGCATTTCTTTTCACACAAGGAACTTCAACTAAGCCTGCTACAGGATCACAAACTAATCCAAGCATATTCTTCAATGTGATTGCCATCGCTTCTGCAGCTTGCTTGGGTGACCCACCAGCCAATTCTACAATCGAAGCTGCAGCCATACCACTTGCAGAGCCTACCTCTGCTTGACATCCCCCTGCCGCACCAGAAATAGAGGCATTATTTGCGACAACAAATCCGAAAGCCGCTGAGGTAAATAAAAATTCAATCATTTCTTGTCGGGTTGGATTTAATTTTTCTTTTACTGCAAATAATGTTCCTGGTACGACACCTGCTGAACCAGCTGTTGGCGTTGCACAAATTACGCCCATTGCGGCGTTCACTTCATTGGTCGCCACCGCTTTACTGACGGCATCTAATAAAATGGTCCCCCCCAGCGCCTTGCCACTTTTAATGTAGTTTTGGAGCAATACTGCGTCTCCACCGGTAAGGCATGTATGTGAGTACACACCGTTAAGTCCTCTTTCCACTGCTTGTTCCATAATCGTTAAGTTCTTATCCATTTTAGCAATTATATCTTCTCTAGAAAGGCCAGAAATTTCTATTTCTTGCCGGATCATAATTTCCGCTATTTTTACTTGATTGCTCTCTGCCAACTGAACAAGTTCTGCTACATTTCTAAACATAATGACACCTCCCGCTGGCTAATTAATGGTCTATTCCACCATACGAATAATTTGCGATACACTTGAAAGTTGATGTAGTTCCTCTATCACTAATTCATCAATTTTCTGATCAACTTCAATAACCATTAAAGCCATTTCTCCTTTTTCTAATCGAGAAACTTCCATATGACCAATATTAATTTGATATTTTGATAACACACTTGTTACTGCTGAGATAATACCAAATCGATCTTGATGAACAACCAAGATTGCGGGATGTTCACCGGAAAGCTTCAACGGGAAGGAGTTTAACTCTGTTATCTCAATCGTACCCCCGCCAATTGAAATCCCAACTAATTCGAGTTCGTTATCATCATTATATAAATTAATTTTTACGGTATTGGGATGATCCATCACAGCCTCTTCAATACAAAAGATCACCTCTAAACCCATTTGTTTTGCTATTTCCAAGGATTGTGGCATCCGTCCATCAAAAGTATCAAAATCTAACAGCCCTGCCACTATGGCAAAGTCTGTTCCATGTCCCTTATAGGTTTTTGCAAATGAACCGTACAATGAGATGATGGCTTTCTTTGGCAGCTGACCAAATAAGGTTCTTGCTACCCTGCCAATTCGCGCTGCGCCTGCGGTATGAGAGCTAGATGGTCCAATCATGACGGGACCAATAATATCAAATGCAGATCGATATTTCATTTAGAACGCTCCTTTACTTTCACTCAATTTATTTTACAAGATACACGGCTAAATTGCCTATAATATATAGTGGTAAATTATTACATAAAAAAGACTCTCCGCCTAGGAGAGCTTAAGCTATATTTTTTCTTTATTCAATCAAAAAATCAGTCGGTCGTTCAAATGTAATTCGACCAAACTTTTCTGACCTAATTTCCTTGATGACCAATTCTGAAACCTTATCATAATCAACGATACCACCAGCCATAAGACATCCACGCAGTACTCCTATTTTGTCAAACATCTCTACAACATCCTCAGGAAGGGTATCAAGATTGTACCGTTCTTTTAAACGATCTGGATATGCTCGTTCTAAATACTTAAGAGTATAGACAGTAAGATCCTGAAGATTTAATAACGTATCTTTGATTGCGCCTGTAACGGCAAGTTTTTTGCCGACTTCTTGGTCTTCAAATTTTGGCCATAAAATCCCCGGGGTATCAAGCAGTTCCATTTCCTTCCCCACTTTAATCCATTGTTGGGCCTTTGTCACACCAGGCGTATTTCCTGTTTTAGCGATATTTTTCTTTGCCAATCGATTGATTAACGTCGATTTACCAGCGTTAGGAATTCCAACTATCATCGCTCGGATCGCTCTTGGATTATTGACACCTCTAGCTCTTAAACGGTCAAACTTTTCCTTCAATATTTCCTTTGAAGCGTTGGCAATGTCTCTCATGCCTTCTCCCGCATGAGAATTTATTGCGAGTGCCTTAATACCTTTATTCGCAAAAAACTCAATCCATTCCCTTGTTGCTTCTTTATCAGCCATGTCAGCCTTATTTAATAAGACAAGCCTTGGCTTATGCTGAATGATTTCATCTATCATCGGATTTCTCGATGAATAGGGAATCCTCGCATCCACTAATTCAAAAATAATATCTACTAATTTTAACTTTTCCGTGACCTCTCTGCGAGCCTTAGCCATATGGCCTGGAAACCATTGGATCGTCATAGCTGGCCACCTCCCAAACTCTATTTCACTGTTACGATATGTGCATCATTTAACGGCCAGTAAACGAAACTGGTTTTACCGATAATTTTATCATAGGAAATCGTCCCAATATGCCGACTATCTTTACTGAAGCGGCGATTGTCGCCCATAACAAACAATTCACCTTCCGGAACTGTTTTACGTCCTATTTTTTCTTCCAAGGTAAATGGATCTGTTAACGGTCCATCCTCTACTTCTTTTTTATATTTATCCAAATATGGCTCTTTATACGCTTTTCCATTAACATATAATGTATCATCTTTATACTCAATTGTGTCGCCGGGCAATCCAATCACGCGCTTTATGTAATCCTTTTGCTCAGGTGCATGAAAGACAATGATATCAAATCGCTTTGGCTCACCAATATTATAACTAAACTTATTTACAATCATTCGATCCTGATCCTTCAATGTCGGCATCATCGATAAACCATCGACAACGATTGGAGCAAAAAGGAAGTACCGGATAACTGCAGCTAATATGACAGCAATCAAAAGGGCCTTTGTCCATTCCCAGAGTTCATTTTTCTTTTTTGTCATAACAATCCCCGCCATTCTCCGTAAAAAAATGTTTTATAAAATTTATTTTACATAACTTCAATAATTTTTAACACGATGGGATCATATTTTTAATCAAACTTTAATAATTTGTTAAAAAATCAGCACCAATTTATAAACTCATAATTTAATATTACAAGGGCATCAAATCGATTATATAAAAAAAAGAGCCTGCTCCCGAGCAAGCTCTTTTTCTTTTCATATTATCGAATCTCTTTAATTCTTGCTTTTTTACCACGAAGGTTACGCAAGTAGTAAAGCTTAGCACGGCGAACTTTACCGCGACGAAGTACTTCTAGCTTCGCAATTTTTGGTGTGTGTACTGGGAAAGTACGCTCAACGCCTACTCCGTAAGAAATTTTACGAACTGTAAAAGTTTCGCTAATTCCACCACCACGACGCTTAATTACAACACCTTCAAATAACTGAATACGCTCACGAGTACCCTCGACAACTTTAACGTGTACACGTACAGTGTCACCAGGACGGAAAGCAGGAAGATCAGTACGAAGTTGTTCTTTTGTAATTTCTTCAATCAATTTTTGCATCGTTTTCAACTCCTTCCAACAGACGCTCATGCACATCAAACTCTTAATCATATTGCAGCGGAACATCGTTATAAGACCACAATCTGATTCATATCAGCTCAAGTCACAAGTAGTATCATACCATAATCGCTAAACTCGCGCAATACTACTCGAATTCTTTTTTTACTTCTTTAAGCCATTTTTCCTGTTCATTCGTCAATTCTATTTTCTCAAGTAGGTCTGGACGTCTTAAAATTGTTCGCCTTAACGCTTCTTTATTACGCCATTCTTCTATTAATTTATGATTACCTGATAATAGAACTTCTGGAACCTTTAGTCCCCGGAAATCAGCAGGTCTTGTGTAGTGAGGATGCTCAAGCAGTCCTGTGCTGAAAGAGTCCTTCATATGAGATTCTTGATTTCCCAGCACTTCTGGTAAGAGTCGGACTACACTATCAACGATAACCATCGCACCAAGTTCACCGCCAGTTAAGACATAATCACCAATTGAGATTTCATCTGTTACTACATGTTCACGAATTCGTTCGTCATAACCCTCGTAATGCCCACAGATAAAAATCAAATGCTCTTCCTTTGCCAATTCCTCCGCTTTCCGCTGCTCATATCGTTCACCCTGCGGACAAAGAAGAATCACCCGTGGATTCGTATTTTTTGATTTTTCCTTGAGGGCTGTTACAGCGTCAAATATGGGCTGCGGTTTTAATACCATACCAGCTCCGCCGCCGTAGGGATAGTCATCTACAGTTGAATGTTTATTATCAGCAAACCCGCGAAAATTGACGACGTTATAGTTGACCGCAGATTTCTCAGCAGCCTTTTGCAAAATCGATTGTCCCAGTACCCCGGTAAACATCTCCGGAAATAAGGTGAGAATATCTATTTGCATCATGAAAGTAACCCTTCGATCGGATCGATTAGTATGACTTTTTCTTTCACATCTACTTTCTTGACCACATCATGGATATAAGGGATTAGTATTTCTTTGCCGCCTTTACCTTTAACCACCCAAACGTCATTGGCACCAGGAGATAGAATTTCAGAAACTTTTCCAAGCTCCTCGCCTTTTGTTGTAGCAACAAGGCATCCAATAATCTCATGGTAATAAAATTCATCCTCATTTAATGTACCAAGCTGTGTTTCAGGTACTTTTAGAATTCCATCCCTAAACTTTTCTACTTCATTGATATTGTTATAACCTTCAAATGTAAGTAATTCAAAATTTTTATGGGTTCGGCGACTTTTAACTGTTAGTTCAATCGGCGAACTAGAATTAGGCATAAACAAATATAATACATTTCCTGCCTTATAGCGTTTCTCAGGGAAGTCAGTCTTTGATATAACTCGGACTTCACCCTTTAGCCCCTGTGTGTTTACAATTTTTCCGACATTAAACCATTTTTCCATAGCTTTACACCTCTAGCGTATATCTTCTATTATTCCGTCTTTTATGATAATTGTAGGTTGCCCAATCCGCCCGTCCCATATGTCACCTATCTTAATTTCAACGAGGGCTTGTACTTCCTTTTCCTTTAACTCACTGCCTAATGGCAGCATATGTAATTGTTCGATTTGAAACTCAATAAGCTTTTCTTTTTCCAAACGTTTATTGATTTCCTTTTCAAAATGATTCTTTAATGCTCCAGGTGAATATCCCTTTGTTTTTTCCAAACGCTTCAGCTCAAATTGAAGCTGACTAATCTCCCTTTGATACTGCAGCTTTTGCGCCTCGTAATGGTCAGCTAATTTTTTCTTACTATTTTCCGTTAGAATTTGTTTTACCACAACAGTTTGAATGATTTGCAAAGAAATGCCTCCCTCGTTCATTGAACTTTGAGAACTGTCTAGCTCCAGCGCCCAGCGGCTAGTGGAATTCGCTAAACGGGCGCTTCTGCTTTTCTTATAGCAAAAAAGGGAGGAAATAATTCCTCCCTTTTATCTAGATGCAAAAAGCTATTCACCAATTTCTAGAAAAATTTTCTTTTGTTGTGATGATCCTGCTGCATAAACAACAGTTCTAATGGCCTTTGCAACGCGCCCCTGCTTACCGATAACTTTTCCCATATCTGTTTTATTAACAAATAACTGATAGGTTACACGGTTGTCATCTTCCACGACATCCACACGAACGTCATCTGGAAAATCAACTAAGGGCTTAACAATCGTTTCGACTAATTGTTTCATCGTCGTCCCTGAGTTACTTACTTAATTTTGCATTATGGAATTTTTCCATGATGCCTTGATTAGAGAAAAGGTTACGAACTGTATCAGATGGTTTAGCACCATCTTGTAACCATTTAAGAGCTAATTCTTCGTTGATGTCAACTTTAGCTGGTTGTGCAACCGGATTGTAAGTTCCAACGATTTCAATGTAACGTCCATCACGTGGTGAACGAGAATCTGCTACTACGATACGATAGAATGGGTTTTTGTTTGCTCCCATACGTTTTAAACGAATTTTTACTGCCATTTTAAATAAGCACCTCCGAATAGTTTCACACAAGATAGTATAATATCAATTCTATTATAGTTTGTAAAGTGTTTTTTCTTTACATACAGTATTACCAATTTTATACAGCTTAAAACGGCTTGAAAGGAAGTTTAAATCCCCCTTTTTTCTTACCTTTTTGCTGCATTCCTGTCATTTGTTTCATCATTTTTTTCATATCTTCAAACTGTTTCAACAAACGGTTTACTTCAGTTACAGAACGACCGCTGCCCTTGGCAATTCGGTTTTTTCGTTTAGCGTTCAAGATTTCCGGATTATTTTTCTCAGCCATCGTCATTGAACGGATAATCGCTTCAACATGAGCAATTTGCTTTTCATCGATTTGAAGATTATTTAACCCTTTAATCTTGTTTGCACCAGGCATCATCTTTAATAGTTCATCAAGCGGTCCTAAATTACGAACCTGACCAAGCTGATCCAAAAAATCCTCAAGCGTAAACGTAGCTGTCCGCATTTTTTGTTCCAACTCTTTAGCCTTTTCTTCATCAACATTGGCTTGTGCCTTCTCAATCAAAGTCAGCACGTCACCCATACCAAGGATTCTAGATGCCATACGTTCAGGGTAAAAAGGTTCAAGTGCATCTAACTTCTCGCCTAAACCGACAAATTTAATTGGTGTTTGCGTTACTGCGCGGATTGAAAGTGCCGCCCCGCCTCTGGTGTCACCATCCAGCTTTGTTAACACAACCCCAGTTAATCCGAGCTGTTCGTTAAAGCTTTGTGCCACATTGACTGCGTCTTGACCTGTCATGGCATCAACGACTAGGAAGATTTCATCTGGTTTAGTCAGTTCTTTAATATCCTTTAACTCACCCATTAATGCTTCATCAACATGAAGTCGGCCGGCGGTATCAATAAGGACATAGTCATGATGCTCTTCTTTTGCTTTCACAATAGCTTGCCTAGCAATTTCGACAGGGCTTACCTGATCTCCAAGTGAGAAAACTGGCATGTCTAATTGCTTTCCTAGTGTTTCCAGTTGTTTGATTGCAGCAGGCCGATAAATATCAGCAGCAACAAGCAATGGCTTACGGTTATACTTTTTGCGAAGCAAGTTGGCAAGCTTTCCGGATGTTGTTGTTTTACCAGCACCCTGTAACCCGACCATCATAATGACCGTTGGCGGACGATTAGACACGGCGATTTTGCTTTGTTCTCCGCCCATCAATTCCGTCAATTCTTCATTAACGATTTTAATAATTTGCTGTCCAGGTGTTAAGCTTTTCAGTACTTCCTGCCCAACGGCACGTTCACTGACCTTTTTCACAAAATCTTTAACAACCTTGAAGTTTACGTCTGCTTCTAGTAAAGCTAGACGTACTTCACGCATCATTTCTTTTACATCCGCTTCTGAAACTTTCCCTTTTCCGCGGATTTTTTGAATTGTATTTTGCAGTCGGTCGGCTAATCCTTCAAATGCCATTCATGCCGCCTCCTAATCTAAATTCTCCAACTCGGCAACAGCTTCTAACATTGCCTGCTTTGAAGGGTGATCCTCATTGAGCAATACTTTTACATTTCTTAAAAGTTTGCTGCGCTCTTGAAATTTCTGAAATAATAGCAGCTTTTCCTCATACGCCTCGAGCATTGCCTCCGTCCGCTTGATATTATCATAAACGGCTTGGCGGCTTACATCATACTCTTCGGCTATTTCTCCTAAAGAGTAATCATCTAGATAATAGAGAGACATATAGCTTTGCTGCTTTGGGGTTAACAACGAATGGTAAAAGTCATAAAGATAGTTCATTCGTGTCGTCTTTTCAAGCATGCAATCCCCTCCAATGCGCATGTTAAGTGAAAAGCCTTTACATAAGTAGTTTACAAGGTCAGAGATTATCTGTCAAGATAATACCTTTACATCAATTAATCTGCTTTTTCCACTTCATCTGCAAATAAACCATACACATATTTTTCCGCTTCAAATTCTTGAAGGTCATCCATTTTTTCGCCAAGACCAACAAATTTCACAGGAATTTTTAATTCATTGCGGATGGCAAGGACGATTCCGCCTTTTGCTGTTCCGTCTAATTTTGAAAGAACAATTCCACTAACATTTGTCACTTCTTTAAATGTTTTTGCCTGGATAAGGGCGTTTTGACCAGTTGTTGCGTCAAGGACTAAAATTACTTCATGAGGGGCCCCGGGAATTTCTTTTTCTATCACACGTTTTACCTTTTCAAGCTCCTTCATTAAATTTACTTTGTTTTGCAAGCGGCCAGCGGTATCACATAACAAAATATCTGTTTTTCGAGATTTAGCTGCCTGTATGGCATCGTACATAACCGCGGCAGGGTCCGACCCTTCCGATTGCTTAATAACATCGACGCCGACTCTTTCTCCCCAGACTTCAAGTTGTTCAATTGCACCAGCACGGAAAGTATCTCCTGCTGCTAATAGTACTTTCTTTCCTTCATTCTTAAACTTGTACCCAAGCTTACCGATTGTTGTTGTTTTGCCAACCCCATTAACTCCAACAAATAGAATGACTGTCAGCCCGTCCTCTTGAATATTTAATTTTGAGGATTGTTCTTCACCCGCATTGTAGATATCAACCAACTTTTCGGATATTACACTTTGTACTTCCTGTGGGTCTTGGATGTTCCGGCGTTTAACTTCCATTTTCAACTCTTCAATCAGTTTCATCACTGTATCAAAGCCTACATCAGCCTGGATCATGATTTCTTCTAATTCTTCAAAAAAGTCTTCATCTACTTTACGGTACCTAGCAACAAGGTCGTTTACTTTTCCTGAGAAATTATCCCTTGTTTTTGTAAGACCTTCCTTAAACTTCTCTGTCACCGTATCCGTGGATTTTGTGATTTTTTCTTTTAATTTTTTAAAAAAACTCATTTTTTCACTTCCTAATTTTAAGATTCAACAAGCTCTTTTGTTTCCTCTAAGCGAACAGATAC
The DNA here is from genome assembly GCF_018613205.1 of Bacillus sp. ISL-46. Lineage (NCBI taxonomy): Bacteria > Bacillati > Bacillota > Bacilli > Caryophanales > Bacillaceae > Bacillus > Bacillus sp. ISL-46. The sequence continues at coordinate 253,419 of NZ_JAGGQR010000011.1, forward strand.
AAGCTTTGAAACACCTGATTCTTGCATAGTTACCCCGTAAAGCACATCTGCTTCCTCCATTGTTCCTTTGCGGTGGGTAATCACAATAAATTGCGTCTCCTTACTATATCGTTTTAAGTATTGGCTGAAGCGTTGGACATTGGCTTCATCCAATGCTGCTTCTACCTCATCAAGGATACAGAACGGAACAGGCCGTACCTTTAAAATAGAAAAAAGAAGCGCAATCGCAGTTAATGCACGTTCACCACCTGATAATAAACCTAAATTTTGCAGTTTTTTACCCGGTGGCTGCGCAACAATTTCGACACCTGTATTTAACAAATCGCCTGGGACAGTTAGAACGAGGTCGGCTCTCCCACCACCAAAAAGGGTTCTAAATACCGGCTCAAAATGTTCACGAATTCCATTAAAGGTCTGTTCAAAGCGTTTTTTCATTTCTTCATCCATTTCGTCAATAACCTTGTAAAGGGTTTCTTTAGCTTCCTGGAGATCATTCTTCTGTTCATTCAGGAACTCATACCGTTCAGAGACACGCTCATACTCTTCAATCGCACCAATGTTGACATTACCAAGTTCTTCAATGGCAAGTTTGATAAGTTTGACCTTTTTTCTCGCTTCTTCAATCGATATCGTTAATGGATATTGTTCCTTTGCACCTTCAAACGATAAAAGATATTCTTCTCTTAACCGTGCAAAACGGTTTTCAAGATCGACATCCAAGCGGTTGATTTTCACTTCCTCGTCTTTTAAAACGACAATCATTCCTCGGTGGAGTCTTTTTAGTTCTTTAACTTCCAATTCTAAGTCCTCTAAGGCGGACTTTAAGGACAAACGTTCTTCTCTTCTAACCGTAATTAACTGTAATGCAGCTTCTTTATCCTGTTGTTTTCTAATTGCAGCTGTTTCTAACTGTTCTTCACCTGATGAACTGTTTGTCATTTCCGAACTTAACAGATTAAGATCTTCTGTATAAAGAGCATGCTTTTGTTCACTCTCTTCTAAATCTGCTTGTAGAAGTGTAAAACGTTCTTGGGTACTCAAATACTGTTCATTTTTAGAAGCAAACGCTACTTTTAAATCATTTATTTCAATAGTTAGAGCTTCTTTCGAGGTCAAATCACTCGACTTTTGTTCGGTAAGCTTCGCTATTTGCACCTCAAGTTTATCTATCGTTGTTTTGTATGTCTCCATTGCAATGGCTAATTCTTTTTTTCTATTTGTTAAGGTTGTTTTCTCATCAGAAAATTGCCCTTTTTCAAGGTCATAAATAGCTAAGCGTTCATTGATATTTTTCTCTTCGAGCTCTGCTTGGCGAAGGTCACCCTTCAAAGAAAGTTCATTTAATCTCAACTCTTCGCCATCTTTGCGCATTTCTTCAAGTTGTTTTTCTGTACGATGAACGTCTTCTTTTAATGACTTTACAAGTTGTTCTAGATGGGTGGTTTTTTCTTCCATCACGACTAACTTCTCTTTTAATTCTTCAAGTTCGCCTTTACGAGTTAATAAGGAAGAGTTCTTTTGTTTACTGGCACCACCTGTCATTGAACCGCCAGGATTAACGATATCACCATCAATCGTTACCATTCGGCAGCGGTATTGAAGAATTTTTGCTAATTCATTGGCGCCTTTTAAGTCTTTTGTAATGACAACATTCCCAAGCAGACTGCTCATAACCTCGGAGTACCTTTGATCAAATTTAACAAGACTTACGGCTGTTCCAATAAAGGATGAATGATTTTGGATGGAAGCTATTTGCGCGGAAGACAACGGTCTTCCCTTAATGACACTTAACGGTAAGAAGGTTGCACGGCCAAAAGAATTCTGTTTCAAATATTGGATTGCTGTCCGCCCATTTTGTTCATTATCAACCACAATATGCTGCAAAGCCCCGCCAAAGGCTGTTTCTAAGGCAGTTTCATACTGTTTCGGAACAGTCACAAGCTCGGCAACGGCTCCCTCAATTCCCTTTAGGTTTTTCCCACGTGCTTTAAGGATTTCTTTTACTCCCTGAAAAAAGCCTGAATAATCTTCTTCCATTTCTTCGAGCATTTCTTTTCTTGACTTTGCCTGTTGGAGAATTTGGTAAGCCTGATAGAGTGTCTTTTCTTGTTTTTGATAATTATTTCTTGTGGACTCAAGCTTATGCTGCTTTTCTCGAAAAGCTCCTACTTGATCTTCTATTTTTTGTTGTACTTCGTCTAATGCTGATTGGATAGTTGCTTTTTTATCCTTTGCAATTTGCCGTTCTTCAATAAACTTGTCATTCTCAACATCAAGTCGTGAACTTCTTCTTTCCTGCTGTTCCAGCTGCTGTTCAATATATTTCATTTCATTTTTTGCGCCCGCTTGATCGTTTAGCCATTCGATATATTCACTTTTTAAACTCTCTATTTTTTCTTCAATATTTTCGGTGAATAACTGCAGTTTCGCCTGTTTTCCCTTTAATTGAGTTTGTAATTCCGTGACCTGCTTTCCAAGATCCTCGGCAGACATTGAAAGGATGTCGCGATTCATTTTTAGCTGGCTAATTTTTTCCGTTAATTCCGAAATGTTCGTTTGAAGCTGTTCTTTATTTTGTGAAGCATTTTTCTTTCGTTCTTTTAAGACTTCTTTTCGGCCTTCCAGTTTTTCTAACTCCTCTGTAGCATGAAGAAGAACATTCTGCAGGTCGGTGATTGACTCATCAAATGCTGTCATTTGATCTCTTTTTTCAACTATTTTTGCTTCCTTTACTTGCAACTCAGAAGAAATCTTAAGTTCTTCCTCCTGATGTTCGTTCAACAGTTTGGAAAGTCCCTCCCATTTTTGATGAAGATCTTCAATTTCATACACTGTTAAGGCAACTTCAAATTTTTCAAGTTCCTCTTTCTTCTCCAGAAAATCTTTTGCCATCGAGGCCTGAATTTTTAATGGTTCTACTTGGCTTTCAAGTTCGTGTAATATATCATTAACACGGTTTAAATTGTCTTGTGTTTCAAACAGTTTTACTTCTGCTTTTTTCTTTCGATGTTTATACTTTAGTACTCCAGCTGCCTCATCAAATATGGTTCTTCGTTCTTCTGCTTTACTATTTAAGATTTCTTCCACTTTTCCTTGGCTAATTATCGAAAATGCTTCTCTCCCCAACCCAGAATCCATGAATAAGTCGATAATATCTTTAAGACGACACTGTTGCTTATTTATCAAGAATTCACTATCACCTGAACGGGATACTCTCCTTGTGACACTAACTTCGTTATAATCCAGTGACACGCCTTGATCCTGATTATCTAAGGTTAAAGTAACTTCAGCAAAATTTAGGGGTTTTCTGGTATCGCTTCCCCCAAAAATAATATCTTCCATTTTACTGCCTCTAAGCGATTTGGCCGACTGTTCACCCAATACCCAACGAATTGCGTCGGTAATATTACTTTTCCCACTGCCATTTGGACCTACCACAGCCGTTACTCCTGGAACAAAATCAACTCCAATGCGATCAGCGAAGGACTTAAAGCCAATAATGTCCAACCGTTTTAAAAACATTTCTTAATCCTCCCTATGCATGCAAGCTGGACTACTTACAAACATTTTGTCATTTCTAAGTTGTTTTTTCCTTTAATATGTCGAGAGCCATTTGGGCGGCATGTTGTTCGGCTTCCTTCTTTGATTTTCCCGTACCTACACCTAATTCCTTGCCATTCAACGAAACTTTCGATACAAATTCTTTATTATGGGCAGGCCCAATTTCTTGAAGAACACGATATTCAATAGCGCCTGTCCCATCCCGTTGAATGAGTTCCTGTAACTGGCTTTTATAATCCATCACATGAGAAAAAGCACCGGCATTAATTTTAGGAAAAACTATTTTCTCGAGAAATTTAATGACTGTTTCAATTCCTTGGTCCAAATAAAGAGCTCCAATGAACGCTTCAAAAACATCTGCTAGTAAGGCGGGACGCTCTCTTCCGCCTGTCATCTCTTCACCTTTACCCAACAAAACTAATTTTCCGAAGTTCAGTTCGTTGGCAAATGATACAAGAGATGGCTCGCAAACAATTGCAGCCCGAAGTTTCGTCAATTCTCCCTCTGTCATCGTAGGATATTTTTTGTATAGGAATTGTGAAACAGTTAACTCAAGAACGGCATCTCCTAAAAACTCAAGCCTCTCATTATCTTCAAAAGGCTTTCTTCGATGCTCATTCACATAAGATGAATGAGTAAAAGCTTGTTTTAATAATTTCTCGTTTTCAATCGTAATACCAATCGTATTTTGAAAACCCTTAAATAGATTTTCTTTTGCGCGATTATTTAAATCTTTTTCATTATTATTTCTGCGCATATAAAACGTCTCCACCTTGCATTAAATAATTTACACACCACTCAAGTATAAGTTTAAAAAAAGTATTTAGCAAAACGCAAAGAAACTTGGCATCACAGTTGGAAGCCAAGTTCTATTTTACAGAATAAAGCTCCGTTTGAAAACGGAGCTTTTGTGAATAAATCTAACGATTACTTCGTGCTTTGTATGTAATTAACAGCGTCACCAACTGTGCTAATTTTTTCAGCATCATCGTCAGAAATTTCCATATCGAACTCATCTTCTAATTCCATAACTAGTTCAACTACGTCAAGGGAATCAGCTCCAAGATCATCTTTGAATGAAGCTTCAAGTTTAACTTGAGATTCATCCACGCCTAAGCGGTCAACGATGATTTTTGTTACACGTTCTAATACCTCTGCCATGCCTGTTCACCTCCCCTCAAGCTATTATAGAGTATTTCAACAAAATAATACACCTTGTTTTTATTAAAATTACATTACCATGCCGCCATCTATATGCAATGTTTGTCCTGTCATGTAGGCAGAATCATCAGAAGCAAGGAATGCGGTGATTTTGGCGATGTCTTTAGGCTCTCCTAATCTTGCTAAAGGAATCAGTTTTAACATTTCTGTTTTTACATCTTCAGGTAATTTTTCGGTCATATCCGTTGTGATGAAGCCAGGTGCAATGGCATTTACGGTAATATTGCGAGATGCCAGCTCTTTAGCCGTTGTTTTTGTTAAACCAATGACCCCAGCTTTTGCCGCCACGTAGTTTGCCTGTCCTGGATTCCCACTTACACCAACAATCGATGCAATATTAATGATGCGTCCTACCCGTTGCTTCATCATTTGTCTTGTTACTGCTTTTGTACAAAGGAAGACACCTTTAAGATTGATATTAATTACGTCGTCCCATTCTTCTTCTTTCATTCTCATTAATAAATTATCTCTGGTAATACCCGCATTATTGACGAGAATGTCAAGTTTCCCAAAGCGGTCTATCGTTCCCTTAACCATTTCTGCGACTTCTTCTGAGTTTGAAACATCACATTTTACAGCGAATGCCTCTCTCCCAAGTGCCTTTATTTCATCAACAACCTCATTTGCTTTGGCTTCACTGCCAGAAAAATTAACCGCCACATTTGCTCCTTGTCGTGCAAGTTCAAGAGCGATTTCTCTGCCAATACCTCTTGATGCACCTGTTACAAGTGCTGCTTTTCCTTCAAGATTCATAGTCTTTCCTCCTTTAACGCATCTATTACAGCTTGTGCGCTTTCCTCGTCCGATACAGAATACGTTGACACTGTTTTATCAATTTTTTTGATTAACCCTGATAAAACTTTCCCAGAACCCACTTCAATAAATGTATCGACACCCAAATCAATCATTTTTCGAACGGAGTCTTCCCATTGTACCGGGGAATAAAGTTGTTCAATTAACTTATCCTTAATTTCTGAGGCAGAACTGATTGGTTCAGCAGAAACGTTTACCACGATTGGGATCCTAGCATCCCTCATTTCAATTTCGTCCAATACTTCACGCAATTGAACTGCTGCTGGCTTCATTAACACGGAATGAAAAGGGCCGCTTACTTCTAATGGAAGCACTCTTTTTGCCCCTGCTTCTTTCGCTTTCACGGCTGCAAGTTCTACCCCTTTTTTCGAACCTGAAATTACAATCTGACCTGGGCAGTTTAAATTTGCTAAAGACACAGGAAAACCAGCATCACTGATTTCTGCCGTCACATTTGATAGCGGAGTGCGATCAAGACCCAGCACAGCCGCCATCGATCCTTCCCCATTAGGTACAGCACTTTCCATAAATTCGCCTCGTTTTCTAACAGCATACACCCCTTCTTCGAAAGTAAAGGTGCCCGCTGCAACAAGGGCCGTATATTCACCTAAACTGTGACCAGCAACAAAATCAGCTTTAATCCCAGATTTTTGGAAGTATACCAATATAGCAATACTTGTTGTTAAAAGGGCTGGCTGTGTATTATAGGTAATTGTCAATTCTTCTTTTGGTCCCTCAAATATAAGTTTACTCAGTTGAGTGTTAAGCTTTTCATCTGCTCTCTTAAAATAATCCATTACCTCGGAGTGTTTCTCTGCTAATTCTTTCCCCATCCCGACGGCTTGTGACCCTTGACCTGGAAACACAAATGCTATTTTCTTCATTTCAATACTCCTTTACCTTTCTACTTTGGCAATACTCGCTTCTTCTGTTGACATTTTAATTAATCCAACAACATCGTTACTTACCATTTCCCTCGTTTGCCGGATGGCGCTAAAAATAGCTTGCCCATTCGAAGATCCGTGAGCCTTAATTACAGGTGCATTTAAACCAAACAGTGCAGCACCGCCATATTCGGAATAATCCATTGTATTCTTTAAAGTTTTAAGATTCGGTTTTAACACAGCGGCAGCTAACTTACTTGTAAAACTGCTCATTAAAGCCGTTTTTAACATTTTAAACATGGACAGTGCCGTTCCTTCAATCGTCTTTAGCACCATGTTACCCGTAAATCCATCGGTAACAACTACATCAGCTGCACCATCAAGTAAATCCCTTGCTTCCACATTACCGACAAAATTGATATTAGCCGTTTTTAATAGTTCAAAGGCCTGCTTGGTAAGTTCATTCCCTTTCTTTTCCTCTGTGCCAATATTTAATAGGCCCACTCTTGGTTGTGTAATTCCTCTTACTTTTGCACTATAAATGGAACCCATCAATGCATATTGCAATAGATGCTCAGGTTTGGCCTCAGCATTGGCCCCGACATCTAGTAAAAGGAAGCCTTCGCCGCCAATGGTCGGAAGCGTTGGTGCTAAGGCCGGGCGGTGAATCCCAGTTATCCTGCCAACCACAAAAAGTCCTGCCGCGACTAAGGCACCTGTATTTCCAGCAGAGATACACGCATCTGCCAATCCATCTGCTACCTGCTGGGCCGCTAGCACCATGGAAGCATTCTTTTTGCGGCGAACTGCTTTTACAGGCTCGTCTGTTCCGAGAATCACTTCGGTTGTATGTATAACTGAAATCCGTTCATGATCAGTTAACGTTTCATTAATTTTATTTTCATCCCCGACAAGGGTAATATGTATATCAGAAAATGCTTGTACAGCTTTTAGTGCGCCTAAAACGATTTCCTTTGGAGCATTGTCGCCGCCCATTGCATCAATTGCTAGGTTCATTTTTTTCCTCATCCTTTACCGATTTTTCGAACGGTACATTTCAAATTCTCCGGTAAAAACAAGTTCATTATTTACAAAACTTGTCACTTCGACACTTGTTCTGCCTAAGTTCCCATCGATTTTTGTTATTCTTGCCTTGGCTATGACACGCTCATTTAATTTTACCAAACGCTTAAATTGAATATTCGCCTTTGCTGTCAACGCCAATTCATCGTTAATGACGGCTACTGCTAGGGAATTTGCCTGTGCGAATACATGATGACCACGGGCAATGTTATTACGAATAAACACATGTTCTTTTTTTACATCAAAAATCGAAATGGCATTTTGATCTAATTCTATATGAATAATTTCACCAATGACTTCTTCAAGCGGAAGGGAGCGGACCTCATCATCCAATCGTTTTTCAGCAACAGTCTTAATTCGTTCCCGTAGTTCCGGGATTGATAATTCTAACCGATCAAGACGGATTGTTTGTACACTTACTTGGAATTTTTCTGCTAAATCTTCATCAGTAATAAATGGATTATCTTTTATTGTAGAGGTTAACAATTGCTGGCGCTCTTTTTTACTTTTTCTCATGAATTTTTACACCGTCCGAGATCTTATGACTAGGTACTAATAGTAGTATAAAATTTGAAATAGCAGATTGCAAGAGTTTGTTTTTTATACATAGCATCTGCTTTTTTTATTCCGGAATTCATTTAAAGGGAAAAAAACTTTATTAATCAAGCTTTTCCCCTTCTAATACAGCTGATTCTTCAAGCATTTTTCTTAAAAATTGATATTCTTCCGCTGTCCAAAAGGTTTTTGATTGGATAAGCATCATCGCATCACTTCTCGCTGTTTCTAGTGCCCGATAATCATGAACCATATCTGCAACCTTAAATTCAGGAACACCACTTTGTTTTCTGCCAAAAAAGTCGCCAGGACCTCTGAGTTCTAAATCCTTTTCACTTAGAACAAATCCATCGTTCGTTTCTGTCATGATCCGCATTCTTTCTTGGCCCACTTCTGATTTAGGACTTGCAAGCAAAATACAGTAGGATTGATCGCTGCCACGTCCAACACGTCCACGAAGCTGGTGAAGCTGAGACAGGCCAAATCTTTCAGCATCATAAATAACCATCATGGTCGCATTTGGTACATTAACACCGACCTCAACAACTGTAGTTGAGACAAGCACCTGTACTTCGTTGGTACTAAACGACTTCATTACGTAGTCTTTTTCTTCCGAACCTAAACGCCCGTGCATAAGGCCTGCTTTATAACGGTTTTGAAAGTATTGGCTTAAAGTATTAAATACATCGATTGCGTTTTGGACATCAAGCTTTTCTGATTCTTCAATGAGCGGGCAAATAACATAGGCCTGATGCCCTTTTTGTAATTCCTTTTCTACAAAAGCAAGAACGCGCTCCAGCATTTCTGGTTTTGCCCAGTAGGTTTCAATTGATTTTCGGCCAGCTGGCATCTCGTCAATAATGGAAACATCCATTTCACCAAACACAGTGATTGCAAGTGTTCGTGGAATCGGTGTCGCAGTCATAAAAAGAACGTCAGGATTCTCACCTTTTTCCCTGAGCACTCTTCGCTGCTCGACCCCAAAGCGATGCTGTTCATCGGTAATGACAAAACCGAGTCTTTTGAAGGTGACCTCATCCTGTATGAGAGCGTGCGTACCAATTAATAGATCAACATTTCCTTCTGCTAGTTCATGAAGGATTTCCTTTCTCCGTTTACCCTTAATAGAACTCGTTAAAAGCTCGCACCTGACATCAAATGGTTCTAGCATTCTTTTTAAGCTTTGCGCATGTTGCTCTGCTAAAATTTCTGTTGGTACCATTAGAGCACCTTGGTAACCTGCTGTTACACTGGCATATAAACCAATTGCAGCCACTACAGTTTTCCCCGAACCAACATCCCCTTGCAACAATCGATTCATGCGTAGGGGTGATTTTAGTTCCGCTAACAATTCATTGACAACCCGTGTTTGAGCATTTGTTAACGGAAATGGAAGACTATTGATAAAACCCTCTACCTGAGTAACTTTATAGTTTTGGCAAATTCCTGGGGAATGTTCCCGTTCAAATTTCCTTAAGGCCTGCATTTTTAGTTGAAACATAAGAAATTCTTCGTAAACAATGCGCCTTCGTGCCTGTTTCACATCCTCTTGGCTGCTCGGAAAGTGCATTGCTTCAATCGCCCCCTGTCTATCAAGAAGGCGATACTTTTTTAAGAATGCTGCTGGCAGTGTTTCTTCAATAAAATGTCCATATTGCTGGAAAGCAATGCTGATAAACTTTCGTATTCCCTTCGTTGTTAATTTCCCTCTTAATGAGTACACAGGCTCAAAATCCTTTGTCTTGGCGTTTGTGCCTGTCTGCATTTCATTTGCAGTGATCGTTTGCCGATGGGCATCCCATTTTCCTGTGACCGTTATCGTTTCATTAATAATGATTTTATTTTTCAAATAGGGTTGGTTAAAAAAGACTACTTTGATTAAATGAGAACCAACGAAAAGTCGGATCATTAGTTTGGATTTCTTCCTTCCATAATAGACAAGAGAAGGCTCGCTATGAACCTTCCCTTCCACTGTTACTTTCTCATCATGCTGTACCTCTGTTATTTCACGAAGGCGGTAATCTTCATAACGATAAGGAAAATATTCCAATAAATCTTGTATCGTAAAGATTTTCATTTCTGAAAAAATCTCAGCAGTCTCTTCACCAATTCCCTTAATGACAGTTATTGTTTGATTAAGATGTGGATTCACTATTACACGACTCCCCCACTAAGCGCTGTTATATCTATTGATATTGTTTTAATTTACTTTTTCTAACTTCTTTTTTACAAAAAGGCTGTGTTATACTTGCCTGTTGATTTCCGCTCCAGGCGCTTCGCTCCAATCAACATTGCTACAAAATCAACAATGACCTTTAACACAGCCTACAAAAAAAAGAAGGGAACTCCCCTTCTATTTTAGCGGTTCATTATTCAATTGAAAAGATAAATGAATACAACGGCTGCCCGCCGTTATGGATTTCTACTTCTACATCTTCATAAGTCTCTTCCACAAACTGTGTCAGCTGATTTACTTCTTCTTCGCTAACGTCTTCCCCATAAATGATGGTCAAGATTTCTGAATCGTCTGCGAGCATTTGTGAAAGTAATTCTTCAGCTACTTTTCCTTTGTTCTTGTTCTTTACCACAATTTTCCCCTCAGCAATACCCATAAAATCATCTTTCTCGATTTCTAAACCATCAATCTGGGTATCTCGTACAGCGAAGGTTATTTGACCAGTCTTTACGTGTTTTAGGGCATCATTCATTGCAGACTCATTGGCGTGAAGTTCCGCTGACGGATTAAATGCTAAAAGAGCCGAAAGTCCTTGAGGGACAGTTTTGGATGGTATGACATAAATATCTTCTTCTGCCACATCGGCTGCCTGCTGGGCTGCCATAATAATGTTTTTATTATTAGGTAAAATAAATACCTTTTTAGCATTAACTTCCTTAACAGCCTTCACGATATCCTCCGTACTTGGATTCATCGTTTGCCCGCCTTCTATTACGGCATGGGCGCCAATACTTCTAAATAAATCTGCAATTCCTGCTCCCATGGAAACCGTTACAATTCCGTATTCTTGCTGCTCTTTTGGCGGCTTCTGTTGTACAGCAACGGGTGCCATATGTGTTTCACCAACAATATTGGTATGTTGTTGACGCATGTTTTCAATCTTCATATTTATTAAATTTCCGTACTTTTGTCCGTAGCTTAGTACTTCGCCAGGCTGTTCGGAATGTATATGGACTTTTACAACGTCTTCATCCGCTATGACTAATAAAGAATCACCTAATTTGCTGAGGTCATTTCGGAAAACCCCTTCACTGAAAGGATGCTTGGCTGTCTTTTCCTGTTCAAAGCGAACCATAAATTCGGTGCAGTATCCAAATTCAATATCTGCCGTGTTAATATGTCCCTGGACATTTTTGTGGTGTTCAGTATTAACCAATTCATCCATAGAAAGAGATGCAGAAGGTGTATCGGGAAGTTTTTCGCCTTTTAGGACCGCAAGAAATCCTTCGTAAACAAACACAAGACCTTGTCCGCCACTATCGACAACACCGACTTCCTTTAACACTGGAAGCAGATCAGGAGTGCGCTTTAATGAAGCTTTTGCTTCTTGTAAAACTTCTTCCATAATTACAATAATATCATTTGAATTCTGGGCAGCTTGTACGCCCTTTTTAGCTGAATCCTTTGCTACAGTTAAAATGGTTCCTTCAACAGGCTTCATTACTGCTTTATACGCAGTTTCTACTCCAGCCTCGAAGGCATGGGCAAAATCATTCCCTGAAATTTGCTCTTTCATTTCTACTGCCTTAGAAAAACCACGGAACAACTGTGAAAGGATCACTCCTGAATTTCCGCGAGCCCCCATCAGCAATCCTTTAGAAAGGGCTACTCCAACTTTACCAATATGTTCTTGAACATTATTTTTTACTTCTTTCGCCCCTGATGTCATTGATAAATTCATGTTTGTTCCAGTATCACCATCGGGCACGGGAAAAACGTTTAGAGCATCAACCATTTTTGCATTTGCAGCCAAATGATTTGCACCTTGAATCACCATCTCGGCAAAACGTTTTCCATCTAAAGCTGTTATTGACACAAACTTTCCTCCTCTACTTGAGGTTCATTACACGAACTTAAGGGTTCGTCACTCGAACTCCCTGAACGTAAATATTTACCGAGTCAACGGCAAGTCCAACAGTCTTATCGAGGGTGTATTTAACCTTTGATTGCACGTTGTGGGCAATTTCGGAAATTTTCGTTCCATAGCTAACAATAATGTACATATCAATATGTAATGCCTCATTTTCTTGGCGGACGATCACGCCGCGAGTGAAATTTTCTCTTCGTAGTATTTCCGTAATTCCGTCTTTAATTTGATTCTTTGAGGCCATACCGACAATTCCATAGCATTCGATTGCCGCTCCTCCAGCGATGGTCGCGATTACTTCGTTTGAAATATCAATTTGTCCGAACTTTGTTTTTAATTCAATGGACATGAATCGTTCCCCCTCTTGAAAAAATTGCTCCTTGACTACAGTCATTTTACTATAGTCAATGCAATATTGAAAGTTATTCCTGCCTGTTTAAAATAAGAGCATTTAATTAATAGGGATGTCAAGGCTTTTTTCTTGAAAGGTAACTATTGCAATCAAATAAGTTGTATGATAAATTATTAAGGTATCTCAAGTCTAGAAAATTTGTTCAATCAATTTTCTTTTTTCAGATGAGGATCTTAAAGATAGCTGTATAAAGCTTTTGGTAGTTAAGGAGGGAAATCATTATGCCACGTCAATGTGTTGTAACTGGAAAGAAAACAACAACTGGTAACGCACGTTCTCACGCTATGAACGCAAATAAGCGTACATGGGGTGCTAACCTACAAAAAGTACGTATTCTTGTTGATGGAAAGCCTAAACGTGTTTGGGTTTCTGCAAGAGCGTTAAAATCAGGTAAAGTAGAACGCGTTTAATATGGAAAAGGCATCCGTTGAGGATGTCTTTTCTTTATATACAAAAAGTACAATTACTCTACAACCCTATTATTCCCTATTTAACCAAATAAAAAGCACCCAAATTAAACGGGTGCCATTCGTTAATGAAAAGATTATCTAGATAAAAACCCATGCTATTCGTTCTTTTTAAACGCCCCTATCATCGCACGGACAAGTCCGCCTAAAAATTTCGGCAATTTAATTGTATAGAATTTCATACTGTCCCTCCTCACAAATCTCCCCAGCTTATTCATCTCAACTTTTTTCGAACGCCCTACCATTTTATTCAAACGAACGAAATCAGTACCAAATTGTATTGCATATTAATCGTGACTTCTTATCACTATTAATATGCCTTCAGAAAATGAAAAAGTACCATATTCACTAATAAGTTCATTACTAATACATAGTGTTGACCCGATTGGAATATGACGATTTTCCAAAGGAAATTTAAAGCCCTTTAGGGTGAGATTGCTGACATTTAGCGTTAAAGGAACAAAGGAAATATATTTTTTTTTGTTTATTTTTTCAATTGTATAGTGCCCAGGTTCTTTAATAAAAATGATGTTATAGCGGTCAATCAAGCAGATATCAGCCGATTTTTTGGCTTTGAACTGATTCAGCAATAAGTGCACATTGGCAAATAAATGATCAAGTCTCCCCCCAGTTGCACCGAACATACGGATCATACTTGGATTCTGATCAAGTGCCCAATTGAAGGCTAACTCCATGTCTGTTTCATCTTTTTCCGGCTTATACTTCTTTAATTCTACTACACGTTCTTCAATAAACATTAATTCCTCAGATGATACTGAATCGAAATCCCCAAAGGCAATGACCGGAGTTATATTTCTTTTTAACAAATGATAGACACCTCGGTCAACTCCGACCCAAATTGCATCTTTCTCTAGATACTCTGTTAAATCAGGTAATAGGCTTTCAGGTCCTCCGGCTAGAATATTAATAATCATAAAACTAACTCCTTTTCCATATGCAAAAAGCCAGCGCTAAAGCTGGCTCTTATCATTAACCTCTTATTTGCGAAATTGCCTTGGCATAATCTTCTTCATTATAAATAGCCGAGCCTGCAACAAGTACATTTGCGCCGGCTTCCATGCATAGCTTTGCCGTTTCTGAATTAACACCGCCGTCAATTTCAATCTCAATGTCTAAGCCTTTTTGTTCTGCCATTTCTTTAACTTTTCTTATTTTCGGAAGTACCTCTGGTATGAATTTTTGCCCACCGAACCCTGGATTAACCGACATTAATAATACCATATCAATGTCTCCAATTATGTGCTGAATGGATTCCACGGGGGTTGCCGGGTTTAAAACAACACCCGCCTTGATACCAAAGGATTTAATATTTTGGACTGTGCGGTGAAGATGACGACATGCTTCCACATGTACGGTAATAAAATCGGCTCCAGCTTTGGCAAATGCCTCAATATATTGATCAGGGTTTTCAATCATTAGGTGTACATCAAGTGGCAGCTTCGTAATCGGACGAATGGCCTCAACAATAAGCGGACCAATCGTAATATTTGGTACAAAGTGACCATCCATGACATCGACATGAATATAGTCTGCTCCACCTTTTTCAACAGCAATAATCTCTTCACCTAATTTCGAAAAATCGGCGGAAAGAATCGAAGGTGCTATTTTTACCATCTTTAATACCTCGGCTTTCTATCTTTTATCTCCTGTAGGAAATCCAGATAATGGTCATATCGGTACCTAGGGATTTCACCTGATTCAACTGCATGTTTCACACCGCATTTCGGTTCGGTCCCATGCAAGCATCCTCGGAATTTACAATTCTCACTTGCTCTTTGCATTTCAGGAAAACATGAAGTCAAATCTTCGGCTTCAATATTGGTAAATTCTAATGAACTGAAGCCTGGTGTATCAGCTATTAATCCATTTCCAATCTTTATTAACTCCACATGTCTTGTCGTGTGTTTTCCACGGCCAAGATGCGACGAAATATCATTTGTTTTCAAATCAAGATCAGGTCTAAGGACATTTAGCAAAGATGATTTTCCTACACCTGACTGACCAGCAAAAACAGATATTTTATTATCAATGTGTGGA
This sequence comes from Bacillus sp. ISL-46, assembly GCF_018613205.1. Taxonomy (NCBI): domain Bacteria; kingdom Bacillati; phylum Bacillota; class Bacilli; order Caryophanales; family Bacillaceae; genus Bacillus; species Bacillus sp. ISL-46. Next base: position 268,576 of record NZ_JAGGQR010000011.1, read on the forward strand.
CTTAACAGTTCAACCCCCGCTTCGGTTTCGGAAGAAGTTAGGATTACTTTATACCCTGCAGACGAATACTGCTCTGCATAAATCTTAATCTTCTTTTGCTGCTCTTCGTTTGTGAGGTCCATTTTAGTGATACAAATAAGCGGTTCAATCCGATTAAATTCAACTAGCACAAGGAAACGATCTAAAAGAACAGTACTGAAATCTGGTTCAACAGCCGAAAACACAAGGATCGCTTGATCTACATTCGCAATGGGGGGACGTATCAATTCGTTCTTTCGTGTCTTCACTTCCATAATGTAGCCTTCCAAGTCATTTTCTGCTTGAAAAACAACTTCGTCTCCAACAAGGGGGGTAATTTTATTCTTTCTAAATATCCCTCTACCACGGCATTGGATCAACTTGTCATCATCAAGAACATAATAGAAACCGCTTAATGCTTTAACAATTTTCCCTTCAGGCATAGCCACACTCCTTGTCATTCATTTCGAAAACATCAACTTATCATTCAAAATTCTGTTAACTGATTTGATAAAGAGCAAAGTAATATTAATTACTCTGTTTCTGGATAGTTAATTACGTCCTCTGCTATCACCTTGCTGTCACGAATAATCTTATAGCCCGCTTTTCCGCCATATGGAATAGTAAGTTCTATTTGTTTTTTTGTCGTTTCAGTTATAAAAAATGATTCGGCAGGTTCCGTCATACTATGATTCATATCTTCGATGTAGATTAAAACCTCTTGTTTTTGAACAGGATCTCCTGGCACTGGCACTGGGACAGTCGGTTCATAATCAATTGTTATATCTTTAACTACCGTTTTGGGCGGTTTTTCTTCTTTTCCTTTTGAAATAATGACTGATACCTTATCGCCTTTTTTCAGTTCTGTTCCAGACTTTGGTGTTTGTGAAATTACCATGCCAGCAGGAATTTTTTCATCATATTTTTCTTCTGAGACATCTAAAGTCAGCCCTACTAATAAGGCATAATCCTCGGCCCCTTTTAAATTGTATTCGGTTAGGTCCCTTAGGACAATTATTTCAGGTCCTTTACTGACTTCAAATTCTAATGCAGTATCTTCAGGAATAATTTCTTCGCCTCCTGAAGGGTTTTGGCTAATAATGGTTCCTGGTTCACTCTCATCGTATTTCTCAGTTTTCAAAATATCTTTAAAACCCCTGTCTTCTAATAAACGGAAAATATCATCATATATCCGGCCTACATAATTAGATAGCTCAATTTTTTCTTTACCAGTACTAATATATAAATTAACCTTTGCGTTCTCCTTGACTGTACTGCCAATTTCGGGGTCGGTCTTGATAACCTTTCCTTCAACCACCAGATCATCAGGAATTTCAACCTGTTTGTCAACCACTATTCCGCTGAGCTGAAGCTCAGAAATCGCATCATCAACATCCATTCCACTTACGTCAGGAATTTTGACGTCCTTAGCAGACAATAAATCAGGTAAAAATGTAACCGTTAATAGTCCGAGAATGGAAAGTATAAGGAAAGTCGAAATTAAGATCATCGGCCATTTTTTCCGCTTTTTCTTACTAGTTTTCTCCTTATTAGGTGTATCCTTTTTGGCAGGCAATATTTTATCATTACTATGCACTAATGTTTCATCAAGGTTTTTATGTGGACGGTCATTTGTTATGATTGGAATGGCTTTTGTTGCCTCATCATCAATTGGAATAATAAACTTCGGTTCATCCATTCTTTCAGGATTTAGCGCCGTCCTTAAATCCTCCTCCATTTCATCGACACTGTTATAACGATGGAATGGATCCTTTGCCGTTGCTTTTAGGACTATATTCTCCACACTTTGCGGTATAGTTGAATTCCACCTTCTAACAGAAGGTGTTTCTGACTGGAGATGTTTCAATGCAATCGAAACGGCTGATTCCCCTGAGAATGGAAGCCTGCCTGTTAAAATTTCGAACATGACAATCCCAAGTGAATAAATATCAGATTTCCGATTAGCCATTCCCCCACGAGCTTGTTCCGGTGATAAATAGTGGACAGAACCCAACACAGAATTTGTTTGGGTAATGCTTGTCGCGCTTAAGGCCATGGCTATCCCAAAATCAGTAATTTTCACACTGCCATTAGGATCAATTAGAATGTTATGCGGCTTTATATCACGATGAATAATATGATTTTGATGGGCATGGGAAATTGCAGATGTTAATTGCATCATTATGTCTAATGCTTTTTCTACACGGAGTGACGAATGCTGGTTTATGTATTGCTTTAATGTTTGCCCATTCACATATTCCATAACAATATAGTAAAGAGAATCTTCTTCACCCACATCATAAATACTAACGATATTTGGATGGGTAAGACTTGTGGCAGATTGTGCTTCTCTATGAAAGCGTCGAATAAATTCTTCATCATTGGCAAAATCAAGGCGGAGCATTTTCACGGCAACTTCTCTATCCAGTATCATATCATGTGCTAAATAGACATTGGCCATTCCGCCTCCGCCTATCATTTTAAGAATTTTATAGCGGCCGCTTATTCTTTTCCCTATAATCACTGCTCATCACCCAATTCAAAATCATTAGCATATTCTAATATGATCAGGGTAATATTGTCTTCTCCACCGTTATCATTTGCAATCTTAATTAATGTGGAAGCCTTTTGTTCAAGTGATTCTTCATTTTGAAGAATTTCAACCATTTCCTGTTCGTTTACTTTATTTGACAACCCATCCGAACATAATAGGAGAAAATCTCCTTCTTCGAACATTATCGTTTTTATATCGATTTTTACATCCTGTTCTGTTCCTAACGCTCTTAATATCCAATTTTTCCTGGGATGATGTTCTGCATCCTCTTTAGTGATTTGTCCAGTTCGGACTAACTCATTCACAAGTGTATGGTCCTCAGTTAGCTGCTGGAAGCCAGTATCATTTAAGATATAACAACGACTATCCCCCACATGTGCAATCGTTGTAAAATTTTCAGAAGCAATCACTGCCTCTATAGTAGTACCCATACCTTCGCATTCCACGTGACTTCTTGAATGGTCAAACAATAATTGATTAACCTGGAGAACATGGGTTTTCAGCCATGCTTCGGCTTGATCTGCTGTACGAATTCCTTCAGATTTCTCCCACATTTCTTGAAGATGCGTAACGCTCATGCTACTAGCAACATCACCGGCAAGGTGACCGCCCATGCCATCTGCTACGATGGCAAGACGGTGTCCATCCCGATTAACAAAAGTACCACCACTATCCTCATTATTCTGGCGAACTCTACCTTGGTCCGTTTTAAAAACAGCCTTCACTTTTGTCACCTCGTCTCCTCTTTCCGCTCCTTTGCACGAAGTTGCCCACATGCTGCAGCGATATCTGAACCTTGCTCCCTGCGAATGGTTACATTAATACCTCGGTTTTTCAATGTTTTTTCAAAAGCAAAAATTTTGTCTCTTGGAGTCCGTACATAATCTCTTTCAGGAACATAGTTTACAGGAATTAGATTCACATGACATTTTAATCCTTTTAATAATATAGCTAACTCTTCAGCATGCTCGACTGAATCGTTTACACCGCCAAAAAGACCATATTCAAAGCTTATTCTACGACCTGTCTTATCGATATAATACCTTACTGCTTCCATTAAGTCATCAAGTTTATAAGCCTTATTAATAGGCATTAGCCTTGAACGTAATTCGGTATTGGGAGCGTGGAGAGAAATAGCAAAATTAATTTGTGTATTTTCATCTGCAAATTGATAAATTTTCGGAACGATACCACTTGTTGATACGGTTATATGGCGTGCTCCGATATTAAGAGCCTTTTCATGATTGATTATTTTTAAAAATGATAACATATTATCATAATTATCAAATGGCTCACCAATTCCCATGATAACAACTGAATTTACACGCTCATCTGTTTCATCAAGTGTTTGCTGAACTTTTACAACTTGTGCGACAATCTCTCCTGCCTCTAAGTGTCTTTTTAAGCCGCCTAATGTAGAGGCACAAAAAGTACAACCTATTCGGCAGCCTACCTGTGTCGTAACACAAACGGAGTTTCCATAATCATGACGCATTAGCACCGTTTCAATGGAGTATCCATCTTGAAGTTCAAAAAGGAATTTTATGGTTCCATCAGATGATGTTTGTTGAATCGCCGTATTTAATGTTGTTAATTCAAAATGGCTAGCAAGCTTATCTCTTAAGCCTTTTGATACATTACTCATATCCTCAAATGATGTAATTCGTTTTTTATAAAGCCATTCATAGATTTGTTCGGCACGGAATGCCTTTTCAGCATTTTCAGTCAGCCAATTCTTTAATTCGTTAAGCTGCAATGAATAAATTGATTTCTTCTTAATTTCCTTAGCTGTGTTTGTCTCAGTTGTATTTAATTGTTCCAACTGTTACACCTTCTTCCTTAAAACTGCAATATAGAACCCATCTGACCCAAGATCTTGTGGGAATATCTGTAAATCAAAACCCGTAATCAATGGTTGGATAGCTTCAGGCATCCTGTTTTTAAATGATAAATCTCCTTCGAATTCAGGGTTATTCTCGAGGAATGTCTTAACCGTGTATTCATTTTCCTCTTTATCTACAGTACAAGTACTATAGACTAGGATGCCATCCTTTTTCAATAAAGGGGATACGGACATTAATAAGTCTTGCTGGATCGTACTTAACCGCTCAATATCCTTCTCTGTTTTTGTGTATTTCATATCAGGCTTTCTCCTCATTACTCCAAGACCCGAGCACGGAGCATCCAGAAGGATACGATCAAATGATTCTTTGTTGAATTTTTCTTGTATTTGTCTGGAATCAGATACGCTTGTTTTTATATTTTCTAACCCTAGTCGCTTGGCATTATCATTGATTAATCTGACTTTGTGCTGATGAAGATCAACCGATATGACTTCTCCCGTATTATCCATTTTTTCAGCGATATGTGTACTTTTACCACCTGGTGCTGCACAAGCATCAAGGATAAATTCGTTTTGCTTTGCCCCTAATGCATAGGCGGCGAGCATCGAGCTTTCATCTTGAATAGTAAACATTCCATATTTAAAAGCAATGGTAGAAGCTAAATTCCCCTTTAACGATCTGATCGCCTCAGGAATAATTGGACTTTTTTCGATTTGAAAACCATCTTCTTCTAAAATCGCAACACATTCATCTCTTGAAATTTTCGTGAGATTAATCCTAGCTGTTTGCAATGGTGCTGTTAGGTTAACTTCACACATTTCTTTTGTTTTTTCATAGCCAAATTGGTTAACCCATCGGGTAATTAGCCATTCAGGGTGGCTAGTTTCAAGTGATAGTCTTTTGTTTGGGTCCGAGACTTCCTCCATGGATGGGAGCCCTTCTCTTTGAATACTCCGCAATACTCCATTTACCAAACTTGCTATCCCCTTATGACCACGACTTTTGGCAATTTCTACTGCTTCGTAGATCGCTGCTCTGTCCGGAATTCGATCGAGATAAATCATTTGATAAAGCGTTAGTCTAAGTAAATGATGAACCCAATTGGCTAATTTTTTATTATCTTTGACAAAAGGCTCTAAATAATAGTCAAGTGCCATTCTTCTTTGTAAGGTTCCATAAGTCAATTCCGTTAGCAGTCCGACGTCTTTAGGAGACAATTCGTGTTTTTCAATTGTATTATTTAGAAGTAAATTGCTGTAAGATTGGTTTTTCTCAATAGCAACTAAACTATCCATTGCGATTGCCCGTACATTATTTATTGTTGAAGTCATTTTATTCTCCCAGCTTGGTGCCTATTGAAATTTTTGAACCCCGTAAAAATTGTTCACTCATCATTTTTGTTTTTCCAGAGGGCTGAAGTTCAATGATTTTGATTGCCGTTTCATTACCGGCTGATACCGAAAAGCCATCCGATTCTATATTAATAATTGTTCCAGGTACTTCCATTTTCTGTCCAGATACCTTTTCTGCCCGCCATATTTTTAAGACCTGACCATTCACGGTTGTAAACGCAACTGGCCATGGATTTAGAGCACGAATATGATTAAAGATTTCTTCACCTGTTTTTGTCCAATTAATTTTTTCTTGTTCTCGCTTAATATTGGCAGCAAATGTGGCTTCTTCATTGTTTTGAGGCTTAGGCGTCAGACGGCCTTCCAAAAGAAGCGGCAAGGTTTCTGCCAACAATTTAGCCCCGGCTGTACTTAATTTAATGTGCAATGTACCAACATTGTCCTCTTCAGCAATTGGGACTTCAATACTTGTTAAAATATCCCCAGCATCTAATTTTTCAACCATATACATGATGGTAACACCTGTTTTTTGTTTTCCTTGCATAATTGCATAATGAATAGGAGCACCACCACGAAGTTCTGGGAGCAGGGATGCATGAACATTTATACAACCGTATTTAGGCGCTTCTAACAGCTTATTGGGTAGGATTTGCCCAAACGCAGCAGTAACAATTAAATGTGGATTCAAGGAAAGGATTTTTTCAAGTTCTTCTTCTTGACGGATTTTTTCTGGTTGAAAGACAGGAATAGAATGTTTCAAGGCTTCTACCTTAACCGGGGGAGGTGTTAAAATCTTTTTTCTTCCCACCGGTCGATCTGGTTGTGTAACTACTCCAATGACATCATATCCATCTTTAATCAGTTGTTGTAAGATTGGCACAGAAAAATCTGGAGTACCCATAAAAACAATTTTCGTCATTCAACTTCTACTCCTTTTAACTCATCTTCCTCGAGATATCTCGTCACTTTAGATGTAAATAAAATCCCGTCCAGATGATCGATTTCATGTTGAATCGCCCTTGCTAGGAATTCTTCTGCTTCTAATGTGTATTTTCTGCCTTTACGGTCAAATGCTTCAATTTTAACAAAATTGGGCCTTGTCACTTCACCGAATAATCCAGGGAAACTTAAACAACCTTCTGGTCCAGTTTGTTCACCGGATGTTTCTAATATTACTGGGTTAATCATTTCGATTGTCCCTAATTCATCATCGATATCAACAATTGCGATGCGTGCGTCCAATCCAATTTGCGGAGCAGCTAGTCCCACCCCATCATATTCAATCATCGTGTCATACATATTATCAAGTATTTTTGCAAGCTTTTTATCAAACTTAATCACTGGCTTGCAAGTCTGCTCAAGTATCTCAGCAGGGTAATTTATTACTTTGAGTATAGGCAAATTATTTCCCCCATTAATTCCATTCTTATATAGGCGTTTTAAATTTATTAATTGCTTACATTTTCACCAAAAATGCGAAATAATAACCTTTGATGACCAGGTTACCTTTGGCTAACTTACATTAATATAAATGGATTTACATCTATTGAAACCAACAAGCCGCTTTTAGTATCTTTCTGGTGTTGATCCAAGATGGTTTTTAACATTTTTGTCAAGTTCGGTTCCCGCTTGTATTTTATCAGACATTGATAGCGATATCTATTATTAATCCTAGGAATCGGCGAGGCTGCAGGTCCTAAAACGACGGCATCCTTTGAAACCTGCGAACGTACATAATTAACAATTTTCTCTGTCGCTGTAACGACAGTCATCAACTGGTCATGACTGACTGTTATGAGTGATAGATAATAGAAGGGTGGATAATGATGGGTTTTTCGAATCATCATTTCTCTTTGGTAAAAGAGATCATAATCCTGTGTTCCCGCAAGTTCGACACTATAGTGTTCAGGGGTGTAGGTCTGAATGATGACCTCCCCCGGCAATTGATGACGTCCCGCTCTTCCGCTTACCTGTGTTAATAATTGAAATGTTTTTTCAGACGCACGGAAATCAGGTAAATGCAGCATCGTATCAGCCGAAAGCACACCAACTAGGGTGATATTTGGGAAATCCAGCCCTTTTGCAATCATTTGAGTCCCGAGGAGAATATCTGCTTTGCCATTCTGAAAATCAGTTAATAATCGTTCGTGTGAACCCTTTCGACCAGTTGTATCAACATCCATCCGAATAACCCTTGCTTCTGGGAGAATTTTACCAAGCTCGTCCTCTACCTTTTGAGTACCAGTCCCAAAATACCGAATATAATCACTGGAACACTCCGGGCATTGCTTTGGAACATGGCTTTCATACCCGCAATAATGGCATTTCATTTGTTCATTTACTCGGTGGTAGGTAAGCGATATGTCGCAGTTTGGGCAGTTCATCACATAACCGCAGTCCCGGCACATTACAAATGACGAATGACCCCGTTTATTTAAAAATAAAACAGATTGTTGTTTTTTTTCTATTCGGTCCTTTAGCATATCAAAAAGCTTACGTGAAAACATTGACCGATTTCCGTCACGAAGCTCCTCACGCATATCAATGATCTCTACTGAGGGCAGGGTTTGATTATTCATCCGGTTAGGGAGCGATAATAGATGATACACCTTCTTTTGAGCCCTGGCAAACGACTCGAGTGATGGGGTAGCGCTTCCGAGCACAACCGGACAGTTATAAGTTTTAGCTCTTTCAACTGCAACATCCCTAGCATGATATCGAGGCATATCCTCCTGCTTATAACTTGTTTCATGCTCCTCATCAATAATAATAATTCCTAAGTTCTCAAATGGGGCAAAAATCGCTGATCTTGCTCCTACAGCTACTTTTACTTCTTTACGTTGAATCTTCCGCCACTCATCATATTTTTCTCCAGCTGACAAACCGCTGTGCAAAACAGCCACTAAGTCCCCAAATCTCCCTTTAAAACGATTCACCATTTGGGGAGTGAGTGAAATTTCTGGTACAAGTACTATTGCTTCCTGTCCTCTTTCAATAACTTCTTGAATGGATTGAAGGTAAATTTCGGTTTTTCCGCTTCCTGTTACACCATAGAGCAAGAATACCTCATGTCGATTTGATTCAATCGCATTTAGAATCGGCCCAATCACGGTCTGTTGAGAATTTGTTAATGGTAAGGGCTTTGTTCGTTTAAAGGTCTTATGTTCAAACGGATCGCGGTAAACCTCCATTTCATACTCAGTAAGAAGTTTCTTTTCTACAAGTGCCTTAACAGTTGAGGATGTCGTATTTAATGCAGCGACAAGCTGCCTCAATTCGACTGGTTCGAAATGATTGATAAAATAGCTCAATACTAGTTTTTGCTTTTCAGCTTTTGCTGGAAATCGGACTACTTCATCTTTCAATTCAGCAAGCGATACAAGTGGGCGGACAAACTTACGCTGTTTCTTTTTGACCATCTCCTTAACGATGTAAAGGACTTCAAGTTTACCTTTTGCTGCTTCCTTTTGTAATAAGGGAACCACTCCATTATTCAAAGCATCTTCCCAGTCAATCATTGGATTGTTTTCAAAAAGAGTTTGAAGGGGTTCTGATAAATCAGCAGCCTCCACCCCTGCAGTAATCTTCACTTTTTTTTCGTATTTAGCTTTTAACGCGGCTGGAAGCATCACCTGAAAAGCAAAGATTTTAAAACAAAGTGTATTCTCAGTTAGCCAGTCACCCAGGTCAAGTAAATCCTTGTTTAAGATTGGCTCAAGATCCATGGGCTCGATAATTTCTCTTAATTTTTTAAATTCAGATTGTGTTTTAAGCGATGTGACAAATCCTTGGATTTTTCTCGGACCAAACGGAACGATTACCCTCATTCCCGGCTGGATTGTTCCCCACCACTGCTCTGGAATTAAATAATCGAACGCTCTATCCGTTTGTTTTGCCGGCACATCCACAATCACACTAGCTATTTCCATTTTCATCCATATCCTTCAATAGGGAAGTAATTTCTTCGATAATCCTTATTGCTACATCACTTTTTGACATAATCGGTAAATCTATAGCTGAGCCAGACCGTTTGAAAAGTGTGACAATATTTGTATCTGTCCCAAACCCTGCCCCTTCCGCTTTCACATTGTTTGCAACGATCATATCCGCATTTTTGGCATTTAATTTTTTCCTTGCATATTCTTCAACATTTTCCGTTTCAGCTGCAAAGCCTACAAGCACTTGGTTCTTCTTTCTCTTACCCAACTCAAGCAGGATATCTTTCGTTCGTTCCAACTCTATACTCGAGTCACCGGCTTGTTTCTTTACCTTATGATCATATGCAATTTTTGGACGGTAATCGGCAACGGCGGCTGTTTTAATGACTACATCCGCTGAGTCATAATACTTCAATACTGCATTATACATTTCTTCAGCGCTCTCGACCTTCACCACTTCCATACCTAATGGAGCTGGCAACCCAACCGGTCCCGAAACTAATACAACATGGGCACCTTGTTTTTTTGCCTCAACAGCAAGGGCATAACCCATTTTCCCTGTTGAATGATTGGAAATAAAACGAACAGGATCAATCTTTTCCCGTGTTGGCCCCGCTGTAACCACAACTGTTTTTCCTCTTAAGGTTTGTTGGAATTGATCGGTAAAAAATTGTTGTACATGCTGGACGATTTTTTCCGGCTCTTCCAAGCGGCCCTTCCCTACATATCCACAGGCAAGATAACCTTCACTAGGTTCAATAAATTGATATCCGTACTCAGCCAATATTGAGAGGTTCTTTTTCACAGCAGGATGGTCGTACATATGCACATTCATAGCAGGGGCAATCCAGACTGGTGAGGTAGCTGCAAGCAGGATCGTTGTTATCATATTATCGGCTATTCCACCAGCTATTTTCCCAATCGTATTTGCTGTAGCAGGTGCAACAAGGATTAAATCTGCCCAATCGGCTAAATCAATATGGGCAATGACACGCGGATTTTTTTCATCAAAAGTATCAACATATACTTCATTACGGGATAACGCCTGAAAAGTTAATGGGGTAACAAATTTCTGTGCAGATTCACTTAAAATGACTTTTACATGAGCACCAGCCTGAACAAGCTTACTTGTTAGTGCCGCTGCCTTATATACGGCGATTCCGCCTGTAACACATAATAATATTTTTTTATCCTGTACCATTATTGGATTCCCCCGCTTCTCGTCCATTTCACTCTATCTTTATTATGCTAGAATGAATGCAATTTTTCACCTTTTTCCACTCGTAATTCGACAAATTCTACATAACGAGGATAACCAAAATAAAAAAGGCTGACATGTAAGGATTTCCCCTTTTGTCAGGCCTTCTCTCAGAAATTTACTGTCAATTAATAACTATTTAAGACTACTCAGCAGATGTGTCTGCTTTTTTAGAAATTCGGTAGGTTAGTTCACCGCTGTATATTTCCTCTAGTGCTTTTCCAACATGTTTATGGGAAACGTATTTTGGCAATCTTTCATCTCTTACCTGGGACATCACGCGAGCGCGCTTCGCAGCTACGGAAACAAGCGAGTATTTCGAATCAATTTTCTCAAGCAGCGAATCAATAGAAGGATATAACATTATAATTCAACCTCCAGCAATTTTTTATAGCGGTGTTCAACACGTTCTCTGCGGCAATGCTCCGCAGTAACAATGGATTTCACGCGTTCACAGGCGCGCTCCACTTGGTCATTTTCAACAACATAATCATATAACTCCATCATTTCAATTTCTTCGCGAGCGGAAAGCAGGCGGTTTTGTATGATGTCATCTGTTTCCGTTCCTCTTGTTACAATCCGGTTCTTTAGTTCAGATAAACTTGGCGGCATAAGGAAAATAAATAAACCTTCAGGGAACTTTTCTCGTACCTGACGGGCACCCTTTACTTCAATCTCTAAGAAGACGTCTTTTCCAGCATCCAAAGTGGAACGAACATAGTCAACAGGGGTACCGTAATAATTCCCGACAAATTCGGCATACTCTAACAGTTTGCCCTGTTCAATTAATTGTTCAAACTCTTCTCTTGACTTAAAGAAGTAATCCACTCCATCAATCTCCCCATCTCGAGGTGAGCGGGTTGTCATCGAAATGGAGTATTCAAAAGCTGTATCCGGATGGGAAAAAATTTCTTTCCGAACCGTTCCTTTTCCAACCCCGGAAGGCCCAGAAAGTACAATCAGCAATCCTTTTTCCTGCATTTCAGAAATCCTACCCTTCATCAATTATTTCATCACGATCAGCTAAGCGGTGCGCTACCGTTTCAGGTTGTACAGCTGATAGAATAACATGATCACTATCCATAACAATCACCGCTCGTGTCCGCCTACCGTATGTGGCATCAATTAATGCTCCCCGGTCCCGGGCATCTTGAATAATTCTTTTTATTGGAGCAGATTCAGGGCTGACAATTGAAATAATTCGATTGGCAGAAACGATATTTCCAAATCCAATATTAATTAATTTTATCGACATGGTACTCATCCAATCATTAATAATATATTTTGACCGTCTCAAACAGTTTCTAAACAAGGATCACTCGATATTTTGAACCTGTTCTTTTAGCTTCTCAAGTAGACTTTTAATATCTACAACCTTTTTAGCAATGTTTGAATCGTTTGCTTTTGAACCAATGGTATTTGCTTCTCTGTTCATTTCCTGGACGATAAAATCCAATTTTCTTCCAATCGGTTCCATACTCTCAAGGGTTTGCAAGAATTGTTGAAAATGGCTTTTTAATCGTGTGACTTCTTCATTTATATCTGCTTTATCAGCAAAAACGGCTACTTCCGTCAAGATCCTCGTTTCGTCCAATTGCCCATTAACAAAGTCTTCCATTCTTTTTGTTAAACGCTCTTTAAAGGATTGAACAACGAGTGGAGCAAATTTCTGGAGTTCAAAAACATGTGATTCTAATTGAGATAAAATGGCGAGCAAATCCTTTTTTAATTCTTCACCTTCTGCCATCCGCATTTGTGTTAAAAACTTGGCAGCTTCTTCTGTTGCAGCCAGAACTAGATTATCAAGCTCTTCATTGCCAGCTTCACTTTCTTCAATATGTAAAAGTTCACTTCTACTTAGCAAATTCTGAAGTGTTAACGTTCCTTCAACATTATATTTTTCACGAGCCTGTTTGATAAATTGATAATACTCATCTAGCAGTTTCCAATCCACGTGGACTTTGCGGGTTACGACGCCTTCACCCTCTAAGCTAACATAAACTTCTACCCTTCCACGGCGGATATACTGATTAAGTTTCTTTTTCATTCTATCTTCTATTTTTAAAAGCTGCCTTGGCATGCGGATATTCATTTCACAGAAACGGTGGTTCACTGTTTTTACTTCCACATTGACAGAGAAGCAATCTGATTCTGTTTTAGCTCTTCCAAAGCCTGTCATACTTATAACCATTTTGTGCACATCCAATCTTCTGAAAAATTGATCGGCTAGCTATATTTTTCAAAAAAGACAAAAGGTAATAGAGTGGAATCTATTACCTTTTGGATTATAACACACTTTATTTTGTTTTTCTTAACAAAAATGACCCGGCTAGTAAAAAAGTTGGTATCGATGATAATCCAACAATCAACAGCCAATCCTTAGCTGCTACCGGCAGTGTGTGAAAAATAGGCTGTAATGGCGGGTAATAAATAACGACAAACATCAATGCAAGTGAAGATAAAACGGCCCAAACAAGGTACTGATTTCCGAAAGGATTTCTCGAGAGCACTGATTTCTCACTGCGGCAATCAAACACATGAATCAGCTGAGCCATGACAAGTGTTGCAAAGGCAACAGTTTGTGCATATTGCAACTTGGCAGGATCGTTATTGTAAACAATCATAAAGGATAGTAATGTTACCAGCCCTATTAGGAAGCCACGTGACACAACCTTCCAGCCCAGACCTCGCGAGAAAACACCTTCATTTGGACTGCGGGGTTTACGTTTCATTACATTTTCTTCAGGTCGATCGAGTCCCAGTGCCATAGCCGGCAACCCATCAGTAACCAAATTCACCCAGAGGATTTGGATAGGAATAAGCGGCAGAGGCAGCGCTAAAATCATCGCAAACAACATGACCAATATTTCACCAACATTAGAAGCCAACAAGTATCGAACAAATTTACGAATATTTTCATAGATATTTCTGCCTTCCACTATCGCAGCCTTAATCGTGGCAAAGTTATCGTCCAACAATATAAGAGAGGAGGCTTCTTTGGCGACATCGGTCCCGGTAATCCCCATAGCGACTCCAATATCAGCGGCTTTAATAGCTGGTGCATCGTTCACACCATCACCCGTCATTGCGACAATATGTCCGCGATTTTGTAATGCTTTGACAATTTTCAGTTTATGCTCTGGTGAAACCCTAGCAAAAACTGAAACATCATTGACTATTTCTTCAAGCTCTTCGACTGACATTTCGGATAATGCATTCCCATCAATGACCTTGCTTTTATTCGTTATAATTCCAAGTTGGGAGGCAATCGCTTTTGCAGTGATGACATGGTCACCGGTAATCATGACAGTTTTAATACCTGCTTCTTTACATTCCTTTACAGCCTTTTTCACTTCAGGTCTCGGCGGGTCAATCATTCCCTGAATACCAATAAGCGTTAAATTTTTCTCAGCTTCTCGTTCACTTAAAATAATCGTATTAGCCTGTATTGGTTTAAAGGCAATCGCGATCGTTCGAAGCGCCTGTGATGCGAGTCCATTTATTGCCTCCTGAACCTTCCCTTGTGTCTCTTTATTTAAAAATTGTGTTCTCTCGTCCCAAAGAACGGATTCACTAATATCTAAAATGACGTCCGGTGCCCCTTTTGTGACTATAAAATGCCGTCCCTGCTTGTCTTTAACGTGAACACTCATCATTTTTCTGGTTGAGTCAAATGGGAATTCATTTATGATCGTAAACTCATCTAATAATTTGGGACGATCAAAACCTGCTTTCATTGCACTTACCAACAGTGCCCCTTCGGTTGGGTCTCCGTCAAGAATATAATCATCATCCTTAATGACTAAATCTGAATGATTACATAACATCCCAAAAATCAGCATTTGCTGCAATGCCTTTTCATCTTTAGGATTAATATTGCGTTCATTTCTATAGAAATTTCCTCGCGGCTGATACCCTACCCCATCAACTGTCCAAGTTTGACCCCCACTCCATAAATGGGTAACCGTCATTTTGTTTTGTGTCATTGTTCCCGTTTTATCTGAACAGATGACCGAAGCACAGCCAAGTGTTTCTACTGCGGGCAATTTCCGGACAATGGCATTTTTCTTAATCATTTTTTGCACACCGAGAGATAATGCCACTGTCACGATAGCCGGCAGCCCTTCAGGTATGGCCGCAACTGCAAGAGAAACGCCTGCTAAAAACATCTCATATATGTCGTGTCCTCGCAAAACTCCAACCACTACAACCAGAACAGTTAACAGTAAGGCTACTATAATTAGTATTTTTCCCAGTTGCTCTAAGCGGCGTTGCAATGGAGTATCTTGCGCCTCTGCATTTTGAAGCAAATCTGCAATTTGTCCCATTGCTGTTTTCATACCTGTTGCAATGACGACTCCTATCCCGCTTCCCCTCGTAATCATCGTACCCATAAATGCGATATTCTCCATATCTCCTATGCCAGGGTTAGGGTTAGTTAGGATTTCTATATGCTTGGAAACAGGGACGGATTCTCCTGTAAGCGCTGATTCTTCAATTTCTAAACTTTTAGACTCAATCACACGGACGTCGGCACCGATGCGGTCCCCACTAACAAACTTCAAAATATCCCCTACCACAATTTCTTTCGAAGGAATTTTGATCCACTGACCATCCCGGAGCACAGAGACTTGTGGTGCAGATAATGCCTTTAATGCCTGTAGTGATTTCTCTGCCCGCCTTTCTTGAAAAAACCCAAGAAAGCCATTGATAATTACGATGGCAATAATAGCAATGGCATCAATATATTCGCCAAGCAATCCGGAGATTAAGGTAGCTGCGAGAAGAACTAAGACCATAAAATCCTTAAATTGACTAAAAAATAAGAGTAAAGCTGATTGCTTTTCTCCTTCGTCCAACTCATTTAGTCCGTGCAAATTAATTCTCTTTTTTACTTCTTCCTGTGATAATCCAGAAGAAAAGTCGGTTTCTAGAGACTTTTCTACTTGTTCTATCTGCATTTCATGGAATTTCATCCGACCATCTCACTTCCCCCTTTAAATACCTATAAATACCTGCTCTAAAGAAAGCTTATTCAGGGTCGTCCAAAAAAATGCTATGATATAGTGAAAGATAAATTAGAGAATAAATGGAACCCTATTGATTGGAGCGGAAATCAACGGGCACGTTTAACAGAGTAAAAATAAGACAGTATATTTTTAGTAAGCTATAATTAATTCATATGAATGTAGTAAAGGATGTTTTCCATGTCATTTGATGGTTTATTTACAAAAGCAATGGTCGATGAACTTGTTCGTTCCTTGAAGGGCGGACGGATCAATAAGGTTCATCAACCCTATAAAAATGAAGTAATTCTCACGATTCGTGCGAATGGTGTTAATCAAAAGCTGCTTTTATCAGCACACCCAAGCTACGCGCGGGTCCAATTCACGAAAGAAGCATACGATAATCCTAGTGAAGCCCCGATGTTCTGTATGCTGCTTAGGAAACATATTGAGGGGTATATTTTAGAGGATATATATCAAGTAGAAACAGACCGGATGGTAGTACTAGAAATAAAGGGCAGAAATGAGATTGGTGATATTAGCTATAAACAATTAATTATTGAAATTATGGGCAGGCATAGCAATATCGTACTGGTAGATAAAACACGAAATGTCATTCTTGATAGTATCAAACATGTTTCCTTTGCCGTAAATAGCCACAGGGCCATTTTGCCAGGACAACCTTATGTATTTCCGCCAGAACAGCATAAGCAAAATCCGTTTCATTCGAGCGAAGATGATCTATTAAGAAAAATTGATTACAATGCAGGAAAACTCGACCGCCAATTAGTTGAGCAATTTGCAGGGATCTCTCCCCTTTTTGCCAAGGAAGTTATATTCCAAAGTGGTCTTGCCAATCGTTCTACAATACCGGGAACGTTTATTCGTATGATTAAAAAGGTGGAAACCGGTGAGATTTCTCCCTCGATTATATCGTCGGGCGGTAAGGACGCTTTTTACTTATTTCCCCTTGAGCATCTAAAAGGAGAAATAAAGACCTTCTCCACGCTAAGTGAAATGCTTGACCGTTTTTATTTTGGCAAAGCGGAAAGAGACCGGGTAAAGCAGCAGGGAAATGATATTGAACGATTTATTCAAAATGAAAAAGAAAAGAATGAAAAGAAAATTAACAAACTGAAGGCTACTCTGAAAGAAGCAGAAAAGGCTGATCAATATCAACGCTCTGGCGAGTTGTTAACTGCCAATTTATATGCTGCTAAGAAAGGGATGCGTGATATTGAAGTTCTCGATTATTATGATGAATCTGGTGGAACGATTTTAATTCCGCTTGACCCCAGAAAGACACCATCTGAAAATGCCCAAAAGTATTTTTCAAAATACCTAAAGGCAAAAAATGCAGTTGAAATTGTCGTTGATCAGATTGAAAAGGCACAAGTCGAAGTAGCTTATTTTGATAATTTACTACAGCAGGTACAAGCTGCCTCACCAAAGGATATTCAAGAGATTCGTGAAGAATTAATTGAGGGTGGCTATATCCGCGAACGGCAGAAAAAGAAATTGAAAAAGGCTCAGAATGTTAAACCAATTTTAGATCACTTCTTATCTACAGATGGGACGGATATCATCGTTGGAAAAAATAATAAACAAAATGACTATTTAACAAATAAGCTGGCAGCAAGGGATGAGATTTGGCTCCATACAAAAGATATTCCCGGCTCACACGTGGTGATTCGCAGCAAGGATCCATCTGATGAGACGATTCGTGAGGCTGCCGTTTTAGCCTCTTATTATAGTAAAGCGAGGAATTCAAGCTCTGTTCCTGTCGACTTTACGAAGGTCCGGTTTGTTAAAAAACCTAGCGGTGCAAAGCCTGGATTTGTGATTTACGACAATCAACAGACGGTTTATGTAACGCCGGATGAAGAATTGGTGCTGAAATTGAAGAAATAGAAGAAAAAGAGGGCACCCGGTAGAACTGTACTGCACCCCAAAAGTTAGAGTAATATCTAACTTTTGGGGTGTATTTTTATGGCTAAATACAGCGAACAATTTAAATTAAAGATAGTAAGAGAGTATCAAGA